>SXPK01000158.1 GCA_005776365.1 Planctomycetia bacterium
GATCTCGTCTTTGGTGATGCTGATTTACGTCGACCGCATCTGCGCCTTCGTCGACGCGCACCCAACGGTGAAGATGCTGGCGCTGTCGTTCTTGCTGCTGATCGGAACGACGCTGGTGGCCGAAGGCGCCGGATCGCACTTCTCCAAGGGCTACGTCTATTTAGCGATGGGCTTCTCCATCTTCGTCGAGGCTCTCAACCTGCGGCTGCGCAAGAAGGGCAAGGCATTGCGCCTCCACGGGCCGGCGGCACCGCGGTGAACGCGCGGAGCTGCCACCTCGGCGTTGCGGCCGCTGCCCGTCGGCAGGCAGAATCCGGGAAGGTTCGACCGTCCACTCCCTCCAAGGCCCCCATGCTCCGTTGCTCCTGGCTACCGCTCCTGCTCACCGTGCTCGTCGGCTGCGCCAGCTCCGATCCCAAGAAGTCTGCGGGCACCTTCGATCCCACCTTGGAAGCGGCGGCGCAGAAGAAGATCGACTCCGAGGCCGCGCGCAACGAGTTCCATGCCGTGCTGCTGCAGATCGACCAGGCACTCGACGGCTATGTCCGCGCAGTCAACAACTCTGGCGTCGCGCGCTACGACACCGAACGCGACCAACTCGACCGCTTGCTGCGTCAGTTCGTCAGCGGCAAGCCCGAAGGCTCGAACGCGACCAAGCTCATCGCGCTGGCTTCCGATGGCTCCGATCCCTATCGCCAGGGCATCGCGCTCGCGGCGCTCGGCTTCTGCGACCGCAGCGATGCGATGGCGACGATCCTTCAGGGAGCGCAACTCGAAGACGAGCAGCTCGTCGACCGGGCGGTGCTCGGGCTCGCGATCCTGCACGACCCACGCACGCCGCCGGGAGTGGTCGCGCGGATCGTCGAGAACGACAAACACAACGAGCGCGGCCGCATCGGCGCCGCATGGGCGTTGATCCGGTTGCAGGAGAACAGTCTGCGCGTCGACGAGATCGTCCCGGTCTGGCTCCGATTGCTCCAAGGCAACAAGGACCAGCACCCGCTGATGATCGCCAACGCGCTGCGCGGCGTCGGCCTTACGCGGTCCGCAGAACATGCTGCGCTCGTCGCCGGTTACACGTCGCACCCGACGCCGCGCGTGCGGATGAATGCCGCGATCGCGCTCGGCCGCATGAACGCGCAAGCTCAGTACGAGTCGCTCATCACGATGCTCGGCCCCACTGAGACGGTACCCAACGTGCGACTCGCGGCGCGCAAGGCGCTGCAGCAGCTTGCTGGCGACGTGGACCGGGGCTACGACGTCGACCTGTGGCGACGCGAGTTCCGACGCGGCAGTTGAGCATGCCCGCGCAGTGCGCGACCGCGCTATTGGCGGCCGCGCTGCTTGCGAGCTGCAGCGACACACCGAACCTCGCGCCGGCGGCGGATGCCGCTCAGGACCCACCCGTCGACGTCGCCCGGCTCGATGCTGCGACCCTTCCCGCGCGCGTGGTCGAAGCCTGCCATGGCGACGTCACCGGCTTCGACCGTTTTGCGGCGCAGGTCACGTTGCCTGACGGCACGAAGGCGAAAGCCTTCGGCAGCCTGCCGCACCGATTGCGCGTCGAGTGGCCCGACGGCCGCATCGACTTGGTGGACGGCCTGGTTGGGAAGACCGCCGAACGCGACGGCGCGCCATCGCGCCGGCTCGAAGGCGACGAAGCCGCGCGGTCGACTGCGATGCTGCGACTTCTCGACGCCGCGACACTCGGGCCGTTGCGCCGGGCGAAGGCTTGCGCACGCATCGACGATGGCAAGTTGCGCCTCACGGTCGGCGATGGCGCGGTGTTCTTGCTCAGGCTCGAACCCAACACGCTCCGCGTCGCGTCGCTGCAACGAATCGAACCGGAAGCGGCGCCTACGGTCAGCGTCATCGATCACCTGCGCACCTCGACGACGCGCATCGTCCGCATCGCCGACACTGCGAGTCTGGGCGCCTGCACGATCCGTTTCGACGCTGTCGACTTCGCGTGGGACGAGTCGATGTTCGAAGTTGCCGCAACGGACAAGCCAGCAACCACCGAGTCGCCCGCGCCGTCCATGACGGTCGGCGCCCCGCAGCGCCCAATCGAGCCGACGATCGAGTCCGTGCGCGCTGCGCGTTGGCTCTGCGTCGAGGACCCAGGCAGTTGGGAAGCACGATCGGCATTTGCGCAACGGGCCACCGCTGCGCTGCGCGCCGCGGGCCAGAGCACTGCCGGCTTCGCCGGGCTTGCGACCGACGGCGACCGCACGCTGCTGGTCGTGCCCTTCCGCGCTGGGCCTGCGGCCGGGGATTTCGCCGCATTCGAGGGCGCGGCGATCCGGGAGGCTCCGAATGTGCGCGCATTGGCGGTCTACCCGCCGCGAGGGTCCTTCGACGAGCGGGCGAGCCTGGGCGCCGCCCAGATCCAGCGAGCCATCCAGGACCGCGGCCTGCAACCTTCCGGCCTTGTGCTCACACAGCCGTTCCTGCACATCGACGAAGCAACGCCCACTTCGGCCGCACTGGCGAACCCCGTCGTTCGGGTCTCGATCGCGCTACGCTGACGCGTGGTTGCGCGACGTCACGCGCGGACTTTGCCCCGGTCGCGACACTTCCTTCCATGAGCATCCCGAGTCGAACCACCATGTTCACCACCGTCCACGAGTCGCCCATCGGCCCGCTGCGCATCGCCGTCGACGACGCCGGCCAGTTGCTGCGCATCGACCTCCCTGGCCACGAGGGCCGTGCTCGCGGCAAGGCGACTCCCTTGGGCAAGGGCGAGACCGAGGACCGTGCGCGCTGCGCGCACGTCACCTCGCAACTCGACGAATACTTCCGCGGCGAGCGCATCAAGTTCGACTTGGATCTCCGCCTCTGCGGCACCGATTTTCAACAGCGAGCGTGGCGCGCGCTGCAGCAGATCCCGTTCGGCAAGACGCGGAACTACCAGGAGCAGGCCAAGAAGGCTGGCAACAGCAAGGCGATGCGCGCCGTCGGCGCCGCCAACGGCAAGAATCGAATCCCCATCGTCGTGCCCTGCCATCGCGTGATCGGCAAGGACGGCAGTCTGACGGGCTTTGGCGGCGGCGTTGCCGCGAAAGCCTGGCTCCTTGGCCACGAGCAGCGCGTCCTCGCCAAGACGAAGACGCGCTGATGCCGCGGCTTTCATCCCTGCAACGCGCGAAGGCACGCCATGGAACTGTGCAATCGGCAGCCGCGGTCGCGAGCCGAAGCGAAGCCTCGATGCGTCGCGACGACTCACCGGCGGGAGCGAAGCGCGAGCCGTTTCAGCTCTTCTGCTCGCGCCGCACCTTGGCGCGGTGGCTGAACGACGCCTTGACGTCGGGGCGGCCCATGTTGGCGACTGAGCAGTTCGCGCAGACGTCGCGCAACTCCATGTTGTAGAGCTGGCGACGCAGCTCCTTGAACTTCGGCCCGGTCCAGATCTCGGCAAACGTCTGCGTCTTGAAGTCGCCGAAGGTCGTGAACTCGAACCAGCAACCGCAGGGGAACACGGTGCCGTCCGGATTCACGTGGATGTAGTACCACGGGAAGTAACAAGGGCGGTTGTGGTGCCGCTTCTGCTTGGCCTTGAGCAAGAACTCGCGGTTCTTGTGATTGAGGTAGTTCGCGACTTCTTCTGACTCTGCGAGCGCGGTCGGATTCGCGCTCGGCGCGACGAGGGCAAAGCCGCCCCCTTCGTCGCTGCGCTGTTGATCGGTCACCTGCCCCTGGTCTGCGAAGGTCTCCGCGATCGGAATCGGCATCACCACCTGCATCCCGACTTCGTTGGCGACGCGCTGCGCCTCAGCCATCGTTTCGTTGCAGTGCTTCGCGTCGTTCATCAGCGACTCGCTCTCGATGCCGAGCCCGCCGATGACGGCCATGTGCACGAAGTTCATGAACTTCACGCCCCGTTCGTGCCAGAAACGGATCATCTGCGGCACTTCGCGGATGTTGCTGCGCATCAAGACGCACGTGACGCTGATGTCGGGCTTGCTCACTCCCCGACGCTTCTTGCTCTCGTTGATGACGTCGAACCGACGCAAGAAGGGTTCCCACTTTGCCGGCTTGCGGATCTTCTCGAACGTCTCCTTGGTGATGCCGTCGCAGCTGACTGTGATCAACGGCATGCCCGAGTCGATCACGGAGTCCATGATCTTGTCGGTCATGGCGAGACAGTTGGTGCTGAAGTGGAAGTTGGGGACGCCGTGCTTCTTGCACAGCTCCAACGCCATCGGCAGGTCAGGGGCGAGCAGCGGTTCGGCGCTGGAAGACAGCACGACGTCATGCGCCCGCGGGAACAGTTCCGCCGCGACCTTCTCCAGCAGCGGTCCACCCATCGTCCAGGGGTTCTCCTGGAACTCCGGGTGGGCGAAGTGGCACATGACGCAACGGATCTGGCAGCGCGTCACCATGTCGAGCTTGACGCGCAGGAACCGACGTTCGCGGATTACGGGCATGGGTTTCGAGCTTATCGACAAAACCCCTCCCCTGCCTTTCGACCGCGCAGGAAGGACCGCGACGTAATCGTCTCGGTGTTGTGGCTGCTGCCGCGGTTCGTGAGCGAGTCCGAATCAAGATTTCGAGGACAGGCCGCGGGTTCGGATCCCGCATCGGAGGGTTCACTGAAGATCCCAGAACGCAGCCAATGGGCCTCTGAGCCGGCCCTAGCCGCTGGCACTTTGTGCGACCACTTCTAGGATCGCTTCTGCATGCCGCCGAAACATGAGCACGCGCCTTCACGGACCCTGGCCATCGTCGAGCCAGCAAGCGTGAATGCTGACAGCGGCACCGCTGCGCCATCCACTCGACGCGGAGGCTCATGGCGAAGGTTGCGGTGACTGGCGGCACCGGCCTGCTCGGCAACGCGCTCGTCCCGCGGCTGCTCGCGCGCGGACACACACTGCGGCTACTCACTCGGCCGCTTGGGGCCGGGCGAAGTCGGCCAACCATCCCCGGCATCACCTGGCACGAGGGTTCCCTCGCGGACGGCGCGTCGCTCGACAGCTTTGCCGACGGTGTCGACTGCATTCTTCACGCGGCCTATTCAGAACCGGGCGCCACGACGATGCCTTTTGCGACTGCGACACAGACGTGGTTCGCCGAGAACTTCACGGGAACGATGCGCTTGCTGGAGCGCACCGTTGCGACTGGATCGAAGCAACTGCTCTACACATCGAGCCTCGCGGTGTTCTCGCGCGACCCCGACCTCGACCCTCGCGGCGATCGCTTCCTTCGCAACGAAGACGCGCCGCTGTCGCCGCTCGAGTTCTACGGCAGCCTGCGCTCGGCGTGCGAGTCGTTGCTGCGCACGGCTGCGCATGCCTACGGCCTGAACACCTCGATCTGGCGGCTCGGCCTCGTGCTGGGCATGCGCGAGCCCTGGACCGCGAGCCCCTTTGCGCAGCAAGCAAGAGAGGCAACGCACCACGGTGAGTTGCGCACGCCCTATGGCGCCTACACGGTTGCGGTCGAGGATGCGGCCGAGATCCTGGCGGACGCGGTGGGCGACCTGACGACGCGCGGCCAGACCTACCACGTCTTCGATCGCTGGATCACCCACGCCGACATGGCGCCGCGACTCGCTGCCGCGCTCGGCAAGCAGACGCGCATCGCATGCGACGCGGCGAAGGAGCCGCGACTGCCGATCCTCGGCGCGCGCATCAAGGAGCGCTTTTCGCGTTGGACGACCGAAGAAGGGCTGACGGCCCTCGCGCGCAACCTGGTCGCTCGCGTGAGCCATGAGCCCATCGCCAGACCCGGCTAGCCGCGCTTCTCCTGCACTGCCTTGAGCTGACGCCGCGCGTCGCCGAGTTGCTCCAGCAAGTAGGCGGCTTGCTCGGCAAGTTGACGCCGGCTGTCGACTTCGTGCTGCAGCGAGGCCCGCAGTTCTTTGGCCTCCATCAGTCCGCGTTCGATGTTTGCGAGCCGCGACTCGATGGCCGCCAGCCGTTCGTGGATCAGGTCCGGGTTCATCCTTGTCCTCGCGCCGCGCGCGAATGCATGAGTTCGGTGTAGATGGCCTCGAGCTCCATCGCGTTGTCCCGCATGGTCTTGGTCTTGGGTAGCGCTCGCCGGTAGGCGTCGAGGCGCTGTGGCTCCACTGCGAGTCGCTCCAGCCTCTTGCGCAGGTCGCTGACGTCATCGGGCAAGAACAACTCGCCGTTCACGCCATCGCGCACGAGTTCGCTCATGCCGCCAAGGTTTGCGGCGACGACGGGAACGCCGGCAGCGAAGGCCTCCAGCACCACGAACGGAGTGTTCTCGTACCAGCGCGATGGAACAACGAGCACATCCGTGGTCGCAAGCACGGCGCCGAGTTCTCCGCGCGAGAAAGGCCCCACGAAGCGCACCCGCGTATCCCCCGCGCTGCGCTGCACGAGCGCGTTGGCGTAGTCCGGGAAATCCGTCGTGCGGCCGCGAATCGTCAACTCGATCGCAGCCTTGCTGCCGAGAACCGCGTCGACGACGAGGTCGACGCCCTTGTGGTCCGCAATGGTCCCGAAGTAGCCGACCCGCAGCGGCGCGCCGACGCCTCGCGGCGAGCGTTGCGCATTCGCGCCCATCAGCCTCGACTCGTCGATGCCGTATGGGAGCGTCTCCAGCCGATGCTCCGGGTAGCCGTTCTTGACGAACATTCCCTTCAAGAACTGCGACGGCGCGACGATGCGATCGGCGCACAGCAAGGCCCGACGCAGCCGTTCCGGCCGCAGCGTCAAAGTCAGGCCGCGAGGAGTCGGCCCGTATCGAGGCGCGATCCCTGGCGGGCACGTGCGCGCCAACGCATCGAACTCCTGACGCACGCCCCGCTGCCCGAGATCCTGCGCGATGTCCGGGCGAATGCACTCGATGCAGCCCGCGCCGCCGTCCGGCGGACCTTGGCACAAGGTCCCGTCAGAACGCCGCAGCACGATTGCCGGGCAGAGGAACCAGAAGTCCATCAGGTGCGCGACGCTCGGCACGCGCTGTGCCTTGGCTTCTTCGATCAAGCTCGCGCCGATGTAGCGCACGTGAAAGAAGTGCACGACATCCGGCTGCCGTTGGCGCAGGTGCTCCGCGAACTTCGCGCTGACGAGCGGGTTCTCGTACTCCATGCGCTCGAAGTCGCGATCCGTGCAATACCAAAACCGGATGCGCGACACCGGGATCCCGTCGACCACTTCGCGTTCGACCAGCATCTCCGGGTCCAAGTCCGCGAAGTTCGGCTCCAACGCGAAGACCTCCACATCGTGCCCGCGAGCCTGCATCGCCTTGCTCACGGCATAGACGTATTGCTCCGTGCCGGTGAAGTAGCGCGGCAAGAACTGGTGCACGACGAGTGTGAGCTTCATCGCCCGTGCACGCTCCCGTCATGCGATCCACCGTCACCGACAGTCGCAACGTGGCGCAAGGCGATGGGCTGGGACCTCGTTAGTTCCGTCGAACGCACGCGCCGAGCGTAGCGCGGCGTGTGCATCGGTCCCAGTCGCCCGCAATCCAGCATTTCTCGCTTGGCGCCATTGCGAGCCGTCGCAAGCGCATCAACCGGGAAGGCAAGCGAGTCGGAGCATCGACGACAGCGAGCGCGCCTGGCGCAGTCGCCGCCCGCGAATGCGGCGGCGACGCGGAAGCTCGATGACAGCTGTCGGCCAGCTCCGATTCACAACCCGACCCACCCCACACCGCCATCCGTCGCAGTCCAGCCTGCGGAGTTCGCGGTTGGATCGTAGGACCAGCCTTGCGTGTAGATCAGCAGGCCGAACAAGTAAGGGTCGTTGGGAATCGAATAGTTCATCGTCGCCGTCGTCGTCGCCGTGAACAGGAACGTCGACAGCGCCGGGTCGACCCACATCGTGCAACCGTTCATGCCGATCACCGTGAGATCGACGGGCAGCGGCACTCCGCTGGAGGATCCGTTCGAGAAGCCGAGGCTCGCAATCGCGATGTTCGATGGGACGTTGGTGATGTCTTGCGCAAAGTTGCGACCGAGGCCGGGACGCGAACCGCTGGCGGCGCGCATCAGCGGCGTGCCCAGCGAGCCAAGGCAACCGGTTCCAAACGGGGTGTAGGTCGCGATCGGCGAGGCATCCTGCCAAGCGGTCGTGTAGACGTTCCACGCCGAGCCCAATGTCAGCCGCTGCAAGCGCACGCCGGTGGTCGAATCGAAGATCGACACGTAGGCCGGCGGCGCGGGCGGCGAAGCGACGGCCCAGTTTGCGCACGAGAAGCGAGAGGCATCAGCGGAGATCGAGACGCCGTTGCAGTTCGGAATGCCGCCGACCGGAGTGAAGTTCTGGTGCGTCGTGGCGCCAGGGTTGTTCCAGTCGAAAGCGATGCGCGCGAGCCAACCGCCGCCACCGATGCCACCGACGACCGCGAAGGCGCCGGTGTTGGCCAACTCCATCGATGACGCGACCGAAAGGCCCAGGTTGTAGTCCTGCTGCCCAGGCGCCACTGGATTGAAGTCGACCAGCGTGCCCGTTGGGACGTGCAGCGCGCCGAGCTTGGAGAAACCCGTTCCGGTGTAGACGAAGAGCGCGTACTGCTCGTCGAGGGTCACGGCGCAGTCCGCAACCATGCTGAATCCGGCCGTCAGGGCGCCAGGAACGACCACGCTCTGCGTGATCTGCAAGAACGTAGGGCTCGTCGGGTTGGTGTCGACGATGTCGAGCAGGCCGGACTGCAAGAGCAGGTGCGGCACGATGGCGAAGTTGCCGGAGAAGGACAGCGCCCAACGCTCGCGAATCGGACCAGTCAACGTGTTGGTCTGCGCAATCGCCACGCCATAGGTCGGGCTCGCCGCATCGATGTCGACGCAGACCAGTTCGTTGTAGCCCGACGTCGTGTCGATGGTCCAGATGCGCTGCCGCAACAAGTCGTAGCCGATCCCATAGCATGCGCGCGGCGACGCCCAGAGTTGCGACCATGCGCTGCTGCTCCCATTCCACTGCGCGACGGAGATGCCTCCCGGTGACAGGCCGTTGGCGACGTAAAGCGTTCGGCCGGTGTTGGTCCACACGGCGCCGGTGACGTTGTTGGTCGAGCTGAGGCCGCCGCGCTCCGGGATGGTCAACGTCGACGACTCGATCATGTAGTAGGGATCAGTCGTGCCCGCCAAGGAAGTGCCGGCGAAGACGATCTCGTTCCCCGTCTGGGCGAACGCAGGGATGGAGAAGAACAGTGCGGCCGCGGCCGCGCGGGAAACATGTCGCAGCATGGGTAGAAGGTTCTCTTGGGGAGCCAAGAGCCCGAACACCGGCGCACACGCACCACGGACGGGCCCTTCCTGCGTGGTGCCGGAGACTGTCCGCGAAGTTGCAGAAAAATCCGAGTCCCCTCCAGGGCGACGCCAGTTCTGCGTGCGATCAAGAGGCGTGAACGGGCCCGCAAGCGCCGGCGCCAACTGGATGGCGTTGCGAGGGGCACGAGCCAGGCACCGTGTGCAAAGAAGCCAATCGGTCACGCATCGAGCACGACCCACACTCGTCGGCACAAGCAACTTCCACCAAGGCCCTTGCAGCAAGCGCGCAGTGCATGCGCATGGGCCGACCGGCGTGCCCTTCGCGCCTTGAACCACCTTCCAGATGCTGCGAGCCCCGGGCGCGCGATGCCCTTGCCGCGACGCTGCAACTCCCAGTGAAGTGCACAAGGACCACGGACCATGCGGTAAGGGCACGATGCTCGCGCCGCGTCGATCCGTGAGCGCGCCTCTCGTTCGTTTCGGGTCCCCCGCATCCGCGCTACCGTGCGCGCCCATGACCCAAGCCAAGAACTCTCCTTCGATCGCCGCGCGCCTCATTCGGCTCGTGCTCGGCGTGGTTGCCGGCGCTGTCCTCGGGGCCATGGCCAACATGGGCGTGCTCATTGCCTCCTCCGGGCTGTTCCCGCCGCCGCCTGGCGTGGACATCAATGACGTCGCGAGCATCAACGCGAACATCGCCAACTACTCGGTCGTCCAACTGCTGTGCCCGTTCCTTGCGCATGCGATCGGCACGCTGGTCGGCGCCTTCGTTGCCGCCATGGTGAATGGCCGCAGCGGGCATGGAGTGATGGCTGCGTTGATCGTCGGCGCGATGTTTCTCTCTGGCGGGGCCTACATGGTCAGCGTGATCCCAGCAGCGCCGCTGTGGTTCGACGCACTTGACCTCGGTGTCGCCTACCTGCCGATGGCCTACCTCGGCTGGAAGCTCACGCGCAGGGGCGGTTCGCCGAGCTGAAACTCGCGTCAAGGCGTGCGCATTTCGAAGCAGGCTCGGTCGCGAGCCATCGCAAGGCACGAGCGGAGGCGCGAAGGCAATGGCTCGACGGCGAGGTCCTGCACACTTGCCGTAGCAGTCATCGGCGCTGGCCTTCAGGTCGCGAACGCGACGACGACCAGCGCAGATCCAATGCAGGTCGGGTTCATCGCACTCACTACCGGTGTGGCTGGTGCACGCCGATCAGCGTCTGGAACGTGAGCCAGACCGAGTGTTCGCCGTCGCCCGACAGGTGATCTGACTCGTCGTAGTTGTATTGCAGGCGAATGCGCGTGAACTCGCTCGGCTGATAGCAAAGGAGCGGCGAGATGCGCATGCGGTCCGTGCGGTCGAAGTCCAAGGCGCGCGTGTAGGTCGTCGGGTCGCTCGCGCCGCTTTGCAGATACGAGTAATCGCCGCCCGAGCCAGTCGCGTATTCGCCGCGCAGGCCGGTGGACCAGCCGCGTCGATAGCCCCAAAGCGCCTGCAAAAACCCTCCCTGATCCCGCAACGTGGCCGCTGGCGCCGCGGGATCGCCGTTGCCGTCCCGCTGCGACTCTGCGTCGAAGACGCGCGCCATCCATTCGCCTTGAACCTTGAAGAATGGCCAGCCCTTGTCGTTGCTGGTCGGCCGCCACAAGAAAACGAAGTCCGTGCCGTAGATCAGCGTGTCGCTGGACTGTCCGCTCGCATTTGGGCCAAACAGCGCCGACGCCCCGTATTGCAACACCGTCGCCTCGGTCGGCGTGCGGCTCTGCGACAGGCGCGCGGTGTAGAGCACGTCCTCGAGAGCACGCACGGTGCGTTGTTGGAACGCACGTCCGCCGATCGGCTCCTCGCCGTAGACGTTCGCGTTGGACAAGAAGCTCTTGACCGTTGCGCCGCTCGCGTTCTGCATGCCGAAGATCGCTTCGGTGTAGGTGTCCGTCGGCATCACCCAGCTCATGCGCGCTCCAGGCGCACGCAGGCCATCACCGCCAAAGAAGCGCGACACCACCACCGGCTGGTCGCCCCAGTCCCAGTCGTGCAGGTGCACCGGGTTGATGCGGCCGAACTCGGTGAGGTAGTGACCAGTCTTGAGCTGCAGGCGATGCGGAAGCGATGAGGAGGTCGCGTAAGCTTCTTCGAGCTCGACGATCGTCTCGCCTTGCGGATCGATCACGCTGGTGATGTGCGAATCGACGCGGAAGTAGGGATCGACCGCGCCCGCGAGCGCGAGCTCGGCCTGCTGCAACGTGAAGCCGCGTTGCTTTGGATCGTGGTGGCCGCCCTGCAATTGCTGGATCACGCCGTTCTGCGCCGTCGACGTGCCGACTGATCCGATCAAGTCGAGCGACATGTCGATGAGACGGAACTGACCCTCAGAATGGACGCCGGTCCCCGTCGATGTCGGGTCTTGCCCCAAGCTGCTGCGCACATCCGTCGATGCGTGGGTGTGGCCATGATGGTGCGGGTCCTGACTGTGCAGGGACTGCGTCTGCTGCACGCCGTCCGGCACCGAGACCGGGCCGGGTTGGACTTGGACCGAGTTAGCCCGCGTTTCTGCGAGCCCGCGCGGACGCGCGTCTCTCTGTGGATCCTGGGCTGCGGGGGTTGGGACCGGCAGCACGCTGGGTGCGGCGCCTGGTGTGGGGTTCTGCTGGCTCTGCGACGTCGGCGCAGCCAGCAACAAGGAACTGCTGATGCAGAGGCCCGAGAGGGGCGCGAAAAAAGGAAGGGAACTCACGCGACGAATCTCTCTCGCAAACAAAGACGACGACGCAACGGTTGCCGCCGTGCGTCATTCGGACTTGGACCTGCCGCGTTGCCGCGGCGACGAGGGTTCAGACCGTCGTGTGCGGTGGCGCGCGTGCGCGCGAGCATGCCTGTCGCGCGCGCGCGAACACCACAAGGTCATCGCGCGAATACGCTTGTTCGACTCGTTCGCAGGCTTCGAACCGTTCTGAGAACGGCTCGATGAAGCCATGCATCCTGTGCAACTGCGTGCACAGATGGCAGTCGTGTTCGTGACCGTGGTCCGACCGCTCATGCGCATCGAGCCACGCGACCGGTGCCTCGTGCACCGCGTCGGCAGACACTGCCTGGGCTGCCCGCGCATGACAACCCGCATGCGAACACGTCGCCACCGCGCCCCCCTCCAAACCGCGCAGCGCCTCCAGCGCATGCTGGAGTTGGTGCAAGGCCGGACCCAACACGTGCAGCAGCACGAGCAAGATCGCGGTCAGTTGGCGGAGACGGGGAGACACGGAATGCGCGGGAGGGTTGGGGCCCTGATTGGGGGCGAGAAAGGTAGGGACAGGGTTCTGCACTACAAGCTCCCGCTGCGGCTCTATGCGAGACTGGTGACACGGCGCGAGAGGTCAACGTCCGCACGCTGCATCGCCGTCGCCGTGCCTTTCGTTGGTTTGTGTCGCAGGCCCGTTGCTCAGGCTGGCGGCCGCATTGACGGTGCCTTCGCGAGAGCAGTCCACAGCGAGGCCCGAGCCTGCAATGGCGCGACGCGGGCAGGGCGCGCGCGGAGCCAGGCGCAATCGCAATATCTTGCCCCACGCAGCGCGCCGTCCCTGCGCAGTTGCCGCTGCAGCGCCTCGCAATGCCTCAGAATCACGGCATCCCCCAGGGCTGCGCATTGGGCAGTGCTACTATCCCCCGGCCGATGGTGACCCCAGAGCCCTTTCCTGCGCCGGATCCCTTTGTCGGCACGATCCTCAAGGACCTCTACCGCATCGACCGCCGCATCGGCCGCGGCGGGATGGGCGCGGTCTATCAGGCCACGCAGCTCAATCTCGGTCGCAGCGTCGCAGTCAAGTTCTTGGCGCCGCTGATGGGCCTTGGGTCCGAGTCCCTGCAGCGCTTCCAACGCGAAGCGATGCTCCTCGGACAACTCAACCACCCCAACATCGTCGGCATCCTCGACTCGGGAGTGGAGACCTCCGGCGTCAGCTACATGGTGATGGAGTTCTTGAAGGGACAGACGCTGCAACAAGCTGTTCCTTCTGGCAAGGGACTCTCGATCGAGGCGCTCGTCGATTACTTCGCGCAGATCGCAGGAGCCATCAGTGCCGCGCACCAGCTCCGTCTCGTCCATCGCGACCTCAAGCCTGAGAACATCATCGTCGCCGAAGTGGTCGGCGGCGGCCACGTGCTCAAGGTGCTCGACTTCGGCATCGCACGCGGGCTCGACGACACCGCCACGCGCCTGACCCTGACGGATGCCGCTGTCGGAACGCCTGGCTATCTCGCGCCAGAACAACTGCACGACTCAGAATCGCTCGACGAGCGTTGCGACATCTACGCGCTCGGCGCTGTCCTCTACTTCATGATCTGTGGCCTTGCGCCGTATCGAGGCAAGACCGTGGGGGCAATCCTGCAAATGCAGATCGAAGGTGTCACGGCGCCGATCGCTTGGGACCAAGTCAACGGGCCGCGCGCGCTGGAAGGCGTGATCAAGAAAGCGATCCAACGCAATCCGGACGCACGCTACCAAAGCGTCAATGAGATGCTGCTCGCGTTCTATGGCGCCTGCGGGATGGAGCCACCAACCGCGCTCACCCGCACGCCGCACGCCACGTCGCGACCCTCTCGGGCGCACCCTGGTCGCCGCCGTCTGCTCTATGCCTGCACCGCCACAATCGGCCTCTCGCTCGTCAGCGGCACGGCGTGGTTGACCACCCGCGGCGACTCGCAGGCGCGTTCCCCGTGGTCATTCCGCGGCGTCGACAACGATTCGATCCGCCTGGGAATGAGCGCCGCCTTCACCGGACCCGCAAAGGAGCTGGGCCGCAACATGCGGCTCGGCATCGAGACCTACTTTCGCTACGTGAACGAAGAGCTGGGCGGGGTCGAAGGTCGCAAGCTCAAGCTGTTGGCGTTGGATGACCATTATGAACCTGCGCGAGCAGAGACCAACGCGCGCCAACTGCTCGAAACAGACCAGGTGTTTGCACTGGTGGGCAACGTCGGCACTCAGACTGCGGCCGTGACGGTGCCTTATGCCGTGAACAACAAGTTCCTCCTGTTCGGTGCGCTCTCCGGCGCCGGCATCCTGCGGAAGGACCCTCCGGAGCGCTATGTCTTCAACTACCGGGCGAGCTACGAGCAGGAGACCTCAGCGATGGTCGGCTACTTCCTTGATGTGCTCAAGCGCCCGGCCGACTCGATCATGGTGTTTGCGCAGGACGACGCTTATGGCGACTCCGCGTTCGAAGGCGTGGCGAGGACGCTGCGGCAACGGGTCGGTATCGACAGCAAGAACATCGTGCGCGTCGGCTACGACCGCAACTCGACGCAGGTTGGAGAGGCAGTGCAGAAGACGTTGGCCCTGCGCGAAAAGGTGAGCGCAATCGTCATCGCCGCAACCTACACCCCGGCGGCAAAGTACATCGCCGACCTGCGCAAAGCGGGAATGGACGCATTGTGCGCCGTCGTGTCATTCGTCGGCGCCACGCCCCTCGCCGAGGAGTTCATCAACAACCACGGCGCTGAGCTTGCGGACGGAGTCATCGTGACGCAGGTCGTGCCCCACATTCAATCGAACGCCACAGGCGTGCTGCGCTTCCGCGAACACCTCGCGCGCTACTCACCGAGCGAGTCGAACAGCTTTGTGGCGCTCGAGGGCTACGTCGCCGCCGCAGTGCTGGTCGAAGGGATTCGGCGCGCGGGATGGCAACTGGATACCGAGCGCCTGGTCGACGCGATGGAACAGATCCATGGGTTCGACCCCGGGTTTGGTGTGGCATTGCAGTATGGACCGTCGCGGCACCAGGGATCCGATCGGGTGTGGGCAACCGTGATGGACCGCACCGCAACGTATCGAGAACTGAAGCTCGATTGAGGGCAGGCGCCGGAGTGCTCTTGCCCTGGTTGGACGGGGTGAGCCTTCTGGGTGGGCATGACGCACCAGATGCGCTGCGTGCCCGGCTGGTTCGGTGCGTTGCGCTTCGACACGGGGTCCTCGCTGCGCCACAAGTGCCGGTGCCCAACTTGGAATGGACGCCCCGCGGACGCCCGTCATCGCACGTGCCATGAGGTTCGTGCACCGCATGGTCGCTGATGGCGTTTGCCGTGCTCCCTCGACCTCCTGCGCATCGACGGCTGCTTGGCCTACGTGTTGGGCAACCACGAGTTTTCGATCGGGCTGCCGAAGAACGCGAGCAACATCGCCATGTGGAACCTGTCGATCCCGTTGGATCGGGTGTTGTTCGGCCTCCGCTTCTGCCGGCAGGGGCTGGCACTCGAACCATTCGGCGGCGGACGCTTTGCGACCGTCACGAACGGCTTGGACGCGAGGAGCGGGAATCGCTGGAGGGTCTCGACCCTCCACCTCTCACTACTTCGGCCGCACGATCCCCCACTGACCGCCGTCTTCCTGGTCCCAAAAGACCATCAGCGCCCCCTGGGTTTCCTTGCCCGCCGGGATCCACGTCGCACAGCCAACTCCACCCACAGCTCCTGGCAGCGGCGCGTGCGCGATGCAACTGAGGTCGGTGGACGAGAAAGCCAAGAGCCCAACTTCCGACGACTCGCCAAATAGCGTCGCGATGAGGTCACGCTGCCCGTCGCCATCGAAATCGTCGGCGAGGATCAGTGACAGCCAGGGTGTCAACGACTCCTCGGCTGCAAGGGTCACGTCGAGTTCGCGGCGCAGCAGCAATTGCACAGACTGTCCAATGACCCCGTAGCGCTCGATTCCAGAAAAGCCGTCCTGCCAAGCCCCGGAGCGACACACGACCATGTCGACGCCGCCCTGACGAGCGCGCGACGGCAGCAAGGCTGCCTGGCTCAGAGAACTGACAACCAAGTCCTCGGAACGCGAGCCGCCAAGCCCGCCGGTCCAGGCCGAGTATGCGTATGCGTCGCACCAGCCTCGTTCCGTGCCATCCCAAGCTTCGCGCAACAACAACTCGCTGGGCCCGCCGCCCGTTGCGGCCGCAGCAATGCAGGCGAGTTGACCGAGGTTGCGCGTCCCCTCGATGGTCATCAACTCCCGACCGTCGAGGCCGCTTACAACGCACACGCGGCCGGCCTTGGGCAAGTCGCGCCTGGGCCACCAGCAATACGCAGTGCAAGCGAGGTCTTCGACGCCATCGTCGTTCCAGTCGCCGCATGCAATCGCCTGGCCGCAACAGTCGTCGTGGAACGGACTGTCCGAGACGCGATTTGGCCAAAGCCAGACTGGCCCATCTTCGCGAGCCGACAACCGCGCGACCGAACCACTCTCCGGCGAACCCAGCCGCTGGCTCGAAGGATCGCTGAGGACCATCTCCGGCCAGCCGTCGCCGTCGACGTCCGCGATCGACGTCATCATTCCGCCAAATCCCTGGCCGTCGTTTCGATTCTTGCGGGAGTGCATCACGCCTGGCGCAACCGCGCGTAGCACGCGCAGCGACGGCCAGTCGAGCACGAGGACTCTCCCTTCTTCCTGGAACAACCCGGCTGACCAAAGTTCGACGGTCTTGTCGGGACCAGATCGCGCGACCATCGAACCGACCCCAGACAGCCCGTCGTCCGACAGCGGTTGCACGCTCCACTTCTGCACGTGGCGCAACGGCGACGACGCGGAACTGCTCGGCAGCTTTGCCCGATAGCCCTCGTCCGCGACGATTGCGAAGCACGGCGGCTCGTCCTTCCAATGTCCGCCAAACTGCATGCCGGTGAGCATCCTCGCCAAAGCCAACGACGTGCTCGCGTCCGCCGCCGACGAGAATGTGGCTCGCAACTCGAGCCATCGTGCAGGGCGATCGGATCGCAATGCGACGCGTCGCTCCAGTTGTCCATCCTCTCGCAGCGGCCATTCTTGCGGCTCCTGGCCTTCGAACCTGACGTCTACTTGGAGTTGGCCGCCATCGCGCCGGTCCCCGCGCGCCAACACGACCGCCGAGCGCATGCCGCGGTCGAAGGGGATGCGAAGTCGCAGATGCGAAGGCCTATTTGCCGAAGCCGAAACCAATGCGCAGGGTGTCTGCCGCAAGCCGAAACCGAACACCTCTATTCCTGGCACGCCGAGCCATGTCTCCGCGTCCGTCTCGAACTCGATGTCTGCACTTCTGGGCGACATCACTGTGCTCCAAGTGCGTCGGTAGGTGCCGTCGATGTCGGACATCCAGGCCGGCAGCATT
Organism: Planctomycetia bacterium; assembly: GCA_005776365.1. Classification (GTDB taxonomy): domain Bacteria; phylum Planctomycetota; class UBA1135; order UBA1135; family UBA2386; genus SXPK01. Next base: position 17,300 of record SXPK01000158.1, read on the forward strand.
TGGACGTCGACCGCGCCGATGTTGAGATCGATCCTCTGAATCTCCTCCCGGCCCTTGCCGTCGACCACGCGCAATTCGTGGCGCCCAGGCGGCAAGCATGCATGGATTGACGCAGGCCCGAGTATGTCGATGGGCGTGCCGTTTACGAATCGGCGATCCGTCCCGACGTCAGGCGACATCTGTGCCCACGAATGCCCTGTCGAGAACAGGATCGGCGCCGTTCCTGATCGCGCTCCAGGCACACGTGACTCGATGTGCGTGCTGAAGCAGACCCATTGCACACCGTCGACAGCCTTGACTTCGAAAGTTGCTTCGGTCTCGGCAACGCGATCGCTCACGAGCTTTGCCGTGTGCGCGCCGCATGGCAGCCACAAGGGATCGAACAACCACGCATCTTCTGCGCCGTCGACGCGAACCGTCGCGTCCGCTGCGTCGCACGTCGCGGCGAACTGGACAAATCTTCCGCGCGGCCACTGATCCCACGCGACGAGTGCGAATGCGCCGAACGCCGCCGCGGCGACCATGGCCAGCCGCCGGCGGTCGCGCAGAGCCAGCGAGAGCGCGTTCGGGCGTCGTGCGCGCAGGACGCCGTCGCCCGCAGCGGCGCGAAGGTCTGCGGCGAGGTCCGCCGCGGTCGCGTAGCGCCGATCCGGTCGTGGATCGAGGCAGGAGTAGAGGATCGCTTGCGCCGAGGCGGGCAGCGCGAGGCTCGCTTTGCTGTCGAGCAAGAAGGCGCGCGAACCGCTCTTCATGACCTCACCTATCTCCTGCCGGAGTTCGGTTCCAGTCAGCGCGCGATACAGCAACAGGCCAACGGCGTAGATGTCGGCGCGGCGGTCCACGGCGCCCGGATCGCGGCCCAATTGCTCGGGCGCCATATAGGCGAGCGTGCCCATCGCGAGTCCCGAATGCGTGAAAGACGCCTTGTTGCGCAAGTCGCGCGCGAGGCCAAAGTCGATCAAGACCGGCGACAGGTCGTCGCGCACCAGGATGTTCGCGGGCTTCACGTCGCGGTGCACGACGCCTTGTTCGTGCGCGGCGTGCAGACCCTCTGCCACCTCCGCCAACATGCGCAACATCCGTCGCTGGTAGCGCGTCGAGTTGCAGATGCTCTCGCGACGCTCGCGGTGCCCATCGAGGTCGATCTCGCGCAACAACATCGACAGCGCCGAAAGGTTGTCGAGATCCTTCTGCGTCGGCGCCGCTGCCTTGGCCAGCAACACCTCCAACTCGATTCCGACGATGCGCTCCATCACCAGCACCCCCGTGCCGTTGTCGAGCACCGCGTGGTCGCGATAGCGCACGATGGACTTGTGATCCAGCGTCTGCAGCAATCGACATTCTTGCTCGAAGCGCTCGCCCGTGCTCTGCGCCACAGCCGCAACGAGCTTGACCGCAACCAACGATCCGTCTGCCGCCGTGCCTGCGTAGGTCACTCCCATTCCGCCGGCACCGAGCATCCGCTGGAGCGTGCAGCCACGGAGCGTCGAGCCCTCCAAACCAAACTGCTCGGAACGCGCAGCGCTCCGCTTGGTCAACAGGTCTGCCAGCGCTGCGAGCGGATCGCTCGCGTCGTCAATGCGCTGGTCCCACTGGCGCAGTACTTCGCCATCCGTGGACCCGGCTGAGCTCTCCTCGTTCGAAGTCATTGCGACCCGGAGAGCAGTATCGCGTTGCCGGGACAGTTAGCAACCGTCCCGGCACGAAGGTTGGCGCTACTTGCTGCCGCCCTTGCTCTGCTCCAGCATCGTCCGAAGGCGATTCTTCATCGACTCGGGCGCGGGTTGCTTGTCGAGCACGTCGAACGCGCGTTGGCCAAGCTCGCCGTCGCCGTTCTTGGCGGCCCAGGTCAGGGTCATTTGCCAGAAGAACGCCTCCTGGTCCTTCGGCGGAGACTTCCCGGCCTTGGCCATCGCCGCAATGCGGTTGGACGTCTCTTCTTGGCCGAGCTCGCGAACCTTGCCACGCAAGTCGCGAATCTCGGCGCCGAATAGATACTGCTCAAGCGCAGCGAGATCGTCCTTGCCGAGTTCGAGCTTCGCGGCGCGCTCCTTGGCGTCCTGCGCCGCGACGCACTGCAGATCCATCTCGACGAAGAGCAGGTCACGTTCGAGCTTGGCAACGTCGGCTGACTTGCTGGCGTCGGCGCGCAGAGAAGCGACCTTGGCGCGCAACTCGAACAGCGACTTCAGCCGCGCAGCATTGGTCGTGAACGCCTCCACCGTGCGGGCGGACTGACGAACGACCACGTTGCCGTCCGCGTCCATGAAGCAAAGGCTCGGGAAGCCGCCGAAGCCCTTCTCCTGCAGCAGCTTTGGATACGGCTCGTCGTCGACGCGCGACGTGTTGTGCAAGAAGAGCACGACTGTGTCAGCGAAGGCCTTGAAGTCCGGTGCGGAGAGCGGACCGCTCTCCAGTGAGTCACACGGGCCTCAATGCGCGTAGCTACGCGTGAAGTAGGCAAAGATCGGCTTGCCGGTCTTCTTCGCTTCGGCGCGCGCGGCGTCGAAGTCGACGACCCATGGGGCCTGGTGGAAGACGGTCTTGGCGAGCTTCTCCTTGCGCAGCTCGACGAGCTGTTCTTGGGATTTGTTCTGCGCCGGCAGCAACGCGCCGAGCGCGAGCAACACGAAGGTGGAACGGGCGAGCAGGTTCATCAGGATCTCTCGATGCCGCTTCGAAGCGAAGCGGGACGGAGAGCGTCCGCGGCGTGCGAACTGGGCGCAACCTCGGAGGGAGAAATGGCGGCCGCAGGGCTCGGCCGCTGGTGCGCACTGCTGCCAAATCGTTACGCCTCGCGATGCGAGGCCGGATGAGTGGACTAGGGGGGGCCCGCGGAGATGGCCCGCATGCGGTGCCTTCTCAAGGCAGAGGCGAGGGAGCGGCCTCGTTGCCGCATTCCAAGATGCCGCCAGGCGCGCGCAACTCGGCTCGCGGACTTTGGAGCTAGCGAAGCTGGCAAGCGATCGCGCGGACCGCATTTGCTCCTACCCGCAGACCGCCGGCTGCCGCGATCTGGTAGGCGATGAGGGACTCGAACCCCCGACATCCTCCTTGTAAGGGAGGCGCTCTAACCAACTGAGCTAATCGCCCGGGAAGGGCGGGAGACTCTAGCGCCGTTTCTTCCATGCGCCATCGCCGGACGACGAAGCGCTGGGCACACGTTGCATCGCGGCTGACAGGTGCATCGAGAGTGCGCACCTTCGCGCACCACACGCGCGCGATCACACGGACGTCATCTGCCCGCTACAGGTAGGTCACTGACCCATCGCAGGCATCGGGATCACGAACAACTGATCAAAGCCGCCTGCGATCGCATCGTGGCGCTTCTCAAACCCTGACGTTCACTCCACCCGCCGCGCCGGCCGGAACCCAATCGTGTGACCAGACACTTGCGGCGCGGCGCCGTCGCGCGAGGTCACGCGCACGGTTGCAATCGTGTTGTCGAAGCTGCCGCCGCGGCTGGTGCGCTGCGGGAGGCCTTCGGCCGGCTGGAAGGGATCGACTTCCGCGTGCGTCTCGTATGCATGCGTGTAGTGACCGTCGAGGCACCATTCCCACAGATTGCCGAGCATCTCGTGGAAGCCGAAGGGATTGGGCGGCAGCGCGCCGATCGGGCACGTTGCATTCCAACCGTCGTCGTAGGTCGGCCAATCCGCGATCGACGGCCAGGTCGCGCCGTGCTTCGCCGCGCTGCGGTCCGCGATGTTGAACTTGCCCACGAGGTCCGCCTGCTGGTCCGCGATGCTCCAACGCGCCGTCGTGCCACCGCGCGCCGCTCGTTCCCATTGCGCTTCGGTTGGCAACGACAGACCCGCGCGGCGACAGAACCGATCCGCGTCAAACCACGACACCTGCTCGACTGGATGCAACTCGCTCGCGATCCAATGGAGCCGCAAGGTGTAGGCGCTGGGTTGCGTGCCCATCAGGCGCTGCCACTGCGGCTGCGTGACTTCGTGCTTCGCCAAGAAGTAGGGGGAAACGCGAACCTCGTGCGGCGGCTCCTCGACCAACCTGGCCTCTGGGTCGAAAGCAACCGAGTCACGATCACGCGACGCGCCCATTCGGAACGACCCACCTGGCACCAGCACGAACACGATTGCCGATTCTGAGCCAAGGACGAGCTTGCCAGAGCCATCGCGAACAGGAGCAACGCCGCTGCACAGGCACGCGAACTCCCACAGACCGGACTGCGGATCAGCGCCGAGCGGCATCAGCCCTGGCTGCGGCAGGAGCTTCAGTTCCGGGTAGGCGCGTGTGAGTTCTGGAGCCGCTGCGGCCCATGCCAAGAAGGCGCCACCGCCCTCTGCGAACGATGCTTGCATGGTGCGCGCGAAGCGAAGGCGCCGCGCGACGCCCCATCCGGTCGCTGGATCGGCTCCCGCGCTCGCGTCGAGATGCACGACGCGCAACCGTTCGAGGTCTCGGATCAGCGCCTCGAGCTGCGCGCTCCACCACGCGCTCGCGCGGTCGTCCGGCGCAAAGTTCCAGGTGCGGCGCACGTCGACCTCTGCATCGAGACGAGCTCGCTCGGCTCGGAGCGCACCAATCGCATTGCCGGCCTCGGTGATGCCTGCATCCGACTGCGCGCGCGCAATGGCCTGACGCAGTCGCGTGCCGTCGATCGCAACAATGCCCGGCGCTGCTGCAGCCTTCGTCTCCGCGAGCGCCATCTCACGCGTCGCCGCAGCGTCGTCGCCGCACGCGAACTCGGCCCAGGCGAGGGCTTCGTGCAGAACCGAGTGCGAAATGGGAGGCTGCGAATCTTTGAGCAGGGCGCGTAGCGCATCGCGTCCCTTGCGCTCGCGACCGAACTCCGTGCGCTCGGGCCAACTCCACGATCGCGCAAGGTCGAAGCGCGCTCTGCGACTCGAGGGGAGCGGCTGCTCTGACGTCGGTTCCATCGTTGCGGACACAACGACTTCGCGCCCGCCGAGCTGCATCGCCCGCGTCGCCAAGGCTCGTTCTAGCGACGCCAACTCTGCCTCAACCTTCGCCAAGCGCTCGGCGCTCGGGTGCGAAGCGCGATCCGCTGCTCGTTCCGCCTCGGTGCTCGGCCTCGCTTGCAAGGCCAGCGCGGCGAGCTGTGCGTAATGGCCAGGCAACTCATCGACGAGCCGCTGTGCGCTGTCGGTCCATCTTGCCAGGTCTGGGATGCGATCTTGATACGGCGGCCACAGCGACGCCTCCTCTCTCAGCAGCACATCGAGGTCCTGTCGCGCGGCGAGTCGAAGCACGTCGCGACGCTGCGCGCCAGCCTCTTCTGCTTGCTCGGACGCGAGCATGGCATAGCGAAGCGAGACGCCAACGCCAACGAACGCAGTCATCATGACGACCACAGCCGCAACGACCTGAAGGCGATGCCTGCGGACATACTTCCGCATCGAGTAGGCCATCGACGGCGGCCTGGCGCTGACCTCGTCGTCCGCAAGGTGCCGCTCCACGTCGGCAGCCAGCTCAGCGGCCGATGCATAGCGAAGTTCGGGATCGCGCTCCGTTGCCTTCTGCACGATCCAGTCGAGATCACCGCGCAAGGCGCGCTGCCAGGTTCGTTCTTGAGCGCCTTCCAGAACCGTCGCCGCGCTCGGTTTGCCGATGTCGAGATCGCGGATCCGCTCGCGAACATCCTGCGCACCACGAGTGCCCGCGAGCGCCACCGCGTGCGGGCCCTTGCCGGTCAACATCTCGTAGAGGACCGCGCCGAGCGAGAACACGTCCGCCCGCGTGTCGATCGCCTCGAAGTCACCGCGCAACTGTTCTGGGGACATGTAGCGCGGGGTCCCGAGCATCATCCCGGTCTCCGTCAGCCCCGCCGAATCGTCGCTCTGCTCCATCGCGCAGGCGATGCCGAAGTCGATCAGTTTGGGCCTTGGATCCTTGGCTCCGCCACAAACCAGCACGTTGCTCGGCTTGATGTCGCGATGCAGCACGCCTTTTTGATGCGCGTGGTGCACGCCATGGCACACCGCGCAGAACAACGCCAGCCGCGAACGCCGCGAAAGGCGATGCTGCTTGCAGAACTCGACGATCGGCAGGCCCTCGACCAGCTCCATCGAGAACCATGGCTTGCCCAGGTCAGTCGTCCCCGCATCGAAAACGCGCGCGATCGCATCGTGGTTCATGCGTGCCAGCGCGTCGCGCTCGCGCGAGAACCGCCGCAGAATCGATCGCGTGTCCATGCCGAGCTTCAACACCTTGACTGCGACCTCGCGCGGCAGCCCGCCGACCTCCACGGCGCGATACACTTCGCCAAACCCACCGCGTCCGAGCAGCGCCAGGATCCGATACGGACCAACGCGCTCCGGCTGCGCCTCGTCGGAGCTCGACACGGTCGGATAGCGCGCAACGAACTCGCGGATGCCGCTCACTTGATCGGGATACCTGCGTTCGATCGTCGCAACGGCGAGCATTCTTTGTTTGGCCCCGGTGTTGCGGAACCACGCTGCTTCCAACTCCGACAACAGATCCTCGGGCAGATCCACTTTCTCGGGCACAGGGGTCGCGTCTTTGCTGCTCATGACGATCGTCGAGTGCGTCGATCGTCCACGACGACGACGACGACGCGCCAGTTCTTAGAACAGGTTTTCTTCGACGCGCGCTCTTACCTGCGTCACGAATTGGTGCTCTGCAGGGAACTCGCGACACAGCGATCGGGCTTGGGATGCGGCCCTCCCTTGCAGAAGTGCTGCGAGACCGCTGCTGCCGTCCTGCTGCCGTCCCCGTCAGTTCACAGCTCGTAGACCCACGGCACCAACCAGACCATGGCCGCAACCGTGGTGATCGTCAGCGGGAATCCGACTCGTAGATAGTCGGTGAAGCGGTAGCCGCCCGGCCCCATGACCATGATGTTGGTCTGGTAGCCGATCGGCGTGAGGAAGGAGTTGGATGCAGCGATTGCGACCGCGATCGCGAACGGCCTCGGATCGACGCCCAGTTGCGCCGCACTTGCAAACGCAATGGGCAGGATGAGCGCCGCCGCCGCATTGTTGGTGATCATCTCGGTCACGATCACCGTCGTGAGGACCAAGCCGAGCAGCGTCAGGTGGACATTGCCGCCACCGGTAAGCATGGAGAGGCATCTCGCGAGTTCGGTCGCCAAACCAGACTCCGACATCGCCTCACCGAGCGCAAACGAAGCGGCGATCACCAGGATCGTGTCCATGTCGACCGCCGCACGCGCTTCTGCGGCGCTGAGCACGCCGCACGCGACGATCAGCACGGCCCCGACGAGTGATGCATGCAGCATCGGCAATACCCCGAGCCCCGCGACGACACAGACTCCGACCATCACCACGCCGACGATCCAGGCCCGTTTGCTCGCCGCCGGCGCCGAGCCTTCCATCGAGGTGATCATCAAGAAATCAGGCCGATCTCGCCAACGCAGGCGGAAGCCCGGATCTGCCAACAGAATCAACGTGTCGCCCAACCGCAGGCGAACGTCGCCCAGCTTGGTGTCGAGTTCCTGACCGGAGCGATGGATCGCCACGACGGCGGCTTGGTAGTGATCGCGGAATGCGATCTCCTTCAAGGTGCGGCCGACCAACGGTGAGTTCGCGCCCACGACGACCTGCAAGAACCTGTGCTTGGCCGAGTCGAAGTGCGCAACGTGGTTGCTCTCTGCCGACTCGAGGCCGCGGCGCGCATGCAGGTCGACAACCTTGCCCGACGTGCCGACGAAGTTGAGGAGGTCGCCGCTCTGCAACGCAGCATCGGGACGGACCGGCGCGATCTGCTCGCCGCCGCGCTCGATGCTCGCGAGATAGAGGCCTTCGAGCGCGCGCAGGCCGGCGTTTTCGACGGTCTTGCCGACGAGTTGTCCCCCCGCCACCACGCGCATGCACACCGCAAACTGCCGGCCTCCACCGGTGCCGTCCGCAGCCGGGCTGCGACGGTCCGGCAGCAACCACGGCGAGGTGACGATCAAGGTCAGGATGCCGATCAATGCGACAGGCAAGCCGATCGGCGTGATCTCGAACAGGCTGAAGGGCACGCCGGTCTCCTTCGCGAGCATGCCGGACACGACCAGATTGGTCGAAGTGCCCATCGTCGTGATGACGCCGCCGAGCACGACAGCAAACGACATCGGCATCAGGTAGAGCGACGCCGACACGCGCACCCGATCCGCCCACCGCAGGATCTGCGGGATCAGCATCGCGACAATCGGAGTGTTGTTGAGGAACGCGGAAGCGAACGCAGACGAGCCGAGCAGCCGCGACATCGCCATGCGGCCACCGCGACCGTCGCCAAGGAGTCGCTCGGTGAGCGGTTGAATGACGCCCGTCGCCTCGGTCGCGCGCGCCAGCACGAACAAGGCCGCGACGGTGAACGGCGCCGGGTTGCCAAAGCCCGCAAACGCCTGCTCAGGCGTGATCACATCGGTCAACAGGAGCAGGATCGCGGCCCCGAGCATCGTGTGCGCCGGCGACACCCATTCGCGGGCGAGGCTCAGCAGCGTCACGAGCGTGACGCCAAGCGTGGTCCAGGCTTGCCAGGTCATGGTCGACTGAGTTCAGGTTCGGATTGCATGGAACGACGCCGCGGCGGACCGCGGCGCGCTCGTGAGTGATTCGTCGTTTGGATCCCAGCTTGGCCGAGCACCGATGCCGTGGTGCTCAGTTCGAGATTGCGATGCAGGCATCGGACCTCGAGTCCTTAGCCGTGGGCAACGGCTTGAGAACCCAGCCCAAGATCGGCGCAACCGCCAAAACCACTGGAGCCTTGCGGTCGGGCGCAGAGGACGCAACCAGCGACTCCCAACCCAACTTCGATCCGAGCCGAGGCTGAACCCTCGGTGGCATCGGCCACGCGCGTCAATGCGCGCGCGCAATGAACGCAGAGAACACCCGCGCCGCACGCCTGCTGACGCGCCCCTTCCTGCCCTGTGCATCTCGGACATACTGAATCGTGCGCGGGGCAGAAGACGCCCGAAGCTGCACGCCAAATATCCGATGTCCCGTCCACCAAGCAGCCTGCCGCGCGCAACGCAAGTCGCCGGCCACACGACGCTGTTCTGCGTCGCGCTGCTTGCTGTCACGACCGCGATTCGCAGCGCGGATCCGATGCCCTTCCACAGTTGGACGCGCAGCAAGATCCACGAGACGGTCACGCCAGATGCGCCCTACGACACGCTATTCGTCGGGACGAGCCGGATGGAGTTCGGCCTGATGCCCTCGGAATTCGACGCGCGGAGCAGCGAACTCGGCATCCCAACCCGCACCTTCAACGGCGCCCTCAGCGGGCTGCGCACGCACGATGTCATTCACGTCTTGCATTGGATTACGGATCGCGCGCCGGCCTCACTGCGCCGTGTGGTGATGGAGTTGCACGACCTCGACCAGCACGTGAATGGCAGCCAGTGGTTCTCGGACATGCAGATCGAGATGCACGCGCCGTCGACGCTGCTCCCGCGGCTCGCCTCGGTGGCAAAGGTCTCGCGGGGGTTCGCAGAGCAAATGCGGCAAGGTGGGTCCGTGGCCCTGCACGGACTCGCCAATGCGCTGACGCTCGGTGAAGGCGCGCGCATCGTCGCGGATCGAATCGCGATAGCAGACGGCGGGTCGCTGCCGAACGCCTGGCGATCGGGCAGCACGGGTTGGCGCGCGGTCGACACCCACTCGACACCGCACGTCGACCAGATGCGCCGGGATCTGATCGAGGGGCGCGCGTATTGGGAACGAGCCCTGTTCGACAAGTCACTGCGTCCCACGGCCGACGAGTTCCTAGGCGGCTTCCGCAGCGAGCCGTTCTTCGCATTGCAAGATCGGCTGCGGGCGCGAGGCATCGAACTCGTGCTCGTCGTGATGCCCACGATCTCATTCGACTTCTACGGCCGAGAACTGGTCCCGGCGCTGAGTAGCCGCATCCTGACGATCGAATGCGATCGCCCTGCCGAGCACCGGCCGGTGTTCGCGTGGGAGAACTTCTTCTACGTGTCCCACCTGTCCATTGCCGGAGCCAAAGCGTTCTCGCGGCATCTCGCCGAACTCCTCGCCGAATGCGATCAAGAGGGCCGTCGCGCACCGCGACCGCGCTATCGCGCACCCGGCGGGACTGTGGCGCGCATCGAACGCTCTGAGCAGGGGCTGAAGATCGTGGCCACCAACGTGCCGCTCACCGGCGACCTCGTCGCAGCGCTCTCACGTCGGTCGCCGGATCGCGAACTGATGCCGGGCGTCAGTCTTTGCATCGAGTTGCCCGCGATCGCGCAATGCGCTCTGGATCGCACCGGCCTCGATTCGGCCACTGGCACGATCCCCTGGGACCGCTTGCCGACGGGGGATGTCTACTGGCTTCAGGCTGGCGCAATGCGCGGCGATGAAGTCCTCGATCTCTGCGCGCCGATTCCAATCGATCTCACCGAGTTGCCTGCAGGCTCGGAGAAAGTCCGCCGCTGACGACGGGTCGATTGCACATGCGCGTTGACGCGCGGTCGAGATGAACGCTTCCACTTGCCAGTGCGCGTCCTCGGCACCGCACTGCTTGCTAACCCGCTGGCCCATCCGCTCGTGCAGCAGCTGTCGCCAAGCTCGCTCGACGACATCGAACGCACGTCGCGCCGTCTGCGGCATGCGCATCAACTCGCGAAGCAGGCATGGGCTTCGAGACCGCTCGCTGCGGCTGGCCTCTGGCAAGGCGTCGGCGAACAGTCGATGCACGAGGCACTTCCACCCAGCACGGACCCCCATTGCAGACAACGCATGGACTTGGTGTCGTGACACGATTGTGTCGCCTGATTGCTGCACGGCGTTGATGAAGGACTGCAGCAACAGGCCGCGCGCACGCGCATGTGCCTGCAGCATGACATCTTTGGTTGCGATGCGCCGCGGCTCATCGATTGGGCCGTGTCGTCTTGGACCGAATTCGAGCCCCTACCGCTTTCGAGCAAACTGAGGCAGCATTGCGAATCCTCACCCGGCCAGCACCGCCAGCAAGGCCCGCTTATGCTCGACCGCAGAAGTCTCCTCAAGCTATCTCTTGCCTCCATTGGAACGGAGACGCTCCGAAATGCCCGGCCCTTGTCTGCATGGTTCGGCGATCCTCCGCCGAGCCCTCGCGTCACGCCATTCGTGCACGCCCTGCCGATCCCGCCGCTCGCCTCCTACCGGCCGGCCTTTGAGACGGCGGCGCACTTCCCGCCGCAGAGCGTTCTTGCCCGGCGCTACTTCGAAGTCATCTCCGAGGAGCGCGCCGTCCGGTTGCATCCGCAGTTGCCACTGACGCGCATCTGGGGCTATCGCGACGCTGGCTCGCCGACGTCGTCGCTGATGCTCGGTCCGACGCTGGTCGGACGTTCCAATGAGCCCTTCGTCCTGCGCTATACCAACCGGTTGCCGACGACCCACCAGGGCTTCGGCCTCACCCATACGGTGCTGCACCTGCACGGTTATCACGGCGACGCGCGGTATGACGGGTTTCCCGAGAACGTGCACGGCTACACCTCCGTCATCGCCCCAGGCGAGAGCTATGACCATGCGGTCACCAACCTCGATCCCGGGGCACTCGATGGCCAACCCGATGCATCCGATCGCCCAGCCACCATGTGGTATCACGACCACGTGCTCGACTACACCGCGCAAAACGTCATGCGCGGCCTCGCCGGGGCCTTCGTGTTCTTCGATGAACTCGACACCGGCAACGAGACCACGGAGCTCCGATTGCCGAGCGGGGCCTATGACATCCCACTGGTGCTCCAGGATCGACGCCTCGATGCGGCAGGGCAGCTTTGGTATGACCCGCTCGACCACAACGGCTTCCTCGGCGACCTGTTCTTGGTCAATGGCGCGATCCAGCCGTTCTTGAACGTCAGCGCGCGCAAGTATCGCTTCCGCCTGCTCAATGGCTGCAACGCGCGCTTCCTTGCGATGCACCTCACCCGTGAGAACGGCACGGTGGAGCCGCTCGCTGTCATTGCCACAGAAGGCGGGCTGATGTCGACGACGCTGCGCAACGAACGGATGCTGTTCACGAGCCCAGCTCAGCGCCTGGATTTCGTCGTCGACTTCTCGCGCTATGCGCCCGGCACGGTGCTCTATCTGGAGAATCGGCTCGATCAACCGGATGGCCGCGGGCCGCGCGGAGCGTTCGACAATCCCGGGCTGCTGCCGCGCGGAGACCGTTTCCTCAAGATCGTGGTCGGCGATCCGGTCGAGGACCCAAGCCAGTTGCCTGACGTGCTACGACCCTTCTCGCCGATCAGCGCCTCGGTGCTGGCGACTGCCGAACGCCGCGATCTGCGCTTTAGTCGCAGCAACGGGGTCTGGGTCGTCAACAACCAGGCCGTCGACCTGGAGCGGCCGCTGTTCACCATCCAACGCGGCCGGCCGCAGATCTGGACCTTCCGCAACAACAGCGGCGGCTGGTGGCACCCGATCCACCCGCACCTCGAACACATGCGCGTGCTGCGTCGCAATGGCGGCCAGCCTTCGCGTTTCGAACGCGATGGTCAAGCGCGCCTGGACACGGTCAACCTCGGCGCCAACGACGAGGTGCAGGTCTACTACAAGGCCCACGACTACACCGGCCGGTGGGTGATCCACTGCCACACGATCGAGCACGAGGACGCGTTCATGATGGCCTGCTTCGACGTGGTCTGATGTGACGTGGTCTCTGGTGACGTGATGTGAGGTGAATGGGGACGTTGGCGATGCTGGCGACCCCACGCAAGAACGCCCAGGGCAGGAGCCAAGGCGCATGAGGCCACGGCCCCATCGCAAACCCCTGTCACAAAGCAAAGGCTCGAGCATTCCGGTCCGCGGTGCCCGATCACGGCGCCATTCCCTCGAACCGCATGCACCATTCGCACCGCTTCGCGCCGCTCGTCGGCGTTCTCTTCGTTTCCTTCGCGCCCGCGCAGCAGTGGACCCCGGTTGCGCCAACCGCGTCGCCAGCCGCGCGCAATAGCCACGGCATGTCCTACGACGTCGCGCGTGGCGTCGCGGTGACCTTCGGCGGATACGACGGCAACGCCACGATCGCCCTCGGCGACACCTGGGCCTTCGACGGCGCCAACTGGACACCGCGCACGCCGGCGACTGCTCCCGATGCGCGCTGGGGCCACGGGATGGCATTCGACAGCCGCCGCGCACGCACGGTGTTGTTCGGCGGCTTCCGTCCAGGCGTCGGCTCGGTCGCCGACATGTGGGAGTTCGATGGCACGAGTTGGACGCAGGTGACGACGGCGAATGCGCCCGCGGGCCGCGCCTACCACGCGATGGCGTTCGACTCCGTTCGCAATCGCATGGTGGTCTTCGGCGGCCTCGGCAACGCGCTCGCGACGCTCGGCGATACGTGGAGCTTCGACGGCGTCGATTGGACGCAGGTCACGACTCCAATTACGCCATCACCGCGCCGCGGCGCAGCGATTGCGTTCGATGCCGCGCGCGGCATGTCCGTGCTGTTCGGCGGCGGTGACGGCACGACGAACTTCAACGATACGTGGACCTTCGACGGTTCGGCGTGGACGCAACGCACGACGACCGCGGCGCCGAGCGCCCGCTGGCAAGCCGCGGCGACGTTCGACTCGGTGCGCGGACAAATCGTGCTGCACGGCGGCGCCGACGTCGCGTATGCGACCAACTACGGCGACACGTGGGAATGGAACGACACGAACTGGGCACAGACGACGACGGGCGGGCCGTCGGCGCGGCACGGGGCGGGGCTTGTGTACGACGGAAGGCGCGGTGCGGCGGTGATGTTCGGAGGACGCGCGGCGGGGTTTGGTGGGGATACTTGGGAGCTCCGGTCGCGCCCATCAGGCCGAGCCCTGCGGCTGGGAGCCGACATGCGAATCGAGTTCCCATTTCACCCGATCATGCATACAGGCAATGGCGCGGCGACGATCGAGTATTGGGTCCGCGCCGACAGTCCGAGGGGACTCACTGACTGGGCGCGATACAACCCCGGCAGAGAACACAAGAACCTCAGTGTCCGATCTGACGGAGCCATCGGCCACATCTACGCCTGGGCACAGTGGCCGGATGTCTTCACCGCTCCCGGAGTCGTTGCAGCGGATGGGCAATGGCATCACGTAGCAGTCGTTCGCCATGACAATGGCTCATGGTTCATGTTTGCCAATGGGATCCAGGTCTACAGCCATGGAGCAACCACGGGTGTCATTGAGGGAAGCGGGCCTACATGGATCGAATGCCAATCGACGCCGACCAACCTCCCCGGCTGGGACATCGACTGCCTACGCGTCTCACGCATCGCCCGCTACACCGGCAACTTCAGTCCGGCTGTTGTCCCAGCCACCGATGCCTTCACTGTGATGCTGGTGCAGTTTGACGAGGGCTTTGGCACGACAGTGCATGATGCAGGTCCAGGACTTCAGACTGGCACCATCGTGCCAGTCTTGCCCGGAGCCACACCGTCGTACACGTGGGTCGATGGACTCGGTGGCACTCAAGCCACCGCCACCTTCACCACCTACGGCACGAGCTGCGACACCACCTTCGGCGCACCCCAGCTCACCACCGCGCCCAACTCCACCCCGCGCCTCGGCCAAACGCTTCAGCTGCGGCTCTCCAACCTGCCGACCAACTCCTCGCAGTTGCCGTTCGGTTTCTTCGCGACGCACAACGAGTCCGCGATCGGCCTGCCGCTGCCCTTCTCGATGGCGCGCTACGGCATGAACGCCGACTGCCTGCAATACATCGACCCCGACTCGGGCCTCATGTTCACGCTCGTCAACAACGCCGGCTCCGCCGATTGGGACCTCGGGATCCCCAACGATCCCGCCCTGCTGCAGCTCGCCGTGTTCTTCCAAGGCCTCGTGCTCGACTGGAACCTCACCACCTCGTTCCCCGCCGCGTCCACCAACGCTGGCGTCGCAACGATCGGACACTGAACGCGGTCCTCCACGGCGACCGCGCCGCCCGCTGCCGCGATCCCCGGCAGCAGCAACCCGCCCCGGCGCGGCGCAATCCGGCATCTCGCCGTATGATCCGCGCCGCGCATGACCGAGCCCACTACGGCGCCCGAACCGACGCAAGCGACCGCCACGCAGGCCGCCGAGCCGCGCCGCGACTTCATCCTCGCGCGCCACGGCGCGATCGCGCGACTGCGCGCGGTCCGACGCGCGCTGTCGATGGTGCTGGTCACTGCGCTGACTTGCGTCGCGTGGGGGATCGGCGCGAGCTGCCTGTTCTGGTCGCGCGAACGCCGGCACGGCTGGCGACGCATCCTGATGCGGCAATGGTGCCGCTTTGGTTGCGTGGCGCTCGGCGTCCGTGTGCGGACTCACGGCGTGCTGCCCAAGGACGCGCAGTATCTCGTCGCCAACCACCTCGGTTACCTCGACATCCTCGTGCTCGGCAGCCAGGCCAACGCCGCGTTCGTGTCGCGGGCCGACGTCGAGGGATGGCCGGTGATCGGTTGGCTCGCCAAGCAGTTCGACACCGTGTTCCTCGAACGCAGCAAGAAACGCGACCTGCCGGGCGTGAACGCGGATCTGAAAGAACGGCTCGAACGTGGCGACCTCATTGTGATGTTCCCCGAAGGCACGAGTTCATCGGGCGAAGGGCTGCTGCCCTTCCGCTCGCCGCTGCTTGGCCCGCCTGCTGAGCATGGCAGCGCGGTCGCCGCCGCGTGCATCCGCTACGCGACCGGCCAGGGCGATCCGGACCAGATGCACTGCGTCGCGTGGTGGGGCGACATGGAGTTCGCGCCGCACGCCTTCGCAATGCTGTCGGTCGCTCGCATCGACGCCAACGTCGCGTTCGCTCCCGCCGCGCGCCGGAGTTCGGATCGAAAGCAACTTGCGGCCCAGTTGCAGCAGGACGTGGCGCAGCTGTTCGATCAACTCCGCTGACGCGGCACCAGCGCGCGAACCCAACCTCCGCATGGAGCAGCTTGCCGAGTTCCTCGATCGCCTCGCACAGGCGCCCGCATGGCTCGCTTGCGTCGCCATCCTCCTCGTCGCGCAGTTGAGCGAAGACATCGCCGTCATCGGCGCCGGCCTCGCTGCCGCGGCATCGACGCTGCCGACGATGCTCGCACTCGCCGCGGCGATCGCGGGCGTCTGGTTGGGCGATCTGCTGCTGTGGTTCGTCGGCCATGGCGCGCGCACGACCAAACTCTCACGCCGCTTTCTGGCGCGCTTCGTCGATGCCGCCACGGCCGAACGCTGCCGACGCGAACTGCACGACCGCAAGCTCGCATGGATCCTGCTCACCCGCGTGCTGCCTGGATCTCGCGCCCCCACCTACGTGCTCGCCGGCGCGATCGGCATTCGGTTCCGTTGGTTTGCGATCGTGACGCTGCTCGCTGTCTTGGTCTGGACGCCGATCGTGTTCTTCGCGGCCTTCTTGCTCGGCGACGACGTGTGGCAACTCTCGCAACGTGCCGGCGCGACGGCCTGGGCAGCGATCCTCACGCTCCTCGTCCTGTTCATGCTGCGCCGGCGGCTCGCGCATTGGTTGGGCGGGTGCAAGCACGAAGGCATCCCGCCACGGACGCCGCAATGATCGACGCACACAGGCTCGCCCTTGCCGCGCGCCGCCGCGCCCTTCTACTCATGCGGTGACCAAGCCCGCGCCGTCGCCATACGCAGTCCACTGGGACCTCGACCCAGAGATCGTTTTCCTCAACCACGGCAGCTTTGGGCTTTGTCCGCGCGTGGTGATCGCGGCGCAGCGCGCCATCCAGGACGAGCTCGAGCGCGAACCGGTTCGGTTCTTGCACCGCCAACTGGAGCCACGTCTCGACGCCGCGCGCGAAGCCCTGTGCGAAGTCGTCGACTGCGACCCGCAGGATCTGGTCTTCGTCAGAAACGCCACCGAGGGCGTCAACACCGTGCTGCGCTCCCTGCAGTTCGAGCCTGGCGACGAGTTGTTGACGATCGACCACGAATACAACGCCACGCAGAACGCGATGCGCTTTTGCGCCGAACGCAGCGGCGCGCGCGTCGTCGTCGCCAACGTGCCGTTTCCGATCCTCGATCCGCGGCAGGTGACCGATGCGCTGCTCGCTGCCGCCACGCCACGCACCAAGCTGGTCGTCATCGACCACGTCACCAGCCCCACGGGCCTCGTGCTGCCGATCGCGGACATCGTGCGCGCCTTCGAGTCACGCGGCGTCGACACACTGATCGACGGCGCGCACGGACCGGGCATGATCGCCATGTCGCTGCGGACGCTGGGCGCGGCCTACTACACTGGCAACTGCCACAAGTGGCTCTGCACGCCAAAGGGCTCGGCATTGCTGTTCGTGCGCAAGGACCGGCAGGCGCAGATCCGTCCGCTCGCGATCAGCCACGCGGCCAACACCACGCGCACGGACCGTCCCTTCTTCTGGCAGGAGTTCGACTGGACAGGAACCTTCGACCCGTCCCCCGTGTTGGCGATTCCGGCGGCACTCGGATTCTTGCGCGGGCTGATGCCCGGCGGCCTCGAAGGGCTGCAGCATCACAATCGCGCGCTCGCGCTCGCGGCGCGAAGGCTCCTGTGCCGCACGCTCGACGTCGAAACCCCCGCGCCGGAGTCGATGATCGGCTGCCTCGCATCCGTGCCACTGAAGAAGGACCGAATGCTCGCGGGACCAGCGATCCTGCCGCTCGGGCTCGACCCTTTGCACCACGCGCTGATGCAACATCACGGCATCGAGGTGCCGGTGATGAACTGGCCAAGCCCCGCCGTGCGGCTGATCCGCGTCGCGCCGCAGGCCTACAACTCGATCGAGCAATACGAGGCGCTCTGCGCGGCCTTGCGCGCGTTTTGATCCTGAGTTTGCAGGGCGACTTTGCTCAGGCGAAGTTGCCGCCCCCTGGGTTCACCGCGCGGCGCGATCAAACGCCCGTTTGAAACGCCCGTTCGTCTCGCTAGGGTGCTTCCCCCCGATGGCGACCGAAGCGACCCAGACCTCCATCCTCGACGCCGCCGAGCGTCTGCTCGCGGACGTTGGCTATGCCGCGATGTCTCTGCGCGCAGTGACCCAGGAC
>SXPK01000159.1 GCA_005776365.1 Planctomycetia bacterium
CCACGATCCGGTTGGTGCACGCCAGCCAGGAGCTTCATCAACGTGCTCTGGCCGGCGCCGTTCTCGCCGATCAAGCACACGACTTCACCGGCATGGAGCCGCAGCGAAACATCAAGCAGCGCCTGCACTCCGGCAAAGGCCTTCGAGCAGCCGACGACTTCGAGAACCGGTTGCGTCATCGCGCGCAGCGCATCACTTCGCCCCGGTCTTGGACTTCAAGTCCTGCCAGAAGGTCGCGACGACGTCCTTCGTGATCTTGCGCGCCGGGATGTTCAAGAAGCCTCCCGGCGGCAGCAACGCCTTGCGCTTCTCGGCGTCGGGCTCAGCCAGCAGCTTGCCGAGCAACTCAACCGAGACGCGGCCATACTCGTAGGGGTTCTGCACGACAGTGCCGTGCACGTGGCCGTCGAGAATGCCTTGCAGCGTCTCAGGATTCTCGTCGAAGGCGACGACCTTGACGTTGCCGAGCTTGCTCGCGGACTTCACGGCCTCGAGCAGCAGCGGCGGCTCGTATTCGAACAGCCCAACCATGCACGCGATGTCGCTCCACCTGCCGAGCGCGTCTTGCGCGGTCGCTTTGCACTTCTGCCGGTCGAACTGATCCGTGTAGCTGGCGCGGATCTCGTGCTTGCTGCCCTTCAGCACGGCATCCTGCGGATCAAAGCGCGTGTTGTCGTGCGAACGATCGAGGAGTTCGTCGATGAGGCCCTGGCGGCGGCGCTTGGCGTTGTCCTGATCCAGCGTGCCGACGAAAACGACGACCGCGCCACCGTCGGGCAGCGCCTCCTTGACCAGTTGGCCGCACATGCGCCCGGCTTCGTAGTTGTCCATGCCGACGTAGCAGAGACGCTTGCTCTTTGGCGCGTCGGAATCGTGCGTGATCAACAGCGCGCGCTCGGCAATGCGATCCAGGAGACCGGTCATGTTCTCGGGATCCTTCGGACTGACGGCGATCGCCTTGGTCCCTTTGCCGAGCGCGTCCTCGAGGATGCGGATCTGCTCCTCGGCAGTGCCGTTGGCCGGCATTTGCACCGAGACGTCCGCGCCCGACGCATCGCGGGCTGCGTTCACGCCGTGCTCTGCGATCGTCCAGAAACCGGCGACGCAGTTGGAAACAAAGGCCATCTTCGGCTTCTGCGCCGCCACCGATGTGTCGCCGCCGCACGCTGCGGATGAAAGGGCAAACAACGAGACGAGCAGCACGGGAACGATCAGGGTGCGCATGGCGAGGGTTTCCGGTCTTGGTTTGCAAACACGAGTCCTGGGCGAGTCGGGCTCAGGTCACCGTCATGCCGCCGTTCACCGCCACATCCTGGCCGGTGATGAACGATGCCGCATCACTGCACAAAAACGCGACCATGCCGCCGACGTCGTCGGGCACGCCCCACCGGTTCAACGGGATCAAGGCGCGATAGGCATCCTTTTCTGACTGCGCGTCGTTGGCGTGGCGCTCGACCGGGATCCAGCCCGGCGAGACCATGTTGACGGTGATCTGCCACGGCGCGAGTTCGGTGGCCATGCTGCGCGTCCAGCCGATCTGCGCACCCTTCGCTGCGACGTAGGCACTGAAGTTGCCGACGCCGCGACGGAACACTTCGCTGCCGAGGTTGACGATGCGACCCCATCGCTGGCGCTTCATGTGCGGCAACAACGCGCGCGCGAGCAAGAATGGACTCTTCACGAAGAAGTCGAGCATCTGCTGATGGAAGGCCCAGTCGTAGTCCTCGATCGGCATATGCGGTTGCGCCGGCGTCGCACTGACCACAACGATGTCGATCGGGCCGAGCGAGGCCTGCACCCTGGCGCAGAGGTCGTTGACGTCGCACTCCTCCGTGACATTGCCACGGAACAGATCGCAGTGGATGCCGCGCCCCTTCAGTTCGGCGAAGGCTTGCTCCGCCTTCTCCTTGCCGTTCATCCAGTTGAGCGCGACGCGCGCGCCTTGCAGGCCGAGCCGACGCGCCATGGCCAGCCCGAGCCCGCGGCTCGAACCCGTGACCAAGGCGGTGCGGCCATCGAGGCGCAGCGACGGAACGCCGGAACCGGACGAGGATTGCGTTGAGGGCATCTTGGGTGCGGATCATGGTGATGCGCCCGATCGACGCAAGAGTGCGGGAAGCGGCAAGGCTTCCCGAAACAGGGCGGCAGATTCCGCCAACGTCTGGGAAGGGACCGCCGTAGACTCCCCGCCTTTCCGCAAACCCCCTTCCAGACTGCATTCCATGAAGTCGTTCCTGATTCCCGTCGTCGCCGCGATCTTCGCGTTCGCGGCTCCCGCCCAGATTTCCGGCAGCATCAACCGCAACGCCCCGACCGTCGCGCAGACGATCACGATGGGCGAGAACAAGCTCGAGGTCACCTACACGGCGATCCGCTTCGGCCAAGGCTCCTGGCAGAAGATCCTCGAGAACGCGCAGATGCACGAGCGCTTCAACGGCAACGCCGAGAAGAAGCCCGTGGGCGCAATCAAGACCACCGTCGCGGTCACCGCGGCTGGCAAGGAGATCCCGGCCGGCGAATACGCGCTCTACTTCACGGCGCACGAGAAGGCCGGTTGGCTGCTCAATCTGAAGCCCAAGGCCGGCGGCGACGCGATCGTCTGGCGCATGATGCTCCAGCCGAGCCAGACGAAGTCCGAGTGCATGTCGATTTCGTTGGAGCCGACGGCACAGGACAACACCTGCTCGCTGACGGTCCGCTTCGGCGAACAGCACATCACGGTGCCGGTCACGGTCGGCGCCGCCCAGAAGAAGGAAGAGAAGCAGGGCTGATTCCTGCAACGCGGCGGCTCTTGCCGCATGAAGTGGACCGCAAGGTCTCAGGTGACGGCCGACTCCAGGAGTCGGCCGTTCGCATTTTCCCGCCAACGTTTTTGATCGAGTCGCCTCCGTGACGGCCCGCTCGGTGCGCGCTACGGTGCGCAGCCGACCATGCGCCGCTGCTGTCCAAGGCCGCAGGCCTTCGGGCTTGCCATCGTTCTTGCATTCGCGCCGAGCGCGCTGGCGCAGATCGACGCGCCCTTTGAGCAGCGATTGCAGCACTGGGCGTGGAAACCGATCGTCGATGCCGCGCCACCAGCGGTCCGCGAGTCTGGTTTCGTGCACGACCCGATCGATGCATTCGTGCTCGCCGGTCTCGAAGCAAGCGGGATCCCCCACGCCGACGCCGTTCCAGCGGGAGCCTGGCTTCGCCGCGTGTACTTCGACCTGACGGGTTTGCCGCCAGACGAGAAGCAGGTCGCTGCCTTCGTCGCCGACTCTTCGTCGACGGCGCGCGCGCGAGTCGTCGACGAGTTGTTGGCATCGCCGCGCTACGGCGAGCGTTGGGCGCGGCACTGGCTCGACCTCGCGCGCTACGCCGAGACCTTGGGGCACGAGTTCGACTTCGAGATCCCCAATGCGTGGCATTACCGCGACTACGTCATCCGCGCGCACAACGCCGACGTGCCCTTCGATCGCTTCGCCAAAGAACACGTCGCGGGGGATCTGCTGCCGGCGCGGCGCATCGACCCGGCGACGGGAATCGACGAGTCCGGGCTCGGCACGGCCTTCTTCTGGTTCTGCGAACAGACGCATTCGCCGCTCGACACGATGCAGCACCAGGCGGACCGCATCGACAACCAGATCGACGTCCTGACCAAGACCTTCCTCGGCGTCACGGTCGCGTGCGCCCGCTGCCATGACCACAAGTTCGACGCGATCGGCGACGAGGACTACTACGCGCTCTACGGCTTTTTGAAGAGCTCGCGCTATGCGCAACGTCCGCTGCGCAGGCCAGCGCCGGCGGCGCTGATGGCAGCGATCAGCGCGCGCGAGACGCTCGCATCGCTCGCTGCGAAGACAGGCTCAAGCGACGCTTTGCCGCTCGACGCCAGCCTGGCCGGATTCACCATCGTCGGCGATGCCCTGACGCCGCGAGCCATGCAGCATGGCGTGGTCGAGTCCGTCGACGACGAGGCCGTCTCGGTCCGCGAACTAGAAGGCGCATGGCTGTGCAGCGCGGATGCCTCGACTTCACGCGACTGCACGATGATGTCGCCGACGTGGAAGCTCGAGTCCGACTTCGTTCACGTCGAAGTCGCGGGCAAGGACGCGCGGGCGCAGTTGATCGTCGATGGCTTCTACATCGTGCGCGAACCGCTCTACGGCAGCCTGCGTCGCGACATCTCCAAGCCTTCGCCGCACTGGATCCGCTTCGACGTCAAGCAGTTCCGCGGCAGAAGCGTGCACCTCCAACTGCTCGATCAACGGGCGCACGACCTCGCCGACCCGGCCCGCGACCGCAGCGTCTATCCAGACGACGCATGGTTCGCGGTGCGCCGCCTCGCGACGACCGACGCCGAGAGCCCGCCCGAGGATCCCGCGCCGGACTCGGTGCAAAGGCTGCGCAGCCGCGACCCCGAAGTGGCAACCGCCCTGTCCAGATGGCGCGTCGCGACCTCGCTCCTGCCAGCGCCCGCGACTGCGCCAGGGACCGCCGACGGCACCGGCGAAGACGAGCGCGTGTTCGAGCGTGGCAGCCACAAGCAACCGGGCGAAGTCTCGCGCCGTCGTTTCTTGCGCGCGATCGCCGGCGATACGCCGATGGAGATCCCTTCGGGCAGCGGCAGGCTCGAACTCGCCGAGCGGATGTTCGCCGTCGACAACCCGCTGCCTTCGCGCGTGCTTGCCAACCGGATCTGGCGCCACATGTTTGGTCGCGGCCTCGCCGCCACCGTCGACAACCTCGGGCACCTCGGTGAAGCGCCGACGCATCCGGAACTCCTCGACCACCTCGCCGCCTCGTTGGTGCGCGGAGGCTGGTCGCAGAAAGCGTTGTTGCGCCGCATCGCCCTGTCGTCGACCTACGCGATGGACAGCGTGGCCCGCGGCGACGCCGCCGCCCGCGATCCCGACAACGCCAGGCTGTCGCGGCAAAACCTGCGTCGGCTCGAAGGCGAGGCGGTGCGCGACGCGATCCTCGCGGCAAGCGACCGTCTCGACGAACGGCCGACCGGCCCCTCGATCTCAGTCCGCCTGCACGACGAAGAGAGAGCGCGCGGCAAGCCGGCGCGGCAAGGGCCTGTCGACGGCGAGGGTCGCCGCAGCATCTACCTCGCGATGCCGCGCAACTTCCTGCCCGACCTGCTCGTCGCCTTCGACCTCCCGCGCCCCGTCAGTTCGGTCGGGATGCGAACGTCGGCCAACGTGCCCGCGCAGTCGCTCGCGCTGCAAAACGACCCCTTCGTTCATGCGATGGCGCGACTGTGCGCCGAGCACCTGTTGCAGGACGGCGATGCGACCGACGAAGCGCGCATCGGTCGCTGGTTCGTGCGCATGTTCGCGCGCGTTCCAAATCGCGAGGAGACCGCGTTGTGCATTGCCTACCTCGTGGACGCGCGAACGAAGGGCGGCGACGGCGCAAAGGCCGCGGCATGGGCCGCGCTCGCGCATGCGCTGTGGAACAAGAAGGAGTTCATTTACCTGCGATGAACGCGCCCTTCTCCCGCCGCCACTTCCTGCGCCGCGTCGCCAATGGCTTCGCGATGCTGCCGTTTTTCGATGCATTCACGCGCACCGGCGCCATCGGGAGACCAACGAGCGGCGGCGACGGCGCCTGCGCGCGCCATCACGCGCCGCGGTGCAAGGCGGTGATCTTCCTCTACATGGACGGCGGCCCGAGCCACGTCGACACGTTTGACTACAAGCCGCGACTGCAACAGGACCACGGCAAGCCGTGGACTCGCGAACGCGAGCGCACGCAGTTCGAGAACAACGGCGCCACGCTCGGTTCGCCGTGGAAGTTCCGGCAGCACGGCCAGGCCGGTCACTGGGTGAGCGAGCTGTTTCCATTCCTCGCGCAGTCGGCGGACCGCCTATGCGTCATCAAGTCGACTGTCGCTGACTTCAGCGAACACACGAACGCGAACTACTTCCTGCACACCGGCCATGGACTGCAAGGGCGCCCAAGCTCCGGCGCATGGGTTGGCTACGGCCTTGGCTGCGACACCAAGGAACTGCCGGCATTCTGCGTGCTCGGCGGCGGCCTGATCCCGCCGGGCGGCATCGACTGCATCGGCAACGGCTTTCTGCCCGCGCACTCGCAAGGCTCGCTGTTCCGGATGAAGGGAGAACCGCTCGCCAACGTGACGCCCAAAGAACCGAAGGACGCGCAACGAAGGAAGCTCGACCTCATCGATGCGCTCGATGCGACGATGCTGCGAGAGTCGAACGCCCACGACGCGATCGAGTCGGCGATCAAGAACCAGGAGCTTGCGTTCCGCATGCAGTCTGCGGTGCCAGGGCTCTTCGACCTCGGTGACGAACCGGACTGGTTGCAACGTCGCTACGGCGTCGATGACGCCTACGAGCCCACCCGCACCTACGCGCGCCAGTGTCTGATCGCGCGACGGCTGGTCGAGCGCGGCGTGCGCTTCGTCGAGTTGTTGTGCCCCAACACCGGTCATGATCGCTGGGACCAGCACGGCAACTTGCGCGGCGGCCTCACCGACAACTGCAGGATGGTCGACCGCCCGATCGCGGCGCTGCTCGAAGACCTCGCGGCGCGCGGCATGCTGGACGAAACGCTGGTGGTCTACGCCGGCGAGTTTGGGCGCACGCCGTTTGCGCAAGGCAGCGACGGCCGGGACCACAACCCGTTTGGCTTCACGACCTGGATGGCGGGCGGCGGCGTGCGCGCTGGCGCTAGCTACGGCGCAACCGACGAGCACGGCTACAAGGCAGTCGACAGGCCGTTCTCAATCCACGACATGCACGCGACGATGCTGCACCTGCTGGGCATCGATCACGAGAAGTTCACGTTCCGCCATGGCGGCCGCGACATCCGGTTGACCGACGTCTACGGCAAGGTCCCGCGCGAGATCCTGGCAGCCCATTGAGGGACGGCTGCGTCGCCGAGCACCCTCACGCACGGGTGGCATCAAGGAGCACGGACGGAGTCGAATCCTGGGTTGCGACACAGCTCGCACGACGCTGAGATCGCCCCGGATGCAAAAGCGCGATCGCCGCTCGCCTTCAGTCGTTGTTGCTGCGCGAGAACAGACCGAGGCGCATCGCCCAATACAGCAGCACGAGCAGCGAGCTGACGAAGGCGGCGACATAGGTCATCGCTGCGGCACTGAGCACCGACCGGGCGCCTGGCAGTTCGTCGGCTGCGAGCACGCCGCTCTGCTCCAGGGTCAACATGGCGCGACGGCTGGCGTCGAACTCGACCGGCAGCGTGACGAGAGTGAACACCGTGGAGGTCGCGAACATCGCGAGCCCGATCCAAGTCAACGTCGGCGAGCCACTGACGCCGCCCATGAACGCGGCCGCCATGATGATCCAGATGCCGAGGTTGGTGCCAAGGCCGGCAACCGGCACCCAGGCCGATCGGAACTTCAGCGGACCATAGCCGTGGGCATGCTGGATCGCGTGGCCGACTTCGTGCGCCGCGATGCCGACCGCCGTGATGCTCCTCTCGCCGTAGACCGTCTCCGACAAACGCAGCGTCTTGTTGCGCGGGTCGTAGTGGTCCGTGAGCTGCCCCGACACGGATTCGATCTTGACGTCGCCGATGCCGTTGGCGCGCAGGATCGCGTCCGCAACCTGGGCCCCGGTGTAGCCGCGGCGCGTGCCGATGCGGCTGTAGTGCGCGGCCGTGCTCTTGACCCTGGCCGTGGCCAAGAATCCGAGCACGAGGCCGATGCCGACGATCAACATGTAGAGCGGGTCGAAGATCATGCGAGTGGATGTCCCTTGAGCGATTGGGTCGGACTTGGTAGCCCACGGGACCTTCGGATTCAAAGCCCGCGTCGGGGAGTCCCCCTAGCCACTGCCAGCCCTTCCCTCTTGGACCGCCCACCGTATCCTCTCGCCCCGGGCCAGGACCTTTGGTCGCCCCACACGCCCCGATGCCACGCATTGCCTCGCCCTTCTTGCTGCTTCTCGCGACCGCCTGCTCCCTGACGGAAAGCGACGAAGATCGCCAGTTGGCGTCCTTCCAGCGCAACGCCGGTCTCTACTTCGAGGGCGGCAAGTTCGACCAGTCGCTCGGCCTGATCGAGAAGGGGCTCGAAATCGAACCGGATGACTACAAGTTGCTGTCGCTGCGGGCGTGCATCCACCTGCGTCAGAGCGGTCCGGCGTCGGGGTCGGAGCACAAGCTGCTCGACCAGTCGCTCGCGGAGTTCGAAGAGGTCTATGACCAACGCGATCTCGAAGTCCACGACCGGCACCTGCTGTTCTACTACTCGCTCGCGCTGCAAAAGCAGGGCAACCGTCTGCTGACCGAAGCGGCCCGCATCGACAAGAACGCCGAGGACGCCCAAGGTCGTGCCGCTCGGATGAATGCGGAGGCGGACGCCAGTCTCGCGCGCGAAAGCGTGCTGCTCGAAGCGCTGCTAGCCCGCGGCGAGGTCCTGCGCCTGTGCCACTTCCACTTGTTCCAGGTCGCGCTGTTGACCCGCAACGACAACGGGCTTCTCGATCACGGCGAGAAGTTCCTCGAAGCCTCTGCGAATGACCTGAA
Source organism: Planctomycetia bacterium (assembly GCA_005776365.1). GTDB lineage: Bacteria > Planctomycetota > UBA1135 > UBA1135 > UBA2386 > SXPK01. The sequence goes on from SXPK01000159.1 coordinate 8,509, forward strand.
GAAGACGCAGGAGGAGATCGATCGCACGACGGTCTACGGCTACGAGCAGTTCCAGAAGAACTCGCTGCAGCAGTTGCGCGGCGACGAGATCGGAGTGCGGATCGAACTGGGCGAGCGACTCTTCGCGCGCGGTGACTTCGAGTCCGCGCTGCGCCACGTCGATGCGATCCTGGCGATCGACCCGCGGCGCAGCGATCTGCACTACAACCGCGGTCAGATCCTGCGCAAGCTGGGCCGCACCGACGAAGCCAAGAACGACCTGCGCACCTTCTTGGCGACGACATCGCTGCCGCCCGACAGCATCAAAGTCCGTGACGCCGTCGAGGCGCTGCGGCAGTGACCCAAGGCGGGACGCCGCGCGCGAGGCTGCCGTCGCAAGCGAGGCTGCACCAGAGCCGCGAGTTCCAGCGCGTCTACAAGCATGGCATGCGCGCGACCGGCGCCTGGTTGACGGCTGTGGTGTTGCGCCAGAACGTGCCCAAGGGGGTGCGGCTCGGCGTGTCGGTCAGCAAAGACAACGGCTCCGCAGTGCGGCGCAACAAGATCAAGCGGCTGCTGCGCGAAGCCTTCCGGCTCGAGCGTCATGCCTTGCCGCCCGACATCGACGTCGTGCTGATCCCACGGCCAAACGACGCCCACGCGACGTTGCCCGAGTTGCGCGCCGAGGTCGCGCGACTCTGCCAACAGGCGCTGGAGAAGCGGCAGCGCAACTCACAGCGACGGCGGTCGCGCGAGGGCGACGCGAAGCGCGAGGGCGGCGAAGCGCGATGAAGTGCCTGCTGATGTTGCCGGTGCGGTTCTACCGCCGCTTCCTGTCGCCGCTGAAGCCGCGCTGCTGCCGGTTCGAGCCGACCTGCTCGCAATACGCGCTCGACGCGCTGCGAACCCACGGCTCGTTGCGCGGCGTCTGGCTCACGGTTCGACGGATCCTTCGCTGCCACCCATTCTGCGAAGCTGGCTACGACCCGGTGCCGCCCGCGCGCACGCGCGATCAACGCGCGCGATAGACGTAGATCGACTCGTCGCGAGCGCTGCCGAGGCTCTTCAGCGCATCGACCAGTTCGCACTCACGGCGGATCGCGGCGAGCAGCGAGCCATCGGCATCCTTCTCGGCGAGTTCCGGATGCACGACGAGGAAGAATGCTGCGCAACCAGTTGCATGCGCGCGAGCGACGACCGACGTCACATAACAAGCGCCGCCGCCCGCGAAGGCGACGTCCGTGCGTTCGATGCTGCGAACGTCCGTCGCGCGCGGACCCGATTCGCCACCACGCCAATGGTCGCGTCGGAGGTAGTACTGCAGGACCGGCTCGTGCGTGGTATGGACCACCAGCGGCGCGCCAAAGGATCCTGCCACCGCGATCTTCGCCGCTTCGTCCCATGCAGCACGCTCGCCGCGTTGGACGGTGAAGTAGAGATAGCCGCCCGCCGTTGCGTCGACGACGACCACCGCGCCGGCGAGGGCATAGGCCATTGCCGAGGACGACGCCTTGCCCGAGCGAACGCGCATCGACAGCCGCGACAATGCCTCACCAGTCCGGACCGCGCCGACTGCGGCGAGCAGGCAGACGGCCGGCAAGCTCAGGAACGCATAGCGTCCGGTGACCTTGACGATGCCCGCGCCAAGACCCGCGAGCAGCACGAGCGGCACGAAGGCCCACAGGGACAGAAAGCGCGCCCTGACCTTGGTCCAGCCCTGATTCCCGGTCCAGGCGCCGACCGCGGCAAATAGCAGCAGCGGGACCCGGAAGTGCCAGGCGCCGGTTTGCAGCAAGTGGGACAGGGACGGCTCGGCGTCGGTCTTGGCGGCGAGGAAGTTGCGGAAAGGCGGCAGCAAGGCCAGCAGCGGCAACGCGATCGCCAGCATCGCGAGGCCCCACAGCGCGACCTTGCGCAGATCGCGACTCGAGCGCCGTGACGAGGTCACTGCGTGCGCGAGGACGAATACCGGCAGCAGCAGCGCGCCGGACGGTTGGCAGCTGACGGCCACGAGCGCAGCGCCCCACGCCAGCACGACACGACGCGTCGAACCGAGCACCCGGCCACGCCAAAGTTCGCCGCAGGCGAGGACTGCGAAGAAGGCCACCATCGCGTAGCCGCGCGCGTTCTGGCTCCAGAACACATGCCACGGATGCACGGCCAGCAACAAGGCCGCGAGCAAGGCTGCATTGCGCCCGACGAGGTGGCGACCGTAGGCCGCGAGCAACAGCACGGTCGCCGTCCCAAATAGCGCAAAGGGCAACCGCAGCCAGCCCTCGGTCTCGCCGAGCAGGCCCGAGTCCATGCCAGCGCGCAACAGGAGGTAGGACGTCGGATACCAAGCGCGTGCGCTGTCCCAGAAGCGCTCGAGCGGGATCGTCACGTCGCGCCACGTGTGCGCCTCGTCCACCCACAACGGCCAGTCGCCGATGTGCCACATGCGCAGGCCCAAGGCCGCAACCACGATCAACAGCAGCAGGACCCGCTGCTGGCCGGTGAACACGCGTCCCTGACCTTCGCTGCCGCGCCCTTTGTCCCGCGCCGACCTTCCGCTCTCCTGATGTTGCAGTGGGGCGGTAAGGGGCGCGGTCAAAGTCATGGAATGGCGGAACTCCATCCCGGTGGATCGGCAGCCGACGGGGGCACGGCCACACCGAAGATGCGCCCGTCCCTTGGCATCGCGGC
>SXPK01000160.1 GCA_005776365.1 Planctomycetia bacterium
GAAGCGGCCGCACACCGGGGCGCTAACCACCGGAGGCGGCCTACCGCGAACCCTGATTCAGCCAGGACCCACGATGGACGCAACCCTAGCGTCGCCCGTGGCCGCGTCAACGCATGCGGCCGTTCTCGTTTCGTCGCCACTCTCACGTGCTGGCACTGTTGCGGCACGACGCGCACTCGATGCAAAGCTATGCACGCTCTTCGAGCGGCAAGGCTACATCGGCCGCTGGCAGGTGCTGCGTCGCCGTGGCCTCGCGATCCAGGAGGTGTGACGTGGGCATCTCGATCCAGGTATCCCCTCGTGTACGGCTCATGGTCGACGGAGGTGCTGACGAAGTGCTCGCCTGCCAGCACGATGACTTCACCGTCGAGCAACTCGGCCTTGCGCTCCTCGGGGCCGAGGTCGTGCGGCGGTGGCGCGACGGCGTTCACAAGCGCGTTGACCAGTTGATGCGGGCGGGCACGGAGGTGCCCGGATGGCGTCTGGCACAGACGTTCGAAGCGCTGCGGTGGAGGGACGACTCCCATGCAAGCTCGGTGTTGCGTGCGCGCGACCTGGACCCGACGCGAGTGATGACGCCACGCGAGTTTCTGCGGGCTCATGGCGAGAAGGTCAGGGACCTCGTCGTGGCGCTCGCAGAGCATCCGGCCGGCACTTCCACCATCGCGCCCGCTGCGTTCAAGGGCTGCCTGCTCAACGACGATGCCGAAGATGACGATCCGCCGGTGTGCCGTGACCTGTAGCCTCGCAGCCTCGACAGTCCACAGGACAAGCTCGATGAAGAACCCCGTGATCGAGAGCTTGATGGAGTTTCAACGCCGAAGGGAGGCCTACGACTGTTCGCCGATGTTCGACGGTTGCGGGCCGTACGGGTTGGAAATGTCCCCAGCCCTTGGGGGAAAGGAGATCGCGGCGGCCATCGAGGCGTTGCGTCGCCTGGCGGAAGCGGTGGGTGACGTTGCCAGGGCTAGCGCAGGCATGTTTGACGTAAGTCCTCTGTTGATGGGCGCCGGCGAGTTGATGGGGGTAGCCAGCGCGATCAGTACAGTTGCGGATCGCGACGGTGGATTTGTTCGCCTCAACGGATCGTACTTCGTCGACCTTCGCAACGTGGATGCCCTTGTTCAGGCGATCAAACTGCGCGCGAGTCTCGCTGCGAACCCAGAGCCCGGTGGGCCGGTAGACAAACTCGCGCGGGCTATTGGGGCCATCGCCGCCGATTCCTCGCTTGCGTTGCTCCGCGACGGAGAGTTGGCGAAGCGCCTTGGAATCAGCCGCACGACGCTCAGTAAGCCGAGGTGGAAGAAGTTCAGGGATGCGCGCAACGCCATCAGGCAGCGAGAAGCCCCGCGGAAAGCCCTCGACGACAGGGGTTCTGGGTGACCTGTCGCCGACCCTGTCGCCGGCGACAGCGCACGGATTTCTTGGCTCGCCACAAGTGGTTGTATCGAGATGGTTTGAGCGTGCCACCTAGTGCTTTATGGCCACGGAACCGGCGACACGCACCCGGTCGTGCGGAGGCACAACCGAGTGAACAACGAACAGTCCAATTCCCCCTCAGCATGGTTCTGTGTGATGGAGGCTGCGATTCGTCGCGGCGATCGTGCAGCAGAGCTACAAGCACGCCGCGAACTCGCCAGAGTCGGCGTTCTCGTCGTGATCGACGCCCGATCCGTGTTGGCGGATCGCGCCGCCGAGCGCAAGGTAGGTGGGGTGTGAGCGCGAGTCGTCCGCGCGGGCCGCGGGTTGAGCAGAGGCCTGCAGCCAAGCCGATGTCAGCGGCTCCCGTCGTCGACCTGTTGGTCGCCGCGCAGGTCAGGGCCGCGCGCCTCATCGAACTCAGCAATCGCGATGCCCTGACCTTGGAAGAAGCGGCGGAACTCGGATACGGCTGCGAGCGCACGCTTCGGCAGATGGTGAACGGCGGTGTGTTGCAAGGCTGCGCCATCAGAGTGGGCAAGCGCGGCGTTCGACTTCTGCGCGTTCCGATGATCGAGATTCTGCAGAGGGCCAAGTAGTCACCACGGAGAGCGAACATGGCAAACGTCTTCAAGCGGAGCGGTCGTGCGAAGTGGCACTACAAGGTTCGGTTCGCCGACGGCTCGTGGTCCCCGCCGCGCTCTGGCTTCTCGGACAAGCGCTCGACCGAGCAGCGTGCCGCAGAGGAGCAGGCGGCCATCGATCGCGGTGAGGTCGGGCTCGTCGATCCCTTCGCGGAACACCGGCGCAGGCCGATTGCCGACCACGTGGAGGCCTACAAGGCTGCGCTCGAAGGACGCAACCGCACGTCGAAGCACGTTCGCATGACCAGCGCACGGTTGCTCGCTGCGCTCGCAGCGATGAAGGCGACGTCGCTGGACAACCTGAACCTCGGTTCGGCCGAGGTCGCGCTCGGCGACCTGATGAACACCCCGAACGAGAAGGGGAAGAAGCTGAGCCCTCGAACGCGCGACCACTACGCCGCGTCGTTGCGCGAGTTCGGCAGCTGGCTCGTCGATGCGGATCGCCTGCCGGCAAACCCGTTCGCGAAGCTGGGTCGCGTGGCAACCGACGCCGACGTTCGCGTCACACGCCAAGCCCTGACCGGCGAACAGGTGCTGCAGCTCGCCGCGGCGGCGGCGACGCGGCCGGTGCAGGAATACAAGCGGACGCACCCGGCGGCGACCACCGACGAACTCGAGGTGCTCGCGAAGCAAGGGTGCCATCGCGGCCTGCTCTACATCACGGCGGCGCTCACCGGCCTGCGCCGCGCGGAGCTCGCCGGCCTGCGGTGGACCGACCTGAACCTCGGGGACAACCCGACCGTGACGCCGCGGCCGTCGACCACGAAGGCGAAGCGGCGCGACCCCTTGCCCCTCGACGCGGGCCTCGCGGCCCGCCTCAAGGCCCACCGTGAAGAGGTCGCCCGCGACCGCGGCAAGGTCCCGACGCCCTCGGACGCCGTGTTCCACGTGCCGAAGAACCTGACCGAGCAGATCGCCAAGGACGCGAAGTGGTGTGGGCTCGAGGTCGTGGACGCCGACGGGCGCCGCTTGGACCTGCACGCCTTCCGGGCGACGGCGGCGACGCTGATGGCCACTTCGGGCGTGCCGATGCAGGTCGCTCGCCGGCTGATCCGGCACACCGACGCGCGCCTGACGGCGAAGCACTACGAGAAGGTCGACGTCGAAGACCTGCGGCCCGGCATCGCGCTGGTCGGTGCGTCGTTCTGGCGCGGCTCGGAAGTGGCACCAAGGGTGGCACCAAACTCGGCGCCGATCGCTGCCGCAGTGGGCTGCTCGGTGCCGCTCGCGGAAGCCGGCAACGCGATCGCAGATCGCGCGCAAGTGGCTTCGGAGCGACACGCTGCGCCGGTTGAAGGCGCCGCGTGCCGCTCCGTGCCGGTCACTGACGAATGGTGGAGGCGGCGGGAATCGAACCC
>SXPK01000161.1 GCA_005776365.1 Planctomycetia bacterium
AGCAGGGGCGCCACTGCGGATCCATCCAGTCAACTGCTCGATCGCTCGCGGCTGGTCGCCGGCCGGCGCGAAGTCAGTGACCATCTGGAACGGACGGGAGCGCATCGGCTGCGATGATGGGACAGGGCGCAGCCGTTCGCCAGCGGCGGCAGCAGCGGAATCAGGCCTGGCGCACGACGCAAACGGCGAGGTTCTCGTCGCGCACGATCCGCTCACGGCGCGTTGCGACATCCGCCGTTGTCAGCGACTGCAGTGCGCGCATGCCGATGAAGGTCTCATCGCCTTCGAGCGCCTCGGCCGCGTGCGCCGACGCCAGCGCCCGCACATGCTCGCAACTGCGGACGAAGGAACCGATGGATCGACGGCGCAGGCGCTCGAGCTGTTCGTCGTCGAAGTTCGCGTCGACAGACAACATGGCGCGGATCGCGCCCTCGGCCCGCGCCGGATCGTCGGTGTCGCACCCGATGGTCGCGAAGCCAAAGCCCTTCTCGCCCATGTAGCCGGCCCCGAGCGAATCGTCGAACTCGCCCCGCTGCTGCATCCCTTCGCGGAGGTCGGAGCTGGCCGCGAACAGTCGATCGAGCACGACGCCAGTAGCCGATGCGCGACGGACCCGCTCATAGGTCGAGGCTCGCGGCTCGCGTTCTTTCAGCCCGACGAGCACCTTGGGTCGCACGACTTGCAGCGTCCGCTCGACACGTGCGGACGCAGGCACGCCGAAATCGGCGACGTCGGCGCGCGCTGGACCAGGCCCAGAACGCAGCATGCACTCTTCGACGATCGCGAGGACCGCCTCGGGGTCCACCGGCCCGGCGATCGCCAGCCCCGCGTTGCCAGTCCGGTAGAAGGCGTCGTAGGCCTGCAACAACCGCTCGGCCGTGATTTCGCCGATCGACTCGACCGTGCCGCCGATCGTGTGGCGCACGGGATGCCGGTCATACATCGCGCCGAGCAAGGAGAACGTGGCGCACTGGTCTGGGGCGTCCTCGTACATGCGCACTTCCTGCGCGATGATGCCGCGTTCCTTCTCGACGTTTTCGGCCGTGATGTGCGGCTTCGCGACGAGGCGCAGCAAGTCGCGCAGGTTCTCGTCGAACTGCTGCGCGCACTGAAAGAAGTAGCTGGTGCGCGAGAAGCCAGTCTGCGCATTCACGCGGGCGCCACGCGCCGAGAACCGTTGGAACACCGCGAGTTCTTCGTCCTCGAACAGCTTGTGTTCGAGGTAGTGCGCCGTTCCTGCCGGCGTCGCCACGACGCCATCGCCAGCGTCGAAAACCAGATCCACACTGCCGTAGCCAAACGTGAACACCGCGGCGGTCTCGCGCAGACGTGGCCGAGGCAGCACGCGGACGCGCAACCCGGAGCGAGTCGTGGCCAGCAGGACTTCTTCTCCAACCACCGGGTCGCGAACGGTGACGAAACTCACGGACCGCCCTCCGGCAACAACGCGTAGTCCACGTCGAGCCAGATTGCCGACGCGGCCTCGCAAACTGCTTCCCGCCCCACCGCGCCGAGCGAGGCAATGCGTTGCTCTGGCGTCTCGTCGAAGCCGCGCAAGAACTGCTCTGCGGTATAGGACAGCCGCGCCCCCGGCGCGTCATCGATGCTGCGCAGCGGCCCTTGGCTGACCGCAATCGAGGTCGCGAGTTCTGCCGCCGAAAAACGACCGGCCCCAATCTCCGCAAGTTGTCGCATCGACTCTTCGCCTACCGCCGCGACCGAGTCGGCGCCGCATCCCGATTGCACGAGCAACAAGCCCTTGTCCGCATCGCCGCCCGCGCTCGCGTAGTAGCACAAGGAGCGTTTCTCGCGCACCTCGGTGAACAACCTTGAATGCGGCCCGCCGCCCCACAAGGACATGGCGACTTGCAAGGCGCAGAGTCGGGCCGGGGAGTCCGGCACGGGAGCCCGCAACACCAGCACGACCTTTGCCTGCTGCATCGGCGCAGTCTCGCGAATGGTGCGTGCTTGGCGAAGTGGCGGCTGGACCGGCGGCAGCAGCGGCTCTGGGCGTGAAGTCGGCAACGACGTGAGGAAGGGCAAGAGCTTTCGCTCTGGCTCGTCCGGCAACGCACCTGCGAGCAGGACCGTCATCTCGCCATGCTGCAAGAAGTCGCGCAGCGCCGCTGGAGGGTCCGGCATGGCAACCGCCGAGATCGCTGCCTCGCCGCCGTGTTCGGGCACTCCATATGGTTCGCCTTGGCAAGCCTGCAGCACTGCCGACAACCGCGCTTGCCGTCCGCGATCCTCCTTTATCGCGCGGGCGTCGGCGAGCGCTTGGGCCCGCTCACGCTCGAACACTTCGAGCGGCAGCCCGGGGGCCAGCAACCGCGAACGAGTTGCTTGTTCGAGCATCAGTTCTTGGACCGAACCAAACTGATCCGGCTCCCCCGGAAGGAACGAAGCCGAGACCGCATCGGCGGACAAACGCAGGACGGACTGCTCGGCGTGGCGCGAGAATCCCATCCCGACGTTGGCCGAAAACAGCCGCTCGCGGGCGCGCGCCAATGCCGGCCGATTTGCGTGGGCTCGCGTCCCGTGCTGGAGGAGCGCAGGCAACATCGCGCGGGCGGCGTGCATCGGCCCGATCGGGCGGCGCCACAGCACGGTGATCCGAAATGTCTTCACGCCGGGGTCCCGACGTAGGAGCACGGGAACGCCGGAGGGCCGAGCCAAAAGAAAGCCTGCGAACACGTCGGACATGGAAGCGGCGAGAAACGCCGCTGCGCATCTTGCCCGGACAAAGTCCATGCGCCAATGGCCGCGGGGCTGGGCTATCTTGCCGACCATGTCGTCCCGCAGTTTCGTGTTCGCTGTCTTCGCTGCTGCCTTGCCGGCGCAGCAATTCAAAGTGATCCCCGCAGGCATGGACTTCGTCGAAGGTCCATCCGTCTCGACGGTGCCATTCAGCGCCACGACGAGCGGGATCCAGATGCTGATCTCGGCCAGTTCGATCACCTCGAGCGTCGGCTATGTCAACGGGATCCGCTTTCGGCCGTCGCAGGTCACGAGCACGCAGTCCTCACTCGGCTTCACGAAGAACTACCAGGTCCGCTGCTTCACCGTGGCGATGACGCCTTTCCAGTTCGAGGCCTTGGCGACGCCCTACGACCCAAACCTGGTGATCGGTGGCGCAGTCGCGACGACGGTGTTCAACGGACCGGTGACCTTCCCGCCGGTGGCGCAGTTCGCAGTCGCGCCGCCTCCCTTCACGATCCACTTCCCCTTCAGTTCGCCATACATCGTCGACGCCTCGCAGGGCAACCTGCTGGTGATGCTCGAATCGACCGACCTGACTGCGACGCCTGGAACCTACCGCATCGACGCAGTGCAGTTTCGCGAGACGGAGATCACGGGCATTGCGGCGCCAATCGACACGGTCGGCTGCGGCGTCAACGGCACCACGCTGACGAGCACGCCGGTCGCCACCCAGATCGTCGACAACGGCCAGATCAGCGTCTCTCTCGCCAGCGCGCCGGCAGCTGCCTTCCCTGCCGCCGTCGTGATGCTGTCGCTCACGCGTGCCGACATCGACTTGGGCGCGGTCGGGCTCTTCGGCTGCACCAGCCGCATGGGCAGCTTCGACTTCTCACAGTTCGCGATCGCGACTGGCGGCGTCTACGCGCCCACAATCTGGTCCATCCCCAACGATCCCTACCTGCGCGGACTGGGACTCGTGACGCAGTCGCTTGGCCTTTCGGCGTCGGGCAACTTCGCGGACAGCGCAGTCAGCAACGCGCACGCGCTGCGGATCGGCGAGAACCAACTGCCGCCGACCATCACGGCGATGTATGGATTCCACACCGTGACCACGACGGTCGACAACTGGTTCCACGGAGCCGTCGGCGGCATCTCGCCCGTGGTGCAACTCGAGGGCCTGTTCCCGTGACGAAGCCGCGCGGCGTGCGTGCTGCGGCGATGTTGGCGCTCAGTTGGCAATTGCTCTTTGCCCAGGATGCGCCGTCGCTGCAGCGGCTGACAGAACTCGTCACCAGCGCACATCGCAGCGAGAGCGCAGAGAAGCTGACTGGATTCCGCGCCAACCTGCGCATCGAAGAACTTGCCAAGAGCGCCGAGGAACATCGCGGCCAGATCGAACTTGAGGTCGCGTTCTTGGACTGGAAGCACCCGGACACCGGCCGCGCCTATCCGTTGATCCGCTACCAGCAGACGGACAGTGCGCGCTCGATCGAGCAGGGCCGCGACCGCGAGGACTACTGGGCCTTCGCCGACGGCAAGCAGCTCGACATGCGGTCACGCGAGATGGCCACCGACCTGGAGCACGCGCGGCGAAACATCCAGATCGCGCGACAGCTGCTGCAATTCGTCGATGCCGACGCGCTGCTGCGCGCGCTCATCGAGCCGTCGCCAGTTGTCGCCGAGGATCTCATACAAGGCCGCGCCAATAAGGAGCCCTGCTGGACCGTCAGCGGCCGGCTGGCAGCGTTTCCGCTGCGCGTGCAAGACGGCGAAGCCAAGGCAGTCGAGGCAAAGGCATTCATCGCGCGAGAGACCAACCTGCTGCTCGGAATCGAAGTCCGACCCGATGCAGGTGCGCAGCAAGAGCCAAGAGACGAAGGGCAGCAGACAGCTGAAGCCAAATCCGATGCCCAGACCAAGGGCGAGTTCATGCTGCTCTCGGAGCACGCGACCATCGACGGGCGTGTCGTTCCCAAGCGCGTCGTTCACTTTGTCATCGACACCGATGGCAAACGCCGCGTGCAGATGGGGATCGACCTGACGACGATCGAACTCGGCAAGAAACTCGAGGCCGCGGCCTTCGACCGACCGAAGTCCTGATCGCTTTCGTCGAGCCGCCGCCGCATTCGCAGTGACGCTGCACCAGGCCGCGGCCGATGGCCCGTCGCAAGGGACGGGCCGCCAACTGGAATCAGAGCATCACCTCGTGCGCCAACGATCGAGCGCCACGGCGCCGACGATGACCGCGCCGACCAGCACGTCCTGCCAATGGTCCGCGACGCCGAGTTGTGTGCACGCGGACTTCAACGCGACGATCAGCATCGCGCCAAACACGGCCCCGAGCAGCGAGCCTTCGCCTCCGGACAAGCTCGCGCCGCCAACCACCACCGCAGCGACGACCTGCACCTCGAGTCCGGTTGCCGCAGTCGGAATGCCACAACCAAGTTCGGCGAACTGGAGCGCACCGGTCATCCCGGCGCACAGACCACAGAGCCCGTAGACGAGGACCATCGTCGACGCGACCGGCACGCCGCAAAGTCGCGCATTGGCTGCGTTCGAACCGATGGAGATCGCGCCCAAACCAAAGGTCGTGCGCCGGAGCAAGAAGGCCGCGAGCGCGAGCGCGATGGCAGTCCCCCACACCGCCGGCCCGACGACGAGCCAAGGCGATGACGGACGCGCGCGCACCAGTTCGGCGAGGAAACCCGGATCCGCGTCGATCTTCTGGTCGTCGGCGACGCGCTTTGCCAGGCCACGAGCGACGCCCATCGTGCCGAGCGTCACCAAGAAGGGCGCGACCGAGAGCCTGGTGACGAGCAGGCCGTTGCCGATGCCAAAGCAGGCGCCGAATGCAGCGGCGGCCATTGCCGCGACCGCGGGCGAAGCGCCTTCGCGAACGCACCACGCGCTCGCGACCGCGGTGAACGCGACGACGCTGCCAATGGAAATGTCGATGCCGCCGGCGATGACGACGAACGTCATTCCCAATGCTGGCAGTGCCACGAACACCGACTGCATCGCCATCGTTTGCAGGCTCAACGCGCTGACGAACGACGGCCGCGCGATGCCGACGAACACGAGCAGCATCGCCAGCGCAAACAGCGGCAGCAACGCCGGCATCCATCGCCGCCACGAACGTCTCATGCGACCTCCTCGCCACTGCGGCCCTGGTGCAGCGCCGCTGCGACGAGCGACTCGTGAGTCCATTCCGCCACGGGACGCGCAGGCTGCAAGCTGCCCTGGCGCATCACGGCGATCTTGTCGCAGAGAGCACTCAACTCGGGGATCTGCGAACTGACGACGACAATCGCCGCGCCGTCGTCGCAGCGCTGGCGCATCCAGGCGTGGATCTCGGCACGGCTGC
>SXPK01000162.1 GCA_005776365.1 Planctomycetia bacterium
GAGCCGCAAGCTGGCCGACCACTGCTCCCGTTGCGGCCACAAGAACCACATGCGCGCCAGCTATTGCAACCAGTGTGGCATCGCGCTCGACGCTGGCCGCGCGTTGCGCGACGACCGCGGCCGCGCGCGTCTGCACGCGGATCTTGCGCACCCGATCAACAGCCAGACCCGCATCGAACTGCACAAGGCCGTCGTCCGCGCCTACCACGATGAAGTCGAGGCAATGAGTCGCGATGGCGCCGAGTATCGGCCCAAGAGTTTCGACGACTTCGACCACTTGAGCGACTCGGTCGATGCGGACTACCTCGAAGAACTCGAGCGTCGGCAAGAAGATCGCGAACGTCGTCGCCGCGAAGACCTGGCTGGCGGCGAAACAGGAGCGGCGGGCGCCGCCGGCTAGGAGTCGTGTCGATCCGTGTGGCGATTGTCGGACCCGGGCGCGTCGGCAAGGCATTGGGCCGCCGGATGCATGAGTCCGGCGTCGAGGTCCTTGGCTTCGTCGGCCGCACCGATGCGAGCGCCGTGGCTGCTTGCGCCTTTGTCGGTCAGGGTCGCCCGCTCTCGTTGGCCGAGTTGTCTCTCGCGCACGTCGTGATGTTCTCGGTTTCGGACGCGACGCTTGCGGATGCGGTGCGGGCGGCAGTGCAAGCGGCCCAGCCGCGCAGCTGCAGCCTGTGGATTCATACGAGCGCGCGCTTTGACCTCGCGGTGTTCGAGCCGCTTGCCACCAAGGGCGTGCGTCTGGGCGCGTTGCATCCCGTGGCGCCCTTCCCCGACGCTGCGAGCGGTCATGCTCGACTCTCTGGCAAGCCCGCGTTGCTGATCGCCGATCCGCGTGGCCGGCGGTTGCTCCTCGCGTTGACGCAGCGCCTGGGGATGTTGCCACTGTGGTGCCAGCCGGGTGGCGATCGCGTGCTCTACCATGCGGCGTGCGCGATGGCCGCGAACGGACTCACGGCGTTGCGCGCGACGGTCGACGCCTCATTTGCTCATAGTGGGTGCCTGTCGCCTCAGGATGCGGCGCTCGCAGCGGACGCGTTGATGCGCGCGGCGCTCGACCTCTGCGTCGAACTCGGCCCAACGGCTGCGCTGTCGGGGCCAGTCGTTCGCGGCGATGCGGCGACCTTGCGAGCGCATCGAACGTCGCTCTTGGCCGCGGACCCCGCGCTTGACGCGACCTATGCCGCGATGATGGCTGCATGCGTTCCGCTCGCGCAAGCCCGCGGCCTCGACGCCTCGCGCGTGGCCGAGACCTTGCGAGCGCTGCATCCAGGGGCCCGGTGATCGCATGGCGCAAGTGATCGCGAGCGTCTTCGCTGACGCAATGGAACCCGCGCTCGAACGTGCGTCGCGGGCGGCGATGGCTGGCGCCGACTGGGTCGAGCTGCGGCTCGATCGCTGGCCGCAAGAGCAGGATCTGGCCTCGCTGATTGGCTCGATTCGGTTGCCGGTGCTGGTTGCGATCCGCACGCCAGAGGATGGCGGTCTCTATCGCGGCACCCAGCATGAGCGCCGCGAACTATTCCATCGTGCGCTCGCTGCCGGCGCCGCGGGCATCGACTTGGAGCACTGGGAGTCGTGGACGCCGTCGGTCGGCTTATCGCGGCTCCGGTTGATGATCCGCTCGTTTCACAGCGTGACGGGCGTGCCGAAGGAACTCGACCGCATTCAGGATCGCTTGTGCCAGGCGCAAGGAACGGTCGCCAAGATCGTCGTCACGGCGCACGATCTCGCCGACGCTTCGCCAGCGATGGAGCTCATGCAGGCGACCGACCAGCGCTCGCGGCCGACCGTCGCATTCGCGATGGGGCGCACCGCGTGGCCGACGCGCATGCTCGCTGCCGCGACAGGTGCGCCCTTCGTCTACGCCAGCATCGAGTCTGGCCAGGAGACCGCGCCGGGGCAGATCCCGGTATCAACCTGTGTCGGCATCTACCGGGCGCACGAGTTGTCGGGTGCAACGACGATCTACGGGATGCTCGGCAACCCTGCATTGCATTCGCTCTCCCCCGTGCTGCACAACCGAGTCTTCCGCAAGTTCGGACAGGACTCCGTCTACCTGCCGTTCGAAACGTCGCGCCCAGAGGCGGTGCTCGCGATGTTGCCGCGCGGCCGCGTGCGCGGCATGTCGGTCACCGCGCCCTTCAAGGAACGGATGGCGGGGCAGTGCCATCGGCTGGCGCCCGAGGCTGCTGCCGTCGGCGTCGTCAACACCATGACCTTCGAGGCCCACGGTCTCGTGGCTGGCCACAACACCGACATCCAAGGCGTCATCGGCGCATTGCGTTCGCGTGGCGTGATGCAGATCGAACCCGGGAGTCGCGCGGCGGCTGTGCTCGGGACTGGCGGCGCCGCGCGGGCCGCCGCCTTCGCGCTGTTGCGCACTGGCTACGCGGTCACCATGTTTGGGCGCAGCCTGGATATGGCCCTTCCCTTCGCGCAACACCACAAGGTCCAACTGTCGCCGTGGTCCGAGGCGGCGCTGACGGCCCTTCGACCTGCGGTGGTCGTCAACGCGACGCCGCTCGGCGGCAAGAAGGTCGACGGCACGCACGATCCAGACGAGCGACCGGTGCAAGGTTGGCAACCGCTGCCCGAGACCGTGGTGCTCGACCTGGTCTATCAGCCGCGGCAGACGCGGTTCTTGCGCGACTGCGAGTCGGCCGGCGCGATCGCAGTGCCGGGGGCGGAGATGTTCTTGTGCCAGGCTGCGGCGCAAGCAGAACTGTTCACGGGCCGCCGGCCTGCCGAGGACGAGTTGCGCGCTTGGCTGGCTGGCACTGCGGCTGTTGGCTCGTGAACTCCCGTGTCATCGCATTGGTCGGGCCCCGTGGCGCCGGCAAGTCGACCGTCGGGCCTCGTGTTGCGGCGCGGCTCTCGCTGCATTACCGCGATGCTGATCTGGAGATCGAAACCTGCGTCGGCATGGGAGTCTCCGAGTTGCTCCGCCAACGCGGCGAGGCCGAGTTTCGTCGCATCGAGGACGAGGTGTCATCCCGCTTGCTCGACCAGTCGGGCGTTGTCGTTGCGTTGGGTGGCGGCGGTGTCTTGTGCCCAGGTGTCTTTGCTCGACTCGGCGCAGGGCGCGTCTTCTGCGTGTTCTTGCACGCTCCGGTCGCGACCCTTGTTGCGCGCCTGGCGGAAGAGCCGCGGCCACCGCTGACGGGGCTGCCGCTCGCCGAGGAAGTCGCTGCTCTGCTCGCGCAGCGACTGCCGCGCTATC
>SXPK01000163.1 GCA_005776365.1 Planctomycetia bacterium
GCTCGCGGCGGTGCGGCAGGAAAAGGACATCCTTGCCGATCAGGTCAGTTCATTGCGGACGCAGCAACACTGGATCGAGTCGATGGGCGCGAGCCAGAAGCGCTTCGACCTTGACGACAGTGCGCTGAGCCAGGCGAAGCTGGCGCTGGCCAAGGTGCAGAAGCGCCTCGACATCGCGCAGAAGATGCTCGAGAACGACATGGTCGCACACGACGAAGCCGATCCGCTCGCGGTGGCGCAACCGAGTCGCGACGTAGTGCGCGAGATTCGCGAGATGTTCGCGCAACCAGCCTCGACCACGAGCCCGACTGCGGTCGCGCTCGCGCCTCTTGGGCGCTGAGCGGGAACCGGTCCGGGACCAGTGGGGCGCGCCGCACAG
The DNA here is from genome assembly GCA_005776365.1 of Planctomycetia bacterium. Lineage (GTDB taxonomy): Bacteria > Planctomycetota > UBA1135 > UBA1135 > UBA2386 > SXPK01. The sequence continues at coordinate 380 of SXPK01000163.1, forward strand.
CGGTCGCGCCCCGATTGCTTTGGATGTCTCGTGCGGCGTCAGCCGGTAGCGTGTCTGCCATGCGCTTCTTCCCCGCCTCGCTCCTGTTGCTCCTCGGTGCCTGCGCCTTTGGACCGCGGTCTCCGATCACCTCGCCGCCGTGGCAGTGTCAGCCGATTTGGAACGGCGTCGACCTCGCAGGCTGGCACGGTCAGCGCCACTTCGATCCCTATCAGCTCGACACGATGTCGATGGAAGAAAGGCAGAAGCTCCGCGCCGCCGACGATGCGACCTTGACGCACTGGCAGTGCGTGAACGGAGAACTGGTCAACGATGGCGAAGGCGCTTACCTGACGACGGACCGCCACTACGGCGATGTCGATCTGCGCCTCGAATACAAGACGGTCGCGAAAGCCGATTCCGGCATCTACCTCCGAGGAACGCCGCAGGTCCAGATCTGGGATACCACCGAAGCTGGCGGCAAACACAACCTCGGCGCCGACAAGGGCAGTGGCGGTCTCTGGAACAACGACGCGAAAGGCGCATGGAACGGCGCCCAGAACGCGCGGATGCCGCTCGTGCTCGCGGACCAGCCCTTCGGCGAATGGAACACGCTGCGCATCCTGCAGGTCGGGGAACGGGTTCTGGTGTGGCTCAATGGCGCGCGCGTCGTCGATTGGGTGGTCATGGAGAATTTCTGGAACCGCAAGCTTCCGCTGCGGGCTCACGGCCCGATCCAACTGCAGACGCACGGCGGCGAGATCCGCTTTCGCAACGTGACCGCGCACGAACTGACTGCGTCCGAATCGCACGCGGTCTTGCGCGAGCGTTCTGGCGAGGGCTTTGAGACGCTCTTCGACGGCTCGTCGCTCGCGGCCTTCGAAGGTGCGCTCGACAACTACGACATCACCGATGGCGCGATCCGCTGCAAGGAAGGGAAGGGCGGCACGCTCTACACCAAGCAGGTCTACGGTGACTTCCACGCGCGGCTGCAGTTCCGGTTGCCACCCTCCGGCAACAACGGGCTCGCGATCCGCTATCCAGGGAAGGGTGACGCGGCCTTCGACGCGATCGAGATCCAGGTGCTCGATGACACCTCGGCGCAATACGCGACGTTGCAGCCTTGGCAGTATCACGGTTCGCTCTACGGCCTCGTGGCTGCGCATCGCGGCCATCTGCGCCCTGTGGGGGAGTGGAACTACGAGGAAGTCGAAGTGCGCGGCTCGCGCATCCGCGTGACGCTGAATGGCACGACCATCCTCGACGCTGACGTCAGCAAGCTCGAACAGCCGCTGTCTGGAAAGGAGCACGCAGGTCGCAACCGCACTGAGGGGCGCTTTGGCTTCTGCGGCCACAACGATCCGGTCGAGTTCCGCGACGTCGCGATCCGTCGGCTCACGCCTGCGAACTGATGCGCTGACTCAGTTCTGCTTTCGGTCCCAATCCTTGTTCTTGTTGAGCCACCGCGTCCAGTCGGGCGCGGATTCGTGCTTCTCGCCGGTCAGCTTCTGCAGCGTGGCGTTCCACTTGCCGGCGATCCACTGCAAGGTCTTGGCCGCGTTCTGTGGGCCGAAGTCGATCGGGTCCCTCGGGTTCGTCGAGACGGGTTGCTTTGCCTTCATGTCGACCTCGCCGTAGCGGCTGATCAGGCGCTTGCAGACCTCGCGCGCCTGCTTGATCGGCATCTGCTCGTAGTTGCCGAGAGCTTCGCCTGAGGCCGCGGCGACTTCGTCGTCGGGCGAGCGCAGCGCTTGTTCGAGCAACCATTGGGGTTGTTCGACTTCCTTGGTCTTGCCGATCGAAAGGACGATCTGTGCGCGCAGCGACGCATAGGCGCGGCCCTTGATGCGTTCTTGCTCGAAGGCCGCTCGCAAGGTTGCCGCCGCCTCGGGTCCGCAACCGCCGAGTGCATCGGCGGTCACTCGATAGAGCTCGCACTTGTCCGCTGGCCGAACTGGACCGAGCTTGAACACGTCGCCAAGCGCCGCGAGGGCCGTTTTTTGGTCCTTGGGGTTCTTGTCGGCGAAGTTCGTCGACCGCGCGGTGACCATGTTCAGGGCCAGGAAATCCTGGTCCATGGAACGTGTCTTCACCATGGACCGCAGCTGCGCCGCGTTGATCGCGATCGACGGGTCGGGCGCCGGCTTCGCCTTGTCGTCCTTCTTGTCGCCTTTCTCCTGTGCGGGCAGCAACGAGGCGAGCAGCAGCCAGAATGCGAGGTTGAGCCGAGCGCGGTTCATGCCTTTCCATGCTACCAGCCGACGACGGCGCGCATGCCAAGCGCGGCGCCGACCGGGGTCAGAGCGTGGCGCGAATCCGCTGCACGACTGCGTCCGCCGTGAAGCCGAAGTGCGCGGCCAGATGCTTGGCCGGTGCGCTGGCGCCAAAAGTCTCCTGGCCGATGCAGCGGTCCAGCCTCCCGGTGAAGCGGCACCAGATTTCGGGCTTGCCCATCTCCAAGGCGAAGATCGGCGCTTGGCCGAGCACTGCCTTCTGCCAAGCGGGCGGTTGGTCGAGGAAGAGTTCGACGCACGGCATCGACACCACGCGTGCGGGAGTGCCAGTAGCGCGCAACGCATCTGCCGCTTCGAGGGCGAGCGATACTTCGGCTCCGGTCGCGAGGATCGTCGCCTGGGCGCCGCCTTCGTCGCGCAGCACGTAGCCGCCACGCAGCACGGCTGCTGGGTCGAACCCTGGCGCGCGTTGCAGCGTCGGCAAGTTCTGGCGCGTCAAGGAGAGGCAGGTTGGGCCGTTCTGGCGCGACAGCGCGTGCGTCCAAGCAGCAGCGGTCTCGAGACCATCGGCGGGGCGGAACACATGCACGTTGGGAATCAGCCGCAGCGACGCGAGATGCTCCACGGGTTGGTGCGTGGGGCCGTCCTCGCCAACCATCAGGCTGTCGTGCGTGAACACGAAGGTGACCGGCAGTCGCATCAGCGCGGCGAGGCGGATCGCGGGGCGCATGTAGTCCGCGAACACGAGGAACGTGCTGCCCATCGGCAAGAAGCCGCCGTGCAGCGCGATGCCGTTCAGCACGCCTCCCATGCCGTGCTCGCGAACGCCGAAGTGGAAGTTGCGTCCAGTTCGGTCCTTCGCCGAGAAGCTCGTGCTCTTCTTGATGCGTGTCTTGGTCGACGGATCGAGATCGGCGCTGCCGCCAACGA
>SXPK01000164.1 GCA_005776365.1 Planctomycetia bacterium
ACGCAGGCGCTCGCTGATGGCGAGGCCGGCGGCGTCGTCGGCTGCGGTCGAGATGCGCAAGCCGGTCGACAGCCGGCGGAAGTTCGCCTGCAGCCGTTCCGTGGTCTGCGAGAGCGAACGCTGCGCGTTCATGGATGCGATGTTGGAGTTGACGCGAAGGCCCATCTGATTCCTCGATTCCTTTGCCTTGCCGTCGACGAGAGCGGACTCCCGCGCGGCGTGCACCCGACATCGGTCGCCGCTTGAGTCCGACTTCAGGAAATCCAAAGGTTGGACAGCGATTCTGTGCCCGCGATGGCATCGGCGCGTCCGTTCGGCAAGAGCGCCCGGGAGAACGTGCCTTCTGTCCGAGTGTCGCCTTGTGCTGCGCTCATGCTCCAAAGCGGGACGCCTCGGGTGGCGGCAGGGCATCGCCCGGGTCCATCTGTTGCGGCTGGACGCTAGCATCAGGCGCTGCATGGAGACGATCGCGTGGGTGCCATGGACGTCGCCGTTGGTCGGTGCCGCGATCGCGTTGCCGCTCTTCGCAGCGGCTGCGCCTCGGGCTAGCGCGGCAACGACGGCTCGCGCGGCGCGGTTGCTGCGACGCGGCGCGATCACGCTGCTGCTCGCATGCGGCCTGACTTCGGTCGCGGTGCTCTACGCCTTCCTTCGCGAACCGCGAGAGGACGCGTATCTGGGGCCCTTCTTGGTGCTGATTGCCGGCGGCTGGTGGGGGCTTTGGGCCGGCATTGCGACCGCGCCGTGGCTCGGGCAACGCAGCGACCTCGACATGACGAGCGCCGTGCGCACGACGCGCGCCGGGCTCAAACTGGTGTTCGCGCTCGGGCTCGGCGGCGTCGGAGCAGTGGTGGGATCGATCGTGTTCCTTGCAGCCTTCTTCGGCGCTGTCGCCATGCAGTGACGTTGCACGACTGCCCGCACTGAGCGTTCGGGGCGCTACGGTGTCTGCACCGCAGCGTCCCCGTTCCGTCCGTCCTTCAGTCGCAGAACGCGTGGACGAAGGCCGCGACGGGTCGGCCCGTCGCGCGGCCTTGCGCGTCGTCGGCGGAGCCGGCGATGTCGACGTGCGTGTAGGGCAACGGCTCCTTCGAGTCGGAACCATGTGCCGCGAGTCCGCTCGCGATGCACAGGAACGCCATCGGGAACTGGTGCCCGCGCGGCGTGCCGGAGCTCGGCAGGTTGTTGCACTGCAGCACGTCCCACGCCTTGCTCGAAGGCGCCACGAAGTCCCAGTCCTCGCGGCGGAGGCGCGTGACCTCGAAGGGATCGCCGCACAGTTCGCCGTGCATCTGCAGCGACTCGGCTGCGAGTTGCGTGCGCGCCGGGCCGTTGTCGAGCGCGATCGAATACGGGCCTACCGCGCGCACCGCGTGGCCCGTCAACGTCGCCACCGAGAACAGGTGCGGCGCCTTCTCCTTCTTGGCGCGCAGGCGCAGATGCGAGAGCAGGTCCGCGAGCACCATGCGGCCCTCGGCGTCGGTGTTGCCCACGCGCACGCGGGCACCGCCGTGGCTCGTGATGATCTCGTCCGCGACGTAGCTGTCGGGGCCGATGCTGTTGCGCACGACGCCGAGTTCGGCGACGAGGCGAATGCCCTCGGCCTTCAGCTTCGCAGCGGCGAAGAAGAGGCCCGCGACTGCCGCAGCGCCGCCCTTGTCTCGACACATGCCGGCCATGTGGCCAGAGACCTTGAGGTCCGCGCCGCCGGTGTCGTAGGTGACGCCCTTGCCGGCGAACAGCAGCGTGCGAGATGGCTTGCCTTTGCCCGTGTATTCGAGGCGCACGATGCATGGGCGATGGCGTGCGACGTCCATCGAGGCGCGGGCAACGGCGGACAGCAGCGGGTAGTCCTTCGTCAGCTTCTTCTCATCCTGCTCGACCGTGACCTTCACGCCCGTGCCGGCGAATGCCTTCTTGCAGTGGTCGGCAAAGCGCCTTGGCGCCATGCGCTCCGGGTCCGCGCCGCACAGGTCCTTGGCGAGGCGGATGCCTTCGTCGATGGCGGCGACGAGGGCAGCGTCGTCGTCGGTGAACTGGCTGCCCGGCGCGGCGACGCCGATCTGCTGCACTGGCTCTGTGGCCGTCTCGCCGAGGGCTTCGCGCGCTTCGAGCGGTTCGTAGAGCGCAGACATCGCGGCCTGCGCCGCGACGCGGACTGCGTCGACGTAGCGCGGGTCGTCGGGAGCCTTCTGCACCACGAGCAGGATCGAACGTGCGCCGGCGTCGCGGGCGCACAGGGCGCCCTTGTTTGCGGCGTCGGCGTAGCGGCGCACGTCGTCGTGGTCGCGCGACAATGGCCCCGTCGGCGCGATGACGACACGCGCACCCGCGGCGCCATCGGCGGGCCACAGCCCGCAGCGCGCCGCGAACGCGGCATCGGCCTTCTTGGCTGCGGCGAGCGCAGGTGCGACCGAGGGGATGTCGAACGCGGCGAGGTCGTGGCCGCAAAGAACCACGCAGTCGAATGAGGAGCCAGAGCGCGCGGCCTTCTGGGCGTCGGAGACGGCGACGATACGAGTCATGTGGCGCGATGGTGGCGGCGCGGCGGCCACGGAGCAAGCGCGCGCTCGCGCTGCGGCGCGCTCCCGGTTACGACACGTCGCGCGATGAAGATCACCGAGGTTCGCCTCGTACCGCTTCGCGTGGTGCGCGAGGTCGGGATGCTCGAACCGGCATGGGAGCCGGGCGCCTCGTTGCACGTTGCGCAAGGAGGCGGCGCCGTCGTCGAGATCGTCACCGACGAAGGCCTTCGCGGCATCGGTCCGGCGGCGAAGGGCCGCGTGCTCGAAGTCGCGCAGGCGACGCTCGTCGGCCAGGACCCTCGATGCGTCGAGGATCTCTTCGAAAGGATGCGCTTTGCGATGCGCAACCAGGGCGGGATGTCGGGCGTCGACATCGCATTGTGGGACCTGCGTGCGCGCATCGAAGGCGTGCCGCTGTTCACGATGTGCGGGGGCGGCCGGGATCGCGTGCCGGCCTACGCCAGCATGATCCGGCTGGGCGATCCAAGGGAACGCGCCGCGATGGCGAGGGCAGTGCGGCAGCAGGGATTTCGAGCGATCAAGCTGCGCCTGCACGCCGCGACGATGCGCGAGGATCTCGCGATCGTCGAAGCCGTGCGCGCTGCGGTCGGTCAGGGCATGACGATCCTCTGCGACGCCAACCAAGCGCAGTCGCAGGGGCAATGGCAACCGGGCGTGCGCTGGGATTTCGCGCGCGCAAAGGCGACCGCGGTCGAGCTCGAGCTTTTAGGCGTCGCGTGGCTCGAGGAGCCGCTGCCGCGCTACGCGTTTTCGGACTTGCGGCGTTTGCGGGACGAGGTCGCGATCGCGATCGCCGGCGGCGAGAACCTCCGGCTGCAGGACTACGCGCCGATGCTGGCGATGGGCCCCTACGACATCGTCCAGCCAGATGCGATGGTGGTCGACGGCCTGACAGGGCTCCGCCGCGCATTCGCGCTCGCGCGCAATGCCGGCGCTCGCATCGCGCCGCATCACGGCGGCCGCGGACTCGGCACCATTGCGCACCTTCACGCCTGCGCCGCGGCGCCCGATGTGCCTTGGGTCGAGGTGCTTCACGATCCGCCGGTTGGCGATTTTTCGCACGGCTTCGCGCCGTTCTTCGACGCGCCAAGGCTCGATGAGGACGGCTGTCTTGTGCTACCTCGCGGACCTGGCCTAGGCGTGCAGGTCGATCCTGGAGTCCTCGGCGGCACGGCTTGATCGCGGGAGCGATACTCACACATGACCGATGAGCTCAACTATCTGCGCGTCGATCGGGGCGAGATGTGCGCCCAGGGCGCGCAGATTCTTCGATGGCGCGGGCCTGACGGGCGCGACGTGTTGTTCGTCAGTCGCGAGAGCCGCTTCGAAAAGGGCAAGCCGATCCGTGGCGGCATCCCCGTGATCTTCCCCTGGTTTGGCGAGGACCCGCGCGGCGTTGGCAAAGCGCACGGCGTCGTGCGTCGGCGCGACTGGAAGTTGCGCGACAAGGAGACGGACCTCGCGGCGGGCCGCATCACGATGGAGATCGCCGACAGCGACAAGACGCGCAAGGAATGGGACCACGCGTTTCGACTGCGGCTCGCGGTCGAGTTCGGCGATGAACTGCGCATGGTTGTGACGGCAGAGAACCGTGGCGACGCGCCGTGGCCGTTCGAATTCTCGTTGCACACCTACCTAGCGGTCGCGGACGTGACCAAGATCGCGATCACGGGCCTCGAAGGCGCCACCTTCGTCGACAACCTGCAAGGCGGCGCGCGCCAGATCCAGGGCGCAGAGCCCGTGCGCATCCGTGGCGAGTCGGAGCGTTTCTTCCACCGCACGGACGCGAAGGTCGTCGTCGATGATCCCGCATGGGGTCGCCGCATCGAGATTGAGAAGCGAGGCTTGCCGTCGACGTTGATCTGGCACCCTGGTCGTGAGAAGGCCGCTGAGATGTCGGACTTCGGCGCGGACGAATGGGACAAGATGGTGTGCGTCGAGCCGGCTGCAGTCCGCGAGGACGCGATCACGCTCGCTCCAGGCGCTCGCCACGAGATGTCCGTCGTCATTCGGACTTGTGCACTCTGATCGCCGCAGGCCATTCCGCTACAACGGTTCACAATGAAGTATCGCAACCTCGGCAACTCCGGACTCAAAGTCAGCGTCGCGGGCCTCGGCTCTTGGCTCACGCTGGGCAACACGCTGGAGCAAGACAGCAGCTCGTCGCTCGTCAAGAAGGCATTCGAGTTGGGCGTCAACCTGTTCGACACGGCCGATGTCTACAAACGCGGCAAGAAGAAAGAAGTCGTGCACGGCGTCGCGGAGCTGGCATTGGGCGCAGCAATCAAGGAGCTGCCTCGGCACTGCCTCGTGCTGGCGACAAAGTGCTACTTCCCGTTGTCGGACGATGTGAACGATCAGGGGCTGTCGCGGAAGCACGTGCTCGAAGCCTGCGACGGGTCGCTGAGGCGATTGGGAGTCGACTACATCGACATCTACCAGTGCCATCGCTACGACCCAGAGACGCCATTGCTCGAGACAGCGCGCGCGATGGATCACCTCGTGCGTCAGGGCAAGATCCTCTACTGGGGTACGTCGAGTTGGACTGCGCCGCAGGTCGCTGAGGTCGTCGCCTTGTGCGCCGAGCACGGCCTCTACTCGCCGATCAGCAACCAGCCCGAATACAACTTGTTCGCGCGCGGCATCGAGCGCGACATCGCGCCGACGTGCAAGAGGTTGGGCGTGGGCCAGATCTGCTATTCGCCGATGGCGCAAGGCGTGCTGTCGGGCAAGTACCTTCCGGGCCAGCCGCCGCCGCCGGACTCGCGCGGCGCGGACGATCGCGTCAACAAGCAGGTCCGCGACTATCTGACTGAAGACAAGCTGCAGAAGGCGCAGTCGTTCAAGGCACTCGCGGAGAAACATGGGATGCTGCCGACCAACCTCGCGCTCGCGTTCTGTCTGCAAAACGACAACGTCGCGGCGGTTCTCGTCGGCGCGCGCACCAAGGATCAGCTCAAGGAGAACCTGAAGGCAGTCGACCTTGCGGTTTCGGCCGATGTCATGCGCGAGCTGGACGAGCTGTTCCCTGTCGGCTGACGTCTACGACTTCCGCGCGGGCGGTTCGTCGTCGGTGATCTCGATTCCTTTGATGCCTTCTGGCAGGTCCTCGAGCTCGGCATAGCGAGCGCCTTCGGAGAGGAGTCGCCCAAGCAGCGCCGGCGACGCCTGCACTTCGAGCAGACACCCTTCCTGTGTGTAGAACTCGCTGATCACTGTCGCCTTGGCGCGGATGTGCGCGAGCAGGCCGCCGGCCGTGTGCGGCACCATCAGCGCGCAGCGATTCTCGACTTCGGCAAGTTCTTGCTGGATCGCTGCGTGCAGCGTGTCGAGTCCCTCGCCCGAGTGCACCGAGATCGCGACGGCTGCAGGTTCTTTGTGCCAGATCTCGGCGAGCGCACTCCGGTCTTCGACCAGGTCGAGCTTGTTGAGGACGGTTACCCGCGCGAGGTCGGCCGCGCCCAACGACTCGAGCACTTCGTCGACGGTCGCCAGTTGTCCTGCGGCCTCGGGGCTGCTGCCATCGACCAGCACGAGAAGCAGGTCTGCGGCCAGCGCTTCCTCGAGAGTTGCATGAAAGCTCGCTACCAACTCGTGCGGCAACTTCTTGATGAAGCCAACGGTGTCGGTCAACAGGATCGTGCGGCCACCGGGAAGACGCCACGGGCGCGTGCGGGTGTCGAGCGTCGAGAACAACTTGTTCTCCGCCAGCACGCCCGCGTCGCAGAGCCGGTTCATCAACGACGACTTGCCAGCGTTCGTGTAGCCGACCAGCGCGACGGTGAAGAGATCCGGGCGCGATGCAACCTCACGAACTTTGTGTTGTTCGATGCGCTTGATTTCGCGCGCCACCGTCGAGATGCGCTCGCGCAGCATGTGTCGGTCGACGTCGATCTGCTTCTCGCCGGCGCCGCCGCGCACACCGATGCCGCCGCGTTGGCGTTCGAGGTGCGTCCATTTCCGGCGCAGGCGAGGCATCTCGTATTGCAGCGCGGCGAGCTCGACTTGGAGCCGGGCCTGGGGCGTTCGCGCATGCATCGAGAAGATCTGCAGGATCAACTCGCTGCGGTCGAGGACGGGAACGCCAACGGCGGCTTCGATCTTCTTCGCTTGGTTCGGCGTCAGGGAGTCGTCGCAGATCACCGCGCCCGAGCGCGCGAGCTTCACGACTTCCGCCAGTTCCGCGAGCTTGCCGGCGCCGAGATAGGTGTGGGGGTCCGGGTGGCGGCGGTGCTGGACCATGCAACCTGCGACCACGTAGTCGGCGGTGGCTGCGAGCAACTGCAATTCGTGCAGCGCCTCGGCGGCGGTGCGTTGCTCACCGTGTTCGACGACGCCGAAGAGCACTGCCTCGGTGGAGTGCCCTGCGTTCTGGCCGTGCTCGAATTCGGAAGGCTTGGTCACGCGCTTTGGTCCGTCGGCGCGAACGAGGCGCCTTGCTCGGTCAGGATCTGACCATCCGGACCGCGTTGCAGGAAGATCCGACGGCAGAAGGCGAGATCGTCGCGCGCCGGGCAATCATCGCGGAAGTGCGTTCCACGCGACTCGGCACGCAGCCACGCGCCTTCGGCGACGAGGGCCGCAACCGTGAGCATGTTCGACAATTCGTAGACGCGCCGGTCCTTGGCCGTAGCGCGTTGGAGGTAGTGGTGCCAGAACGCGATGCGCTGCCGCGCGTCGTGCAGGCCGTCGGCCGAGCGACGCAACCCGACCTGGCGCCACATCAGGCTCTTCAGGGAATACAGCAGGTCGTCGAATTGCAGTCGCGGCGGATTGTCGACGGGTGCAGGGCCGACCGCGATGCGCGGCAGCTTGGATGCGCTGCGGCTGGCTTCCTTCGCGGCGGCAAGGCCGGCGCGACGCCCGACGACGGCCCCCTCGAGCAGCGAGTTCGATGCGAGCCGGTTGGCCCCGTGCAGGCCGGTGCTCGCGACTTCGCCAGCCGCGAACAGGGCGTGCACCGAGGTCTTGCCGTCGAGGTCCGTGGCAGCGCCGCCCACCATGTAGTGCGCGCCCGGGCGCACTGGAATCATGTCGTCACGGATGTCGATGTCGAACGCGCTGCAGATCTTGGCGATCGACGGGAATCGCTTGCGTGGGTCGCCATCGACGCGACGCAGGTCGAGATAGACGTTGGTGTCGCCGGTCGCGACCATCCGATCGAGGATGCAGCGGCTCGTCACGTCGCGCGGCGCGAGATCGGCCATCGGGTGCAGCCCCTGCATGAACGCGACGCCGTTCTTGTCGCGCAGCACGCCGCCTGCTCCGCGGACGACTTCGCTGATCAAGAATCGCGAGGCGCCGGCGATGTAGAGAGTCGTCGGATGGAACTGCACGAACTCGCAATCCGCCACGCGCGCTCCGGCACGAAAGCAGATTGCGAGGCCGTCGCCGCTGGCTCCGGTCGGATTTGTCGTTTCGCGATAGATCTGACCAGCCCCGCCCGTCGCGACGACGACTGCGCCGGCTTCCACAGCGAGCTCGGTGCCGTCGATCTCGACGATTGCGCCGACGCATCGTCCGTCGGCGACGACGAGGTCACGGACGAACGCGGGCGTGCGCAGGGTGATGCGTGGGTGCTGGCAGACTGCTCTTGTCAACGCGCGCTGGATTTCGCTGCCGGTGCAGTCACCGCCTGCGTGCACGACGCGATGGCGCGTGTGGCCGCCTTCCCGCGACAATGCCAAGCGGCCATCTTCCCGGTCAAAGTTCGCGCCGATCGACTGCAACCAATCGAGCGCCGAGCGCGCGCCGGCGACCACGCTCTCCACGATGGTGCGGTCGCTGAGGCCGGCTCCGACCGTCAGTGTGTCCGCGACGTGCAGGCCTTCGCTGTCGTCAGCGCGCTGCGCCGCGGCGATGCCGCCCTGCGCCCAGGCGGTGTTCGTTTCCTCGAACGGTGCCTTGCAGAGCAGCAAGGTCTCGGCGCCGGCTTCTGCCGCGTGCAGCGCCGCGCTTGCACCGGCAATGCCGCCGCCAACGACGAGCACGTCGGTCCGCAGCACCGGCATCGACCGCAGGTCGAAGCCCTGCAGATGTTGGGGGAATCGAGCGATCCCGTGCTGCGTGTCCATGGGGGGCGGCACCGAGGAGGCGGCGCGCCTTTCGCCGTCACTGTGCGGTAGCGGGCTCCTCGACGCGCGCGACAGGCGCGGCCGAAGCGGGGTAGCGCTTGGCGATCCACACGAGCACCGGAGCCGCGATGAAGATCGTGCTGTAGGTGCCGCTGATCATGCCGATGAGCATGCCGAACGCGAAGGTCTCGAGGTCCGAGCCGGTGCCCCAGTTGACGAGGAACTGCGCGAGCACGACGAACAGCGTGACGCCGGTCGTCAGGATCGTGCGCGACATCGTCTGGTTGACGGACAGGTTGATGATGTTGCGCAGCGAGACATGG
>SXPK01000165.1 GCA_005776365.1 Planctomycetia bacterium
GGCCCAGTCGTTGGCAACCACGCCACCGGCGCCCGGCATCAACCAGACGATCGCGTTCTTGGAATCGTGCTCGCCGCCAAGCATCAACTGGAACTCGAGCGCGTCGATCTGCGCCTGGATCTGTTGTCCGGTTTCGATGAGGTCCCCCTCGACGGACTTGGGGTCCTCCTGCCCGAGTTCCACCAGCACGCCCGCGTCTTCGATCAGCTTTCTGATGCGATCGATGGGATCGAGCACACCGACGCAGAGCTTCTTCTGCGTCATCAGCTTCTGGGCCGCCTCAGCGTCGTCCCAGAAACCGGGCTGACTCATCTGGTTCTCGATGCGCGCGAGCTCGCGGTGGCGTAGCTCGTAGTCAAAGAGACACCTTGAGCTGGTCTACTCTCAGCTCTGCGCGACGGATTGCATTGACGTGATCCTGAAAGCCCATGGGGCCGAGCATTCAACCGCTGGCACGGCGAGTTTCCAGGCTGGGCCTGCGAGCGATTTCCCGGCGGCGCTCCAGAAGAGGCGGCTTTGGGGAAAGAACCTGCGACGGGCACTGCAGGCAAAGGATCGAAGTCGGCGAATCAAGGCCCGTCGCAGGTCAGTGTTCTGCGTTCGCGCCGTTGCCGGCGCACGCTGATCATCGGCTGCAAGAGGGTCCGCATGAGCGTCGTGTCCGTGGCTGGAAGCCCGCTCTACGAAGGCGAATGCGCTGCGCTGCGGTCGCACCGGCCCATCACGAACGAAGGCTTCGCGAAGAAAAATCGCGAGTGTTCATGGGCTGCCACACAGTCTCAATCGACGCTCCCGATGCGGGACGCGCCGATGCGGTTCGTGCCCATTGCCGCGACAGCTTTGGCCGCGGTTCTTTCTGCTTCCAACCGGAGTCCCCGGGAGCGCGACCCTGGCGGGCACACGCGGCTGCTGCATGGTTGCAGCCGCGCGGCCCTGCGCTGGGTCAGACGGCCGTCGAGACGAGACCGCCGGTGGAAAGCCGACGCGCCACGGCCTCGGACGACCGGTAGCTCTTCAGCTTGTTGTAGAGCGTCTTCGTGTCGATCCCGAGGATGCGAGCCGCGCGGGTCTTGTTGCCGCCAGTCGAAGCAAGCACGCGCATGATGTGGCGCTTCTCGACTTCGGCGAGCGGCAGCCGCACCGCGTCCTCGTCGCCGGAGCCGTTGAACAGCTTCTTGAGGACCGATGCTGGCTCGACCAGCACGAGGTCCTGTTCAGAACCTTCGATGCGGCCGCGCAGATCGTCGATCGATTCGCACGACGTGGTGAGGCAACCCCACGACGACGTCGCACTCAGGAGCGACGCAGCCCTGGAATCACGAGCAGAAAAAACAAGCAGACGCTTTCCGATAGCCATGATGGTGTGGTGTGTGAGGCGCTTCGAGCCGGACGCCATTCCGGGTGAGTGGCTTCGGTTACGAAGCCGTGGAGAAGAATGCCGGTGCAGAACGCATCACTGCGCTACGCACTTGGTGCCCCTCCCGCGCAATGCCACCCGGGAATGTCCGTTGCGACGGAATGCCAGGGTGATGTGACGCGTTCGAGCACGCGCACTAGTTCGATCCTGACCGCGTCACTTCTCCATGCGCAGCAGTGCGCACGAATGCGCAACTATCGGGGTATCTCGAACTGCTTGTGACTCAGCGACAGGTGGCCCTTGCCAGATCGCATCGCGAGTTCTGTGCGCCCATCGCCGCGCTGCCCGACCGTCCACGCACGGTAGCCTTCCTTCTCGATCGGCAGCCCAAACCCGTTGGCGAGCTTGCCCGTCTGCGTGCGCGCATCGACTCGGAATTGGCTCTCGGGCGGGATGATGCACTGCACGTTGCCCATTCCGGTGGCGAGCAGGATCTTCTTGTTCGGCTGTCGAACAAACACCTGCATGTCGCCGACGCCGATGTCGACGTCGACGTCGCCGGCGTGGTCGTCGAGAATCACGTTGCCGCGACCGGTGTGGATCTTTGCCAGACCCACGGTGCTCTTGCAGCGAACGTCGCCGCGGCCGCAATGCAGATCCAGTGCCGCCGAACGCGCCTCGACCGCGAGGTTGCCGCTGCCGCTCACCGCCAAGGTGACCTCGATGCCGTCAGGAATGCTGAGGACCGCTTCGACCGCGAGCACGCCGAGGAGCTGACCCTCTGGTCGCGACGGACCTTGCACGACAAAGGTCGACGCCGACTTTTCATCCGAAGCGCCACGGAGTTCGGCCCCCCTGGCCTCGAACGCCGCGAGTTGCTCGGCCGAATCGGCAGCGCGACGCACCTGGCCGCGAAAGCCGATCTTGCCGGCCGTGCCGACTCGGACATCGAGGCTGCCGTTGTCGATCTCGACGCGCACCCTGGTCGTTCCCGCCGGCAGCAGCAGTTCTCCCGACAGCGCTGCGACCGAACGGTGCCCCATGCCGCCGGTGCAGGCGCAGAAGCAGACGCAGGCGAGGAGGGCGGAAGGAAGGTGCCGTGCCATGGGAAAGGTCACGATAGGTTGCGGTCTGGGGGAACGAATGCGTCGTGGTTTGGCCCGATCTGCGCCACCAACGAACCGGGGGATGCGGAGTTTTCGGTCGGAGGTCGCGTCTGCCGTGGCCTACATTCGCCCGGGCCCCGGGACCGATGCCGCTGTGGCGGACTTCGGGCCGAGGATCATGGCGGCTCCCGCTACCCGTCTCCAGCATGGCTTCGAGAGCAGTGCAGCACGAACCGGACCCGGCGACCCTTGTCGCATGGCACCGCGCGCTCAGTGAGCACGCGGACGGGCTGAAGTCATTCGCGGCGCGGATGCTGGGTGACAGCACTGCCGCTGAGGACGTCGCCCAGGACAGCTTCCTCGCGCTCTACCGCCACCTGGAGCAGGTTCCCGTCGCGGCCTACCGCCCCTGGCTCTACCGCGTCGCCCGCAACCTCTGCCTCGACCAATTGCGCCGGCGCAAGTTCAAGCTGAGCCTGTTTGGCGACCTGTCGCGCGACGACGAGCAGCCCTTTGTCCCTGGCGCGGCCGACAACCAACGGCCCGACCAACTGGCGGAGACGCGCGAAGCCAACGAGACGATCGAGCGCGCGATCGAGCAGCTGCCGCAGAAGTTTCGCGAGGCCTTCCTGCTCTGCGAAGTCGAAGGCCTCAGCTACGAGGACGCATCCGCAATCCTCGGCTGTCCAGTCAAGACCGTTTCGACGCGCCTGTTCCGCGCGCGCGTGCGGTTCAAGTCCCTCGTCAGCAGGCTGATCAAGGTGTGAAGATCGCAATGAACTGCCGCACCTGCCAACACGAACTGTCCGAGTTTCTCGATGGCCGCCTCGGCTCCGGCCGACGCGCTCAAGCGCTCGACCACCTGTCCGGCTGCGAGTCGTGTGCTCTCCACTGGCGCGAACTCGAAGCCGCGCAGCAGATCGCGTCGCGCATGCCGCGTCAGCGCATCGGCTCCGACTTCCGCGAGCGACTGTTCGCGCGCATCGAGTCCGGCGAAGGAACGCCACAGGCGGTGTTCGCCGAACCCATTTCGATCGGCGCGCGCGTCCGCTACATGTTCGTCGGCGCCGCAGCTGCAGCCGCGGCCCTTTTCGTGATCTCCCTCCTGCAACGCGACGACTCGCATGCCGTCGAGACAGGCTCGCAGCCGGCGATCGTTGCACAGCAAACGCCTTTTCCGCGCGCCACCGAACTGCGACCGGCGCAGCTCGCCAGCACGGGCAGCGAGTCCCCATACGTTGCCACTGCGGAGGCGTCGCCGCTCGCGCCGCGCCGCCATGAGACACTGATGAGCGCGGTCAAGCCGCTCACCTCGGATCTGCTCGCAGTCGAGACGGCGCGCCAGTTCGAGCAGCGCCACAAGTGGACTTCGCACTGCCTGTCGTTGCTCGACAACGGCATGGCCGACGAAGCGATGGTCGGCAAGATCTGCGACGACGCCGAGTCTCTTGGTCGTCTCGGCGGCGTTCTCGCTGAGTTGCGCGACGCCCGGTGCTTGAGCTTCGGCGATCCCCAGGTCGACTCGGACCTGCGCGTGTTCGTCACGCTGCTCGACCGCAGTCGCATGCGGGAGCAAGGTCGCAGTCTGCAGAGCGTGCGCGAAGTCGTCGCACCGGCTTTGCGCAACAGCGGCAGCCTCAGCCGGTTGACCACGGCCTTGTCGGTGATGCCGAGTTTCGACCGCGGCGCCGAGCAGCTGCAAGTGCTGCGAATCGCCCGCTCGTGGCCTGAGTTGCTCGATCAAATCTTCTTCGTGCTGCCGACCGCGCCCGACGCGGCGGGCATGAGCCCCTTCGACATGAGCCGCACCTTCGTGTTCCCGGACGAATGCGGGCCGGTCTACGTTGCGCCGATGAGCGTGCTCGAAGGGCCCGAAAACGTGTTCCGTCGGCTGCGCGGCGAGGTCCGGGTTCGCATCCAAGCCGCAGAAGGCGGCCGCTGACGCGGCGCGGATCGCGCGACGGCTTCGCCAACTGACGAGGCCGGTCCCTTCGCTCCAGCAGGCTGCGTTCGCGTTGGGCTTGCTATGCTCCGCGCATGAACACGCTGCTCGCGTGCCTGCTCTACGCCACCGTGTTTGTCCTCACCGCGAGTCATCGCGAGGCAGAAGTCGTCGCGCTCGCGCCGCAAGGGCAGAAGGCAGACGAGCGCCCGATCAAGGCACTGGAAGCATGGTTGCGCGCGTATCGCTCGGGCAAGGTCGACTTCCAGAGCCAGGCCCAACTGCGCGGCGACATCATCGCCGAGAAGTTCGGGCTCGCGCCGAAGTCAGGCGGTGAACCGCTGACCGCACAGCGCGAACTGGAACTGCTGCTGGAGAGAAGCGCCGCCCTGCAAACCGCCGCCGCAGCCGAGGCAATCGTGACGGTCGCCGCGGTCGGACTCGACCACGGCAAGATCAAGTATGCCGAGCCGATGGCTCCCTCGCGCGTGCGCGCGCTCGGTGAACGATTTGCGCAGAGACTCAGAGAAGCCGCAGCAATCGACATGATCCGCAAGCTCGCCAGCGGCGAGGTTGCAGGCGACAAGACCTTCGGCGCCGGCGTTCGCGCCGCGGCAATCCGTGCGCTCGCGGCCAAGAAGGACGCATCCGCACGCAAACTCTGCGAGTCGCAACTGCGCGCCGCCGAGTTGCCATTGCGCCTGTCGGCAGCCGAGGCATTGACGCTCGTCGCCGATGCGCAGAGCGCCGATGCGGTTGCTGCAGCAATCGACGCCGAAAAGGAACCCGCGGCGCTGATCGCACTTGTCGTTGCGGCGCGCGCCTGCCTCGCGCAATGGATCAACCCGCAACCAGAGCCGGCGGCGGACGACAAGGACAAGGCGGCGGACGCAAGCCCTGCGCGCCCGGCGGCCCTCACGGCCGCGTCGGCGGCGGCC
>SXPK01000166.1 GCA_005776365.1 Planctomycetia bacterium
CGCGAGCGGATGCGGCGGCGGCTTTCGACGGTGGCGATATTGACGTTGATGCGTTCGGGAAACAGCGGGTCGGTTTCGATTTGCGGGCCCAGACGGTCGAGCGGAACCGCATCGACGTCCGGCACGAATAGCGCCGCCCTGTTCGGACCGCGCAGCACGTAGGCCATCGTGTCGGAGAACTCATCGCGATGCGGCACGGGGATCGCTGTCACGGACAGGCCCGGGATCGGCTCAAACGAAACCCGCGCGGCGTGCTCCGTCACCTCGATCTGCGAGAGTTCCACCAGTTGCTTCCAAGGCGCATGCCCGCGCAGAAAGGCTGCCATTCTTGGCGAAGCATGGACCGGCAGCCGATCCGTCGACGCCACCTCGCGACCGAAGTGCGCCAACCCGAGGTAGTGGCCGACGTGCGCGTGCGTGAGCAGCACTGCATCGACCGGGCGGCGGCCGCGGCCTTCGACGCCAGCGAGGCGATGCAGCGCCGCGGTCTGGGCCTCGACTGCGGGCGTCGCTTCGATGAGCAAGAGCCTGCCGCTTTCGCGCTCGACGATGCCAAGGCACGCGGGCGACAGCGTGCGCCCTTCACGGCGCGCGCGTTTGCAGCAGGGGCGGCTGCACCCAAAGTGCGGCACGCCGCCGTCCTGCGCCACGCCAAGCACGAATAGTTCGATCGCGGCTGGCCCACCTTCACGAGCGCTCGACGGTGTCGCACAGGCAGAGACTGCGGCAAACCAGGCCGCGACAAGCGCAGTGACGCGGACGCGATGGCAGTTCACTTGTTCCCGCCCGGGAGAAGCGTGGCGGCACCCGGCTGCTGAGCCGCCGGGGCTTCGAGCCGTTGCTTCAGCTTGTTGAGGCTCGCGAGTTGGAACTCCTTGGCCTTCTCCTGCAGCACACCGAACCAGACGAACCAACGCTCGAACAAGGTGCTGACCGAGCTTTCGTCGGCCCAGGTCACGATCGTCTTCGCAGCCGTGTCGCCTGCCTTGGCGCGAAGCGAGCCGCGGCCAATCGAATCCGTTGCGCCTTCCTTGCCGAGCCGACTCGTGAACTCGTAGTCGACGCCATCGTCGAGCACCGCCACGATCCGCAACGCAGCCTCGTTCTGATTCGTCTTCCAGACGATCGCGTGGCCTGGCTTGCCGGGTTCACCTTCGATCTCGACCTTGGTGTCGGTGCGTTCGGTGCCCGTCAACGTCGTCCATTCTTGCCAGCTGCGAAAGTCCGAGAAGCACGGCAGGATCCGGGCCATCTCAGCATCGATGCCGACTTGCGTCTCTTCCCGCCAGCCAGAGGGCAGGATCGAGCTGAGCCCGAAGTAGAGCAGGATCGTGGCGAGCAGCGCAAACAGGCCGATGCGGAGTTCGGACTTCATGGGCAGAGCAAGGTAGCGAGCCGTTGCGCCGCAGGCCATCGCACGACGGCACGAGGCTGCCTTAGAGCCCGTTGAAGAACTGCTGCGTCGCCGAGAGCCTTGCAGCAGGGGCGAGATCCAGGAGTGCGAACGGTTCGAATCCTGGGTTTCGACACAGCTCGCACGACGCGGAACTCGGCCCAGTTGGCAGGCACGAGAGGCAGCTTGCGTTTCTCACCGGGCTGCTAACCTGTCGCGATGCTTCTGCGCCTTCCCCTCCACTCCCTCGCCTGGATCGCGCTCGCAGTTGGCTGCACGACCGAGAACGGCACAAACCCCGCGACGTCTACAAGGCCCGAACGAAGGGACGCGCTGCGCAAGTTCGATGCCCCCTCCGTGCGGGCCGAAGACGTCGTCGACGATTACCACGGCACGCAGGTGCGCGACCCCTACCGTTGGCTCGAGGACCAGGACGGCGAGGAAGTCGCGGAGTTCGTCGCGGCGCAGAACACCGCCTCGCGGGCTCTCCTCGACGCCATCGAGTCTCGCCCCGCCATCGAGGCCCGGCTGACTGCATTGTGGAACTACGAACGCCACGAGCCACCGATCCGCCGAGGCGCACGTTGGTGTTGGTGGCGCAACGATGGGCTGTCGAATCAGGACGTGCTGATGGTCGGCGATGACCCGCGCGGCGCCGGCGAGGCGCTGCTCGACCCCAATGCGATGAGTCAGGATGGAACAGTCGCAGTCAGCGGCTTGGCGATCAGCGACGACGGCGCGCGCATCGCCTACGGCACGAGCAAGTCCGGCAGTGACTGGCGCACCTGGCGCGTTCTCGATGTCGCAACGAAGGCCACGCTGGCCGACGAGGTCGCGTGGTCCAAGTTCAGCGGCGCTGCGTGGACCAAGGACGGCACGGGGTTCTTCTACCAGCGGTATCCGCAACCGCTGGCCGGAGCGACTTTCGAGGCGCAGAATCTGCAACCGCAACTGTGCTACCACGAAGTCGGCGCCGACCCGCAGTCAGACCGCGTCGTCTATGAACGCCCCGACGAGCCGAAGTGGGGATTCGGACCGCGCGTGACCGAAGACGGTCGATTGCTCGTGATCGGGATCTCATTCGGCACCGACCGACGCAACCGCATCGCGCTCGTCGACCTGGAAGAACCCGGCTGGCCCGTTCGAATGCTGCTGCCAGACCTCGTCGCTCGTTGGCAGTTCGTCGGAAGCGAGGGTGATTGCCTCTGGTTTCAGACCGACCTCGACGCGCCGCGAGGCCGCATCGTCGCGATTGATCGCAAGCAACAAGGCGTAGTCCGCGAGATCGTGCCGCAGGGCGAGTCCACCTTGGAGAGCACGCACAAGACCAAGGCCGCATTCGTGTGCAGCTGCTTGCGCGACGCCAGCAGCGAGATTCGCGTGCACGCTCTGACCGGCGAGTTCCTCGGCACCGTCGAGTTGCCGGCGATCGGAACTGCCAGCAAGTATTCCGGCGACCCGGACGACGAGGCTTGCTACTTCACCTTTGCGTCTTTCCTGGCGCCTCCCGCGGTGCATGAACTTCGCGTCGCGACGCGGATTGCCGAGCCCCTGCGGAACACGACCTTTGCCGGCGACAGCGGGAGCCTCGTCACGCAACGGGTGTTCTTGCAGTCGAAAGATGGCGCGCGGCTGTGCCTGTTCGTCACGCATCGACGCGGCCTCCACCTCGACGGCAAGGCGCCGTGCTACCTCTACGGCTACGGCGGCTTTGGCATCTCCGTCACGCCTTCGTTTCGCGTGCCCAACTTCGTGTTCTGCGAGCGCGGCGGGGTCTACGCGCAGGCGGTGCTGCGCGGCGGCGGTGAATACGGCGAGGAATGGCACCAAGCCGGCATGCTTGGCAAGAAGCAGAACGTGTTCGATGACTTCGTTGCCTGCGCGGAGTTCCTGGTGCGCAACGGCTACACGACGAATGCGCGCCTGGCGATCGGCGGCGGCAGCAATGGCGGTCTGCTGGTTGGGGCCTGCCTCGTTCAGCGACCCGAGTTGTTTGGCGCGGCCATCCCGGAGGTCGGCGTACTCGACATGCTGCGCTACCACCGC
>SXPK01000167.1 GCA_005776365.1 Planctomycetia bacterium
GCGATTCCATGCGTTCTGGCACGCAGCTATGCCAACGGGCAGCGCCAGCCAGCACGCCGCCGAACCGAGCCTCGGCAACTGACGACGACGCAACGCGTCGACCGCATACGCAAGCGCCGCGAGCGCGAGATACATGGTCGCCTCGTTCTTGCTCCACAACGCGAACGCAGCGCCCAGCGCACCGATCGCACGATGGGCGCGGCGCGGTTCGTCGCGCTCGCGCAAGTAGCCATCGAGGGCCAGCAAAAGGCCGAGGCCGACCATGCCGTCCGAGAACGCAGTCGTCGACATGTGAGCGTGCTCGGGTTCGCACGCCAGCGCCACGACGAGGATGGCGACGACGCGGTCGCCGACGAACCGCCGCGCAGCCGCGGCTACCGCGAACACGACCGAGAGCCCGCACAGCATCACCGGCCAGCGATTCTCGAAGTGCGTGATCGCGCCGTTGCCGGCGTAGATCCATGCCTGCAGCAAGGGATTGAGCAGCGGGTAGTCAGGATGCGGCGTGTGCGCCTGCGCGGCAGCAAAGTCCCCCGCCGGCCAATCGAGAAATAGCGACTTCGCCTTCGTCGCCCACAGATTCGCCTCGTCACCAACGAGGCAGGGATAGCCAATCGAAGTGACCGCGTGCCCCAAGAACAACGCGACGGCGAACAGCAGCGCGACTTGCAGCAGCCACGACGGTCGCGCCACTGCTGCGGTCAGTCGGGGCTCATCGCGACGCGAGCCGATGCCGCAGAGCACGCCCGCAGCAAGGACCGGCGCAAGGGGCCACCAGTTCGATGGCACGCCGCACACGATCGCGGCCCACAACGGCGCGGCGAGCGCGACGCAACCGCACGGCCAGACCCAGGCGCACCACGCCAGCCAGTCCTCCTTCCATCGCACGCCGATCGCACGCAGCGCGAGCGCGCCGAGCAAGAAAGGGGCCAGCAGGAGGAGCGCATTCGCAACCATCACCGGCCGCTCCCAGCGATGCGCCAGTGCCGCACTCGGATTCCTTCCCGTTGCTCGAACACCAGCGTCGCGCCCTCGACCACGAGTTCCTCGCCGGTTTGACGCAGGTCGACGAGCAGCACATCGGCTGCCCCTGCCGAAGCAACGGCTCGCGCCACTTCCGCTGCGCTCGTGCACATGCGGCCGTCACGCGGTCTGGGATAGAGAAGGTTGCGATAGATCTGCGTGCGCGGCTCCAGCATCTCTAACAGGGCAGGTCGCACCGCTTCCGGCTCTTGGTCGATGGGAAAGAACACCAGCAACCGGTCGCGCTCGTCGAGGCTGACGCGCAGCGAATGCAGTTCTTCGTCCGTGATGCCGGTCGCGTTGCGCAGGGAGACTTCACGGCCTGCGAGTCCGGTGGCAATGCGACTCGACACTGCTGGCAGCGAACTGCCCCAAGCAAAGGCCAAGAACGGCATCGGCGCGCACAAGAACACGAGCACCCAGCGCGCTCGCCGCGGAGCACAGGCGCCAACAGGCGCCGCCTGTCTCGCGTGATCGTCTCGATTCAACTGCATCGCCTTGCGGCTCGCACCATATCGGATCCCCACGCCGGCACGTAGCAGAAGGACGCAGGCCCGCTGGCTCGCTACAACGATGCGATGCTGCGCGTGCTCACGACGGTCTTGATCCTGGCGACTTCGCCGCTCGCAATCGAACAAGGCGACGGTGCGCAGGACATGCGACGCTTGCCCAACCTCGTCGTGATCTTCATCGACGACCTCGGCTACGCAGACATCGGACCGTTCGGTGGCCAAACGCCGACGCCGAGCCTGGACCGCCTCGCCAAGGAAGGCATGCGCTTCACGGACTTCCACGCGAGTTCGGCGGTCTGCTCCGCGTCCCGTGCCGCGCTGATGACTGGCTGTTATCACGCGCGCGTCTCGGTCCACGGCGCCTTTGGCCCCGATGCTGACGAAGGTCTCGCGCCGTCAGAAACGACGCTCGCGGAGATCTGCAAACAAAAGAACTACGCCACTGCGTGCTTCGGGAAGTGGCACCTGGGCCACCGGCCCGAGTTCTTGCCGACACGTCAGGGTTTCGACGAGTGGTTCGGCCTCCCCTACAGCAACGACATGTGGCCGCTGCATCCGAGCTACGCGACGCTGCCGCCTGACGCACAGAAGCGAAAGCAGGGCTACCCGCCGTTGCCGTTGTACGACGGCGAGCAGATCGTCGACCCAGAAGTGACCGGCGACGAGCAGAAGCAGTTGACGCGACGCTACACCGACCGCGCAGTCGACTTCATCGATCGAAACAAGGCGAAGCCCTTCTTCCTTTACGTGCCGCACACGATGGTGCACGTGCCGCTGTTCGCTGCGAAGGAGTTCGACGGCAAGACGAAGCTCGGCCTCTACGCCGATTGCGTCGCCGAGATCGACGAGAGCGTGCGCCGAATCCTCGAGGCGCTCGACATGTTTGGCATTGCCAACGACACCTTCGTCGTGTTCACCAGCGACAACGGCCCGTGGCTGTCCTACGGCGAGCACGCAGGATCCGCGGGCCCGCTGCGGGAGGGGAAGGGCACATCGTGGGAAGGCGGCCACCGCGTGCCATGCGTGATGCGCTGGCCCGGCGTGATTCCCGCCGGGACGACTTGTGACCAGCTCGCCGCGACCTTCGACGTGCTGCCGACTTTTGCTGCGCGCATCGGCGCCACGCTCCCAGACCACGTGCTCGACGGGCGGGACCTCGGCGCGCTGTTGCGCGGCGCGCCCGACGCGAAGAGCCCGCACGAAGCCTTCTACTGCTACTACTCGAGGCAACTGCAAGCAGTGCGCGATTCGCGTTGGAAGCTCGTGCTGCCGCATTCTTATCAAACCTTGGGGGGAAGGCCCGGCGGCACTGCCGGCTCACCGGCCGCATACGAAGGGCGCAAGGCCCCACTAGCGCTCTACGACCTGCAGACCGATCTCGGCGAGACCACCGACGTCGCGAAGAGCCATCCAGACGTGGTCGAACGACTGTCGCAGTGGGCGGAACGTGCGCGCGAGGACCTTGGGGACGCGATCAAGAAGCGCGCGGGATCCGGCGTTCGTCCAGCAGGCAAGGTCGCGCCAAAGTCCGACGAACGCGCGCGATGATCCAGCGCGTCTTCAGCGCGGCTGGTAGTAGATGTAGGACTCGTCGAGCAGCTGCTGCGAAGCAGCGTCGCGCAGGCGGATCGTGAACTTCTGCAAGAAGCCGAGTTCGGCCGCAGGCAGCGGCGGAGTAGGCAGCCAGAGTTGCAGGCCGAAGCCAATCGACGGCGGCAAGTCGATGGGAAGCTGCGGGATCCACGGCACGTCGACTCCCGAGTCGAGCGCAACCACAGCCTCGATCGTCGTCGACATCACCGCGGGCACGCGATTCTCGAAGGCCCAGTCGATCAGGATCTCGCCGCCATTCGGCACGCCGAGGATCGACAGGCCAGCAAGCGAGGTCGACACCGGGCGATCGAGCAGCGGCAGCGCGACAGCGAATGGCGACACGAACGGCACGCCTGGCACCGAGAACGATGCTGCGCGGCTGCCTTGCTTGGGGCGCAGCGTGACGTCGAAGAGCCCGAACGGCACGACCGCCGTCATGCGACCCGCCGCGTCCGTGCTGTTGCCCGGGACCACGACTTCCTGCTGCGTCACTGGATCTACGAGGCTCATCACCGCCCCGACCAGCGGCGCGCCCGTGCTGTCGAAGAGATCGAGCACGACCGAGATGCCTTGAAGTAGCAACACCGTGCCGATGCTGGTGGCGACCGGCGCCGCAACCGGTGCGCTGCGGTATCCGACGATGCCGCTGGCGACCGGCGGATCGACGCGCACGGTGTAGGTGCCGCCTGCGGGCACCATGATCGAGAAGGCCCCCGTAGCGAGTGTGTTGTCACGCGGCGTGAACAACTTGTGCCCCTGCCCATCGTAGATGTCGACGTCGGCGCCGACCACCGGACCAGCCGGCCCTGAGAACGTCCCGCTGAGCGCCACGGCGAGCGGGAGTCCGATGATGCCCATGCTCAGCGACTGGTTGATCACCGGCACGCCATAGAGTTGTTTGGCCGCGTAGGCGCTGCCGACAGCTGGCACGAGTTCGACGAGATAGAGCCCATACGGCAAATGCGCGGTGAAGGCGCCAAGGCTGTTGGTGCGATTGGACTGCAGGACCATCAACTCATTGGTCAACTGATCCGTGACGATGACCTCACAGTTCGCAACCGGCAGTGGCGTCGTGCCAGCGCGCGCAACCGTTCCGGTGATCGTGTAGCCCTGACGGAACGCAATCGTGCCGAGCGCCAATGGTCCCGTCGCCGTCACGTCGAGCCGCCACGGATACAGGGTCGAGCCAGTCGGAGGCAGCGCCTCGAGCGTCACCGGAGTCTGCGGCACGTTGAAGGAGACGGACCCCGCGACGTCCGTGATGTCGCGCGGCGTGTAGAGCTTGGTGCCGTCAGGCAGGTAGACGTTGCAGTTGACCTGCGACAGCGGGACGCCGAACGGATCCGAGAACGTCGCCGTGACGATGGCGCCGGGTTGCAGCACGTAGTTGCCGAGGTTGGTCGCCCCGGACACCACGCGGCTGAACTCGGCCGGGGCCACCGCATTGCCCAGCGGATCGATCTGCACCGTATAAGAACGGTTCAGCAACCCGAGGATCGTGAACTGACCTGCGGCGTCACTCACGGCGGCGAATGCAGTGCCGCTCAACTGGATCGCCGCGCCGACCACCGGCGAGCCGAGCGTGTCAACCAGGGTGCCCGTCAGTGACTGCGCGGCGGCGAGAGAAGACAACAGCAGGCAGAGACTGCCGGAGCAAAGGGTGCGGAGCATGGATGCAGCGAGAAGAGGCCGTGAAGACCTCGTTCATACAGGATCTCTGCGACCGCAGACCACCAACCTGCCTGCTGGCAATGTCGATGCAATCCTGTCGCCGCTGCGCAAACCAATCGCCCGGCGCCCCATCGGGCGCGCCGGATCGCAACCCAACGCTCAGTTCGCCACGTAGTAGACGTAGGCCTCGTCGAACAACTGCGTCGTCGCCGCATCGCGCAGGCGCACCGTGAACTTCTGCAAGAAGCCGAGTTCGTTCGCTGGCAAGGGCGGCATCGCCAACCAGAAGGGCAACATCAGGCCAATCGGACCGGGCATGTCGAGCGGGATCGGGGGACCCCACGGCACGTCGGAGCCAGACTGCATCGCA
>SXPK01000168.1 GCA_005776365.1 Planctomycetia bacterium
CGAGCACCGGCTTGAGCTCGTTGACCAGGGCGATGTTGACGCAGCGATAGATGTTCTCGAGCAGCTTGGCCGCCTCCGCGATCTCCGCGCTGTCGACTTGCACGACTTGATGGATCGCAGCGGCATAGAGCTGCGTGGCCAGTCGAGCACTGATCTCGTCGATGCCGCCAACGAGCTTGGGGATCGTCTGCGTGCTGTGGTCCTTGCTCCCGGGATCCTCGCGCTCGGGGCTGAATGCCAAGAAGAAGTCCTTGCCGCACAATAGACCCGTCTTGGCGAGGATCGGGCCGCAGTCGCCGCGAGTGGTGCCTGGATAGGTCGTGGACTCCAGCGACACGAGTTGGCCCTTGCGCAGGACCTTGGCGACCATCTCGGTCGACTTCTCGATGTAGCTCATGTCCGGCTCGCCGTGCTTGCCGAGCGGCGTCGGCACGCACAGGATGATCGCGTCCGCGCGCGCCAGATCGCTTGGGTTGGCGGTCGCCACGAAGCGATTCGATTTCGACATCTCGACGACGAAGTCCTCGCCGAGGTGCTTCAAGTAAGAACGGCCGCGCTGCAGCAGGTCGATCTTGGCTTGATCGACGTCGAAGCCGACCACCGGGAATCCAGCTTTGAAGAAGGCGCGCAGCAGCGGCAATCCGACGTAGCCGAGGCCCACGATGCCGACGACCGCAGTCTTGGACTGGATCTTGTGCTGGAGGGTGAGGGCCGTCGACGTGAGTTCCTGCATGGAGTTCCGCGACATGTTGGGACTCCATCGGACAATTCGCCAGCGCGGATGGAGCGTGGCCCGGTCCTCGGGCCGTTGCAGATGTCATGGAGTGAGTCGCGTCGCGGACTCCCTGATGGCAATGGCGGTTGTGCTGACTTGGTCGATCCGAGTCCGATGGTGAGTCGGTTGCCGTTCGAGATCCGCCAACCGAGCCGGTTTGCGGGCGGGTCGTTGCTCGCGGACTGCGCCGAGAACTCGAGGTCCGCGACGAACCGGTTCGCGGAGGCGCGATCCAGTGCCGTGGGCGAGCAGGCGCTCTGCGCACTGGCAGTGTCATCGTTGGTGGCACTGCGCGCTGCCGATCTATCGTGGCGCAGCAGCCCATGGACGACGCAGGCCAGGAACGGGTTGCGTTCCGGGCCTGCAGGGTGTCGGCCGGCCCTCGCTCAGAGTCCGATCGTCCACCTGCCGCCATTGGACGTGCGCCAACCCAACGGGTTCGCGTTTGTGTCATCGCTGGCGGCTTGCGACATGAGTTTGATCCCTGCCAAGTCGATGCTGTTTGGGATCGGCACGAAGAAGTCCGTCGCTGGCGTGCCAAAGGTCGCATTGATCATGGCGATCGACAGCGGCAGCCTCACAAACTGCGAGCACTGCGGCGCCCCGATGGGACCCAGATCGATCGCGGGCGACTCCAATCCAATGACGAGGTAGCAAAGCACCCCACGGATCTTGCGTGCCTGCAGCACGAAGGTCGTGCCAATCTGCGGCGTGCCCGCCCATGCGACGAGTTCGAGCCGGTCGATGCGCGCACCGAGGTCGATCGGCATTGTCATGGCGTTGAAGTCCGTCGGCTGTGGGGCTTGCGTGCCACGCCCGTCGGAGTAGCCGACGATCGCTTTGCAAAGCCCTGCCCGTAGCGCGACATTTTCGAGGCGGATCCGGAAGGAGCCATCGCTGTCGAGCGTGATCGCAAAGGTGTTCGATCCGACCAATGGCCACTCTGGCACCGCGTCCCATCGGACCGTGAACGTGCCGAAGTTGGGGTCAAAGGTCGTCGACACTGTGCCGCCGAGCGACGGGTCGAGGTTGGTCCAGAACCCGGCGATCCGAGGCGGTCCCGACAGCAACTGCGCTGCGTCGACCGAGTATCCGCCGGGGCCTGGGTCCTCGCCGCCGAGCGTGACGAAGCCATTGGCTCCGACCATCACGCGGTCGACGGGGCCTGTGGCGTGTGGCCATGCAAAGGGCAGCATCACGAGGTGACGCGTGTCGGCGCCGGCCGGAAGGATCTGGCCTTGCGTCGGCTGCGCCGGCCGCAAGTACGACTTGCTGACCACGTAACCGCCTTGCCCGTTGGGAACGAAGGCGAGTTCCATGGCCGACGGGTCGTTCGATCCGTCATTGACCTGGTAGATCGTGACGCCGCGGTAGACGCAGCCGTCGCCGACCACTTCGAACTTCGCCGGCGGAGGCAGATCGTTGGTCTCGGTGGGGACGTGGCTGATCGCGAATCCTGGGAACGCAGGGCTCCAGTCGAAGAGCATCGCTTCGTATGGCAACGCCACGTTGTCGCGAAAAACCTGCGCGAAGAGGTCCGAGCCCGTGAGGAATGGGTGCACCTTGAAGTCGACGGCGATGTAGGGCGCGCCGTTGCCAGAACTCGCGCCGATGAGGCGATCGAGTTTCACGGTCGATGGCATCCAGTTCTTGCCGTAGGCGACGTTGACGTGGCCATTCGAGTGCAGCGTGAGCTGGAAGTTGACCGGATTGGTGGCGCCCTTCTCATGAACGCCTGCCCATGAGATCAAGGCGCGGTTGGGCAGGGACTTGAACCACACATTGCCTGATCCAGGCGATGTGGGGTCGTAGTCGGCCCACAGTGGGGCGATCCGCGCCGGCCCGCTGGTGAGCGCTGCATCAGATGGGATCGGGTCGCCGCCAGGAACGCTGACGGAGCCGAGCAGGATGTAGCCGTTGGCGTTCACGCTGATCGCGGAGTAGTTGACTCCGGCGAACGGGAACGCGAATGCAAGACTCAGACCTGTGACGGTGGTGTCGTCGCCAAGGCCGAGGTTCGTGCCGAGGTCGCGTTCGAACAGCGACTGCGCATGGAGGAGCGAAGCGAGCAGCCCGCTGGCGAGGCTCGCAACGACGATGGTTCGCATCTCAGTTCCTATATGAGGGAACGAAGCGCACGAAGCGTGCGCCGCGGTGGTGTCAGGCCACAGCCTGATGCCACTGCGCATCGATAGCACTCGTTGCGGGATGCTCCATGCCGTTCAGGCTCGAAGCAGAACGGCGCAATGTGAGCAGGCGGGAGCGGCGACGTGCCTCAACTCCGGTGGTTGCGCAGGAACTGCACCATGTCTTCGGGCATCTCGGATGCGAACGACAGTGGCGCACCCGTCGTCGGATGTGCGAAGCGGATCACCGCAGCGTGCAGCAGTTGGCGTCCCGCAGCAAGCCGACCATCCCACCATGGGTCGCCGCCGGACTTCACGAAGCGCACGTATTCGATGTAGTCCGCGTCCGTGCGACCATAGAGCTTGTCGCCCACGATCGAATGGCCTGCGTGGGTGAGATGCGCGCGAATCTGGTGCGTCCGACCCGTCTCGGGAAACGCGCGCACCAGCGTGAAGTCGCCGACCCGTTCTTCGACGCGGAAAGACGTCCGTGCCGGTTGTGCGCCGTTGCCGCCGACTGTCGCCACCGCGCGACGGATCGTGATTTCGCTCCGTGGATCGCGACCGAGGAAGCCATCGACGGCGAAGTGATCCGCTTCGACCCGGCCATGCACGATCGCGAGGTATTCCTTCTCGACGGCACCGGCAGCGAATTGCTGTTGCAGCGCCCGGCTCGCCGCGGCCCGCTTGGTTGCGATCATCAGCCCGCTCGTCTCACGGTCGAGTCGGTGCGCGAGCGCAACCGGCGGCTGCTCGCCGCGGCTCTGATATCGGCGCTCCAGGGCGCGGAAGAACGTGTTCTGCACGAACGCGCCGTCGGCGTGCGCAACCAGGTGCGCAGGCTTGAACACGACCGCGAAATCCGGGTCATCGTGCAGCACTTCGATGGCGGTGTTGGCGCGCGGCTCCTCATGCACGGGTCGGTAAGCGACCTCGTCGCCGCGGCGAAGGCGGTCATCGGCGCGCGCGGCCTTGCCATTGATCGTGACCCGAAAGGCCTCGATCTCGACGCGCCACTGCGCCTCGTCGAGATAGCGGAAGCGCGAGCCCAACCACGCCACGAGCTTCTGGCCCGCGCCGGCTTCGGGCACGCGCGATCGCAGCACGGTCTCGTTGGGCGCGTCGGTCATCGTGGTCAGTATCGCGAGGGACGCTGCTCCCACCGAAAACGAAAACGCGCGAGGCGGCGGGGCCGACTCGCGCGTCGTCGTGGATCAGGGGGCCTCGCTTATTGGGCCGCGAGCAGCGTGATCAGGCCGTTCGACGTGATGATGCCGGCTGTGGTCGTGTTCGGGCTGAAGCTGACGGACTGCCAGCCCAGCGAAACTCCGACGAAGGCCGGGTTGTTCGGCAGCGCGATCGGCTGCGACCACGACGACGTCGGCGCGAATGCCGAGTTGAACGTCTGGGCCGAAGCCGGGTCGATGTAGGCGAAGCACCCTGCCATGCCTGCGGCCGTCAGGTCGATCGCCGGGTTCGGGATCGCGCCCGAGAACAGCAGCGCCGCGAACGCGGTGCCAGCGGGGATGTTCGTCGTGCCCATCGTCACCGTCGTGCCGAGAACGGGGCGGACGTTGGCGTCCAAGCGCAGTGGTTGCAGGTTGGCCGCGCCTGGGCAAAGCGTCGCGCCAGCGGGGACCGCCGTCGTGAAGTTTGCATTGCCCGGATCCTGCGCGCCGTTGCCCGGCGTCCAGCCGACCAGCACCGCGTTGCCAGTCGGGGCGCACGTGCCCCAATAGACGTTGACGCGGTTGTTCGGCAGGAACTCGTATTGCACGTTGACCGTGCCGGTGCCGGTGAAGCTGCGCACGTTGACAAACGAGATGCGCGCCGAAGTGGCAGTCACGTTGGACAGCACCTGACCGCCGCTCGCCGGATTGAGGTCCTGCCAGCTGCCAGCCCACGTGGCTGCGCCGGTGAGGAAGGCCGCGGCCGATGGCGTGAAGGAAGTGCCGTTGTTGACCGGCGAGACAAAGCCATTCGAGCAGACGACGAGAGACGTCGTCGAGCCGCCCGGATAGCTGAGCGTGAACGGCAGCGTCACAGTCGCCGTCGAGTCATCGGTCAGTGTCAGCGCCGTGCCACCAGGGGAGGCAAGGTATCCAGCGCCGCCGCTGGCTGGGCCAAACACGTAGTTCTGTCCGGACACGGCGAAACCCATGTTGGTGTTCGACAGGTCGAAGGACGCGGGCGTGCCGAACAGCTCGTAGACCGAGCTCTGGCACGGGCCGGGGCCGCCAGCGCAGCCAGTGCCGATGACCGTGTTGAACGCCGTCGGGATGCCGCTTGGAACCGCGGCGATGACGGAGGTGGTCAGGCCACCGGCGCCGATGCGGGCTGCGTTGCAGTGGAACAAGCCCTGGCTCGGAGCGATCGAGCAGTCGAACCAGCAATTGAAGATCGTGTTCCAGTTCTGCGGGTTGTTCGCAGGAGCCGTGAAGACGATTTCGTTGCCGACTCGCGTGCCGACCCAGTTGTTGAGCGCATCACTGTCGATGTCGCGGAAGCCGATGCCGGTGACTGTCGCAGACGGTTCGACCGGGATGCGGAAGGACGCGATGCCGCGGCTCGAGTCGACGTTGTGCACGCCGTACTCGTAGTGGAACGTCGTTCCCGTAGGCGTGACCTTGGTCGCGACGAAGATGCGGCCGTCGTCGGCGCCGTTCGTGGCGCTGTTGACCGTCGCGCCGCTCCAGCGTGAGAGGATCGAGCCGTAGGTCTGGCCGGCCGCCGAGTTGCCCAATGACCACGTGCTGCCGTTCCATGACGGCGTGAAACCGCGCGACGCGATGTTGTCGCCGCGATTGGCGACGGCTTCGCCGCGGTGTAGCAGCTGGATGCCGTAGTAGAAGGTGCCGGCAGTCAACAACTCCGACTCCTTCACCGTGACGCGGTTCTTCACCAGGTCGCCGGTGGTGGTGATGGTGCTGCGCGCGCCGTCACCATTCGCCGGCGCTGCGACTTCGGGGTCCCCCTTGTCGAAGTAGCTGCCGACGGGGTTCCAGATGCCGGTCCAGGGGTCGATCTCGGCGGGCGGGCCGAGGTAGTTGCGGTCGCCGTTGTTGCCAGCGCCGTAGGTGTCCGAACAGTTCAGGCCCATCAACGCGCCGGTGCCCGGGTTCTGGCAAGTCCCGCAGGCGCCGTTGACGTTGACCGACGTGAACGCGTGCTTGCAGTAGCTCCAGTCGGAGATCTGCACCATGCGGCCGTTGTTCTCGCGCGTGATGATGAAGCCGAACATCGGATGGTTGGCTTGCATCGGCGCCTGCCACGGGATGTTGACTGCTCCCGGGTTGCACATCGTGTTGAGCATCGACATGCCGGCCTCGCCACCGGGGTGTGCCGCGCCGCGGCGGCCCCAGTAGGTCAGGCTATTGACGTCGGTGAGTCGGCCGTCGAGGCCGGCGACCGTGTTGGACTGTGCCAACAGAGATGAGGCCACCGTGGCGGCCAGCGTCGCAAAAACGAGCTTGCGCATGAGATTATGTGGGAGGTGCGTGGGGGTGGATGCGGCAGGCGCGGGCAGGCGGCGACTGCGGGATTGTCGAGCCTAGCGAGACTCCGAAGAGTGGCCACCCCCGCGGTTCCGCTTTCGTGCCGCCGGTTGGGCGAGGGCGACCTGCGGCGCGCCGTTGTGCACCGCAGGTCGGCGTGCTCGGAGGCATGAACTGGTTGCGTGCACCTTGACGGCGCGCCGCAACAGCCGCCTCACTGGGCGGCGAGCAGGGTGATCAGGCCGTTCGAAGTGACGATGCCAGCGGCCGTCGTGTTGGGCGCAAAGGCGAGCGTTTGCCAGCCAACCGGCACGGCGATGAAGGCGGGGTTGTTGGGGATCGCGATCAAGACCGGCCAGGACGCAGCCGGGGCCAGCACCGCGCCAAAGGTCTGCGCCGTCGCCGGATCGACGTAGGCGAAGCAGCCCGCCATCCCGATCGCAGTGAGGTCGATCGGCGGATTGGGCATCGATGCCGCGAGTTGCAGCGCCGCGAGGCCCGTTCCAGCCGGCAGGTTGTTGGTCGTCAGCGTGATCGTCGTGCCAAGGATCGGGCGCAGGTTGGCGGCCAGCGAGGGCGGTTGCACGTTGTTGGCCCCGGGGCACAGCGTCGCGCCAAGGGGGATCGCCGCGCTGAGGTTGCCGTTGCCTGGATCCAGGGCGCCGTTGCCGCCGGTCCAGCCGACCATCGCGTCGCCGCCGGTCGGCGTGCAGGACTGCCAGTAGACGTTCACGCGATGGTTCGACAGAACCTCGTACTGGAAGGTCGAGAAGCCGCCGCCGCCGTAGCTCGGGACAGCGACGAACGAGATGCGCACTGCGGTCGGCGAGGAGCTGACGAGCACCTGGCCACCTGCGGCCGGGTTGAGGTCGCTCCAGCACGCAGCCCACGTCGGTGAGCCGGCGAGGAATCCCGCGATGTCAGGGGTGTAGCTCGTCGTGGCTCCGACCGGCGACAGCACGCCGTTGCTGCCGAGGCTGAGCGTCGTCGTCGTGCCGCCAGGATAGTTGAGCGAGAACGGCAGGGTCACCGACTGCGCATCGTCGTCGCCGAGCGTCATCGCCGTGCCGCTTGGCGTGACGTAGCCCGAGCCGCCGCTCGCTGGGCCGAACACGTAGTTCTGGCCCGAGGTCGAGAAGCCCATGTTGCTGTTGGACAAGTCGAAGGTCGTCGACGGGCTGAAGTATTCGTAGACCGACGAGTTGCAGGGGCCGGTGCCGCCGATGCAGCCCGCGCCGACGAGCGTGTTGCTCGCGGTGGGGATGCCGCTTGGGACGTCGGCCATCACCGACGTCTGCAAGGCGCCGGCGCCGATGCGCGCTGCGTCGCAACGGAACAAGCCCTGGCTTGGTGCGATCGTGCAGTCGAACCAGCAGTTGAAGACCGTGTTCCAGTTCTGCGGGTTGTTCGCGGGGGCCGTGAACACGATCTCGTTGCCGACGCGCGTGCCGACCCAGTTGTTGAGTGCATCGCTGTCGATGTCCCGGAAACCGATGCTCGAGGCAACGCCGGTTGGCTCGATGGGAATGCGGAAGGACGCGATGCCGCGGCTCGAGTCGACGTTGTGGACCGCGTATTCGTAGTGAAACGTGCCGCCTACCGGCGTGACCTTGCTCGCAACGAAGATGCGGCCGTCATCGGCGCCGTTCGTGGCGCTGTTGACCGTCGAGCCGCTCCAGCGTGAGAGGATCGAGCCGTAGGTCTGCGGGGCCGAGTTGGCAAAGGACCAGGTTGTGCCATTCCACGACGGCGTGAAGCCGCGCGACGCGATGTTGTCGCCGCGATTGGCGACGGCTTCGCCGCGATGGAGCAGCTGGATGCCGTAGTAGAAGGTGCCGGCCGTCAACAACTCCGACTCCTTGACGGTGACGCGGTTCTTCACGTTGTCACCCGCGACATTGATGGTGCTGCGCGCGCCGTCACTATTTGCCGGCGCCCCGACGGTGGGGTCGCCCCGGTCGAAGTAGCTGCCGACGGGATTCCAGATGCCGGTCCAGGGGTCGATCTCGGCGGGCGGGCCGAGGTAGTTGCGGTCGCCGTTGTTGCCAGCGCCGTAGGTGTCCGCGCAGTTCAGGCCCATCAACGCGCCGGTGCCCGGGTTCTGGCAGGTGCCGCAGGCGCCGTCGACGTTGACCGAGGTGAACGCGTGCTTGCAGTAGCTCCAGTCGGAGATCTGCACCATGCGGCCGTTGTTCTCGCGCGTGATGATGAAGCCGAACATCGGATGGTTGGCTTGCATCGGTGACTGCCACGGGATGTTGACCGAGCCCGGGTTGCACATCGTGTTGAGCATCGACATGCCGGCCTCGCCACCTGGGTGCGCTGCGCCGCGGCGGCCCCAGTAGGTGAGTTGGTTGACGTCCGTGAGTCGGCCGTCGAGGCCGGCGACGGTGTTGGACTGCGCGACGACGGCCGCAGCGCAGACTGTCGCGATGGAGGCGCGAGCAAAGAGGTGCATCGGTGTGGGCTCCCGTGGAGGGTGGATGGGCAGCGCCATGGCGCCGCCGTGGGGGCGCGAAGCGTAGCAACTTCCTGGCGGCATGGGCGGAGTTGCGGCAAGCAGAGTCGCGAACTGTGCGCACTCTTGACGCACGGCCTTGTCGCCGAGAGCACCGCAGATGGGTCGCGATCCAGGCGAGCGAAAGGAGTCGAAATCACGGATTCGACACAGTTCTCATGATGCCGAGATTCCCCGCCACCGCGGTTGCCCCTTGGGTTCGAGTGCGGCGCGCGCCCTTCCATGCTTGGCCTTCTGGCCCAATGTGGCCGCCTATGGAATCCCTGCACCGTGCCGACGCCTTGGCTGAGATCGGCTCCTTGCGCAATGCGCAGACGCGGCGCGCAACTCATGCGCGCCGGTGGCGGGGAGGATGCGCTCAGGCCGTCGGGGCGAGCGGCACGGTCTCCAATGTGGCCTCGATGGCTTCGCTGCCGACCACGATCGTGACGACGCCTTCGTTGCGCGAGATGTCCCAGCGGTTGTTGCGATCGAGCTTCCGTTCGAGAGCCTCGAGCAGGTCCTTCGGCACCTTGGTGACGAGGATCTTCTCGGCCTTGTGGATCGTCTCCTTCTGGCAACGCTGCAAGAACGCGTCGGGGTTGCGGTGGCACCAGACTGCGACGCGCTCGCAAGCTTTCGCTGCGCGGTGCAGGCGATCCGCGCCCGGCGCGCCAACTTCGATCCAATCGATCACGCGGCCGTCGCCGTGCCTGTGCCAGATCGCGGGCTCGTCGGCTTCGGCCAGGCCCTTGCTGAAGGCGAGGCCGTCCTTCTGCTCGAGCGCGAACGCGAGCACGCGGGTCAGCAGGTAGTGGTTGTCCTCGGATGGATGCCGCGCGACGCGCAGGTCGAGGTCCTGATAGATGCCGCGGTCGACGTCGGCGAGCGAGATCTCGAAGCGGTGGAGCACGGCAAGGCACCGGGGTTCTTGGCGCGGGTGGCAGAAGCTGCCCGCGCGCAGGTCATGGCAGGAACTGCTTCACTACCTTGAGTTTGTTGGGCAAGTACTCGTCGATCACGAAGTTGAGGCCGTGCTTGGCCAGCGCCTGCTGCTCGGCGCGTTGGCCAGACTTCAGCATCATCTCGATCGCCTTCTGCCACTCTTTGTGCGCTTGGAAGAACGGGTCGTTCTTCAGCATGTCTTGCGCGCGTTTGATGTCGACGTCCTTCAGCCCGTGGATCGGCAGCTCGTAGTCGACGATGTCTTGCGGCGTCACGCCGAGGAAGTGTGCGTTCGGCACACAGAAGAACTGGTTCAGGTGCACCGCGTTGCCGGAGCCGACCTTCAGCGTGCGGTAGATGTTGGAGAACGCGTAGGGATCGCAGTCGTTGAAGGCGTAGACATCCAGCTTGTGCGCGTCACTGAGCTTGCGCACGAAGCGCCGCGTCGCGCGTGTCGGCACTCCGGCGGTGCCGATCAGGATGCAGTTGCCGGTCTTCCAGAAGTTGTGCTGCGACAGGCGCTCGAACATGCCGATGGTCTCGATGACCAGGATGAACTTCGCCTTGGTCTCGAAGCCGAGGTGCTCCACCGACGACGGGATCGAGTAGGCGCCGGATCCGAAGCCGGTGCAGTCGATGCGCAACTGGCGCCCCGACTCGCGGTCGCGATCGAGCACGATGAGTTGCCCGGCGACCTTGCCGCCGTGTTCGTCGGCCTTGAAGCGCAGATGCTCGCGCATCACGCCTTCGAGGCTGAAGAGCGCCTCGATGTCGTCCATCGCGGCGTCGCTCTCCGGCTGTTCGTCGAACTTGGCCTCGTCCCAGTTCTTCGACACGTAATACGCTTCTCGCTTGGTGGCGAAGTCGTCGGCGTCGATCAGTTCCTTGCTGAGCGACATCATCTTGAGCGTCTGCGCGAAGGACTTGACCGTGTTGACGGACAGCGTGCGTTCGACGCGCGATCGGCCCATCACGAAGTAGCCGTCTTTCTTGTCGTAGCGCGCGTTCTTCAACGATCGGTCGGGGAACTTCAGCTCCGGCTTGCCGACCTTCTCGATCTCCGTGTGCACGTGCGTCGCGCAGTTCTTGATCTCGCGCAACGTGACTTTGTCGAGGTCCGAGTGCGGGCCGCGGTCCTTCTTCTTCGGTTGCGGCTGCGGGGTGAACTTCTTGGCTGCCATGGCTCGGTTCTAGGTGGTCTCGTGGTTGTCGGGTTGCGTGCCGGTCACAGCTTGCGGCTCTTCTCCAGAACGGTCGTGAGATTGTCTCTCGCCTTCTGAGCCGTCTTCTCGTCGAGCTTCAGGATGTCCTGCAACGCGATGACGAGATGTGGGATGTAGGTCTCGATGTAGTTGCGCTTCTTGAACTCGTTGGCGAGCTTCCTGCCCTTGCGGACGTGCGTCCCGAGCTTGCGGCCGCACTCCATCAGCGCAAGGCGCAGCTCGTCGAGGATCTCGTCGTAGCTTGCGATCGCTTCTTTCGACTCGCTCGTGAACGGGACCCACACCGACGCGATGTGGACGAACACGACCATCGGCCCGATCGGCAGCGCGCCGCGCGGCTGCTGCAGACCGTAGTTCTTCCAGTTGGTGCCGATCACCGCCTTGGTGATCGCGCAGGCGCCGTGCTGGAACACCAGCGGCACGCGGTTGGCGAAGCGGATGAGGCGGATCGGCTCGTCGGCCGCTCCCATCAACTGCTCCTCGTTGGGCTTCTGCGTCGACTTCTCGATGATCTTGCCATCGGCAGTCATCTCCAGCGTGTCACCCGGACGGCCGTAGGCGATGCCGCACTCGACGGCGAATGGACGGCCGCGGTAGACGACCGGCTTGCGCGACGTCGAGATGTAGTAGTCGGCGGCGACCTCCTTCTTGAGGCCAGCGATGATTAGGTCCTCGCCGATCGGCGCGATGCAGGACAGCGGCGGCGCCATGATCTTGGTCGCGTCGATCGCCGCCTTGATCTTGGCGATATCCGAAGTCTCGAGGCGCCGCGGATTGGTCGTCGGCTTGATGCCGGCCTTCTCGCAGATCTCTTTCGCGACGGTCGGCCCGACGCGCGAAAACTCATTCTGCAAGAAGGCGGAGAGTGCGCGATTCTCGCTCTCGTTCACCATCCGCAGCAGGATGCCGAGCTCGACGCCGTGGGGGTGCGGCTTGATCTCCTCGACTTCTCGCGGGAGTTCCTTCGTCGCGCTCTGGTACTCGGTGACGTTGCCGTCCGGATCCGTGTAGTGCAGGTAGACGTGCGGATTGGCCACCGCCATGAGCTTCAAGAACTCCTCGATGCTCTTTTGGCCGCGACGGTACTCGCCCTCCATGTCGATGGAGACCTCGGTGCCGTGGTCCTTGTCCCACTCGATCACCTTGTCGGTGAAGTCGGGTCGGTTCTTCGCCGTGTCGATCGTGATCTCGAAGTAGAGCGGGATGCCCTTCTTGCCGGGCTTGGTGCGCACCCGCACGGGGTTGCCGGTCGTCAGCAGCCCATACATGCCCGCCGCGCTGATGCCGATGCCCTGCTGGCCGCGACTCTGGCGGAGGCGATGGAACTTGCTGCCATAGAGCAGTCGGCCGAACACGTTGGGCACCTGCGCCTTCACGATTCCCGGACCGTTGTCCTCGACGGTCATCGTGAACTGCTTCTCGCTTTGGCCGATCCGCGAGATCTTGACCAGGAGCCGCGGCAGGATGCGCGCTTCTTCGCACGCGTCGAGGCTGTTGTCGACGGCTTCTTTGACCGCCGTCAGCAGCGCCTTGCGCGGGCTGTCGAAGCCGAGCAAGTGACGGTTCTTGGTGAAGAACTCGCTGACCGAGATCTCCCGTTGCCGCTGCGCCATCTGCTCGGCGGTCTGGCCCTTGCCCTTCTCGGGCGGGGCGGCCTTGTCCGCTTTGTCTGGCTTCTCGCTCGGCGCAGCCTTGGCCGGCTTCTGCTTGGTCGTCTTGGCCGCCTGTTCGGCGGGCGCCGTCTGTTCGCTGTCGAAGAGTTGTCCTTGGGTGCGCGTCTTGGCGTCGCTCATTCCATCCCCTCCAGGGGTTGCTTGCAGAACGTCGGCTCGACATCCGCCATGCCGAGACCGACGGCGCGGGCTTCGCGCCAGAAACGCTGTAGCCCGCGGAGGTCCTCCTTGTCCAGGTCGTAGTGGACGGCCCCGAACGTGCCGTCGTGTTCTTTCAGGTCCTTGCCACGTTGCCGGGCGCGCGCGAGCACTGGAAAAATCCTGCTGACATCCACACCGGGTCGCAGGATCCAGACCGCGAACACGAAGGGCAGGCCGGTGAACGACCGCCACTCGCGACCGAGGTCCCACGGTTCGCGGCTCCCAGGGTCGGCGTTCAGTCCGTCGTCGCCGATCATCATCACGAGGTCGTGGGGCAGCAGGTCCGGCTTGCGGGTTGGCGCAACGGCCTCGAAGGTCAGCGGTGCTTCGGTCTCCGCGCGCTTGGGGCCGCGCAGCAGGATCTCGAGCAAGGTTGCCGAGGTCGCGCTGCTGCGGTCTTGCCCGACAGTCCGGATCTTGTTTCCCAGTCGCCGGAACGCGCGCACCGAACGCACTTCGTGCTTGCACGCGATGCCGAGTCCGTCCGCGACGCGATAGCCAGGCAGTCGAATCGCCTCGATCGACGAGACCAATGCCGCGTCGAGGCGGCCTTCGCGCAGCAGCGCGATCAACTCAGTCGGCGGCCGCTGGATCAAACGGCAAGCCGGATCGCGGTCGAGGCCCGCGAGCAGCGGCATTCCGACGCCGTAGGGCACGCCTCCGATGGCAACCGTCACAGGGCGCGGCACGATAGCGGGACTCGCCGATGCAGAAAGCACAAACCCAACCAGTCTCGCGGCGGCGCATGAGCCTTCGAACCCGCGTGTCGTTGCTCACGCCGTTGCTGCTCGTCCTTGCTTGGTACGGTGGCAAGGCCTTCGTGCGCAAGCACGTCGACGGGCTGATCCAGTCCGCCGTCGACCACGACCTGCCGAAGTTCTCATTGCCCGACCGCGCAGGAGTCTTGTGGTCGCACGAACGGGTCGCAGGCAAACCGCTGGTGCTGCACTTCCTGCGCAGTCGTTGCAGCAGCTGCGACGCCGAGGCAGAGGCCTACCGCCGCTTCGAGGCGCGCGCGAGTGAGCTCGATTGCGTCGTGCTGCACCTGTTCACCGACCGAGTCCTTGGCTTCCCGCCTGACCTCACCGAGCGCACGATCGCGAGCAAGAACTTCGCGGCGCCCGTGCTGCTCGCTGACACCTCCTTCGTCGACGCCTTCCACTCGGCGAAGTGGTCCAACGTCACGCCGGTGACCTACGTCGCCGATGCCAAGGGCAAGATCCGGTATGCGCTTCGCGGCGGTCAGACACAACCGGCGCTCGAAGCCGCGGTCGCCGCGGTGACGTGAGGCGCCGCGACGGGGCTGGGGACTCTGCGGCCCGTGGTGCGACGCTAGACTTGGAGTCGTGCCATCCATGAATGCGATGCTCCGAGTGCTCGTGTTGGCTGCTGGCGTCTGCATGCTCACTGCGTGCGGCGCAGGGCTGGTCGGCGGCGCATTGGCCAGCGATGGCAGCAGCGGTGGGCAAAGCCCGGCGCCGCCGGCCTTGAGCCTGCCGACGCAGGCATTCCCGTTGTCGCCGAGTCCGCTCGCTGCTTCGCGCACCGTCGTCGTCGCCAACGCAGTGCTGTCGCCCAATGCGTCGTTGGTGGTGCGGATCCGGGTGCGTGGCCCCAGTGTCCCGATCGGGGATCCGCCATTTCTGGCAGTCGCGGATCAAGCCTCGCCTTCGCTGGTCTCCGGGCAAGGAGCTTCGACGGTGGTCGGATTTCAACTGCGAATGGATCCGATCGCGGCAGTGACCGGAGCAGCCGCCGACGTCGCGGCAGAACTCGTGGTGATCGCGGACGGGCGCGAAGTCGCTCCTGCGATCGCGGTGACCTTGCTGGCGCAACCGATCGTGCGGCTGTTCGACGGATCGCCGCTCTACCTGTCGCCGACTGGAGGTCAGGTCGTCCGCTTCGCGTGTCGAAACCTTCGCAGCTTGGAAGCGTCCAGCATCGGGGTCTTCGCAACGACCGCGGATGCAAGCGGCGGTGCTTCCTTGGTGACGCGACCGTGCCTTCGGCCGACCTTTGCGATTCCGACTGGGGGCGAAGATCCACCCTTGCTTGCCGGCGAGCGACTGGTCACCGCAGAGGCGCCCGCCAATCCCTTCGCCGGCGCAGCGACTTTCGTCGTCGACGACGTCGTGGCCGGACGATCTGCATCGGTTTCCGATGCCTACTACCAGCCCGATGTGCAACTCGCCCTGCCGGCGCAAGGCTCGACTCGCGGCGGGACCAAGGTCACGTTGATTGGCAGGGCATTGCTGCCGTTGCGCACTGGAGTGACCCCGGGCACGCCTGATTTCGACGCCTTGCAAGTGCAGTTGCGCAAGGGCGATCGCGTGCTGGATGTCCCGGCAGCCTCGATCGTGCGCGCGGAGTCAGCACTCGATCGTCTGGTGCTGTTCATGCCGCCTTCGCCTGATGGCCGCCCGGGCGATGTCGGCATCGCGCTGCGCGTGCGCGTGCCAGGCCCGGTGCCGGACCCGATTGCGATCGAGGTCGTCGCGCGCGGCGTGTTCCTCTACGCCAACCCTGAGCCGGTGTTTGGCCCGCGTGGCGCCTTACTCGATCGCGATCCCATCGCCGTCGCGCCGATCGCTTTGGAAGGCGCGCCCAACAGTTCCCAGGCGACGGACTTTGCGGCGCTCTACTCGGTTGGCGGCGTGGCCGCGGTGCAATTGTTGCTCGCGCAGGAGAACGGGTTGTTCATCCGCTTCGGCGCTGCGCGGCGGATTGGCGATCCCGAGGCGGCAGACGATCGCGCGCCGCGCGACCTCGTCTCCGGCGACTTCAATCGCGACGATGTCCCGGACCTGCTGGTCATCAATGAGGGCGTTGCATCGGCCTCGATGCTGTTGCTGCTCGGACAGCCCGCGCCACAGCCTCCGCTTGGGTTGGTGCAGCGCTTTCCGATTGCGTCCGGCATGGCCAAGGCTCGCGTCGCCGACTTCGATGGCGACGGTAGTTTGGATGTGCTGTTGCTCCCGGGCCAGAACTCGGTCGTCGGCGCGGTGCCGCAGTTGCTGCGCAGCCAAGTCGTCGGAGGTGTGACATCGTTTTCGTTG
This sequence comes from Planctomycetia bacterium, assembly GCA_005776365.1. Taxonomy (GTDB): domain Bacteria; phylum Planctomycetota; class UBA1135; order UBA1135; family UBA2386; genus SXPK01. Next base: position 15,991 of record SXPK01000168.1, read on the forward strand.
CCGGTTTCCTTGCCCGTGCGCAGCCGAGGCTATGACACGTGCGAGGTCGCAGATCTGGATGGCGATGGTTGGCTCGACTTCGCGGGGATCACCGGACGCACGTTGATGCAGGTCGACATCGCCTACGGCGACGGCTTCGGCGGCTTTGCCTTGGGGCAGCAGTTGGGCCTCGTGCTGCCACGAGAGGGTTATGTGCTCGATGCAGACTCTGCTGCCGTGGGTCTGCATGCGATGGGACCATCGCCGCGCGCGCTGGCCGTGGTGCTGGCAGGCTTGCCGCCGCAGCCGTTCACCACGCCGCCCGGCCCGTCCGAGAATCCCGAGACGCCACCATTGCTGTTCGTGGTCCGGCCCGCGGGACCTCGCGGTTATCTGCAGCCTTCGGTCACAGACGTGGTCAACCTCGTCGGCGCGGTCGATCCGTTTCGCGCGAGCGCGGCGCTCAATCTCGACGGCGATGGCGTTGGGGTCGACGAATTGCTCGTCGGCACGACTGGTGAAGTCGGGCAGTTCTCGGTCGGCTTGTTCCGATTCGATCCGCTGCGCAGCCTGCAAGTCGTGCGCGTGCTCACGGACTTCCGTCCCACGGAGGTTGCGGCGTTCTACTCTGGCATCGCTTTCCCGGCGGACGCGGCGCTCGGCCAACCGGCGCAGGCGGGACTCTTCGTCCAGCACGAGCAAGAGGTCGATGGCGAAATCGAGCGTCGGCTGTCCACCTTGCTCGTCACGCGCGATGCGACGGACGTCCTGTTGCTGCCGCCAGACGTCGTCTTTCCGGTGGCGCTCGCCAGCGTGGTCGGCGGACGCTTCTCTGCGACGGCAGCCGCGGCGCTCGACGGTTCGGTCCGTGACATCGCGGTGCCGAGCGCGACGCGCATCCAACTCGGCGACAACGACGGGTTCGGCGCGTTGGCTCCGGGCAAGAAGATGGCGCACCTCGGTCTCGTTCCCGAGAGCGTTGCACGCGTGAGCGAGCCGCTGGGCCAGACGGACTTGCTCGTCTTCTTCGATGACGGGCGTCGCGATGGCCGAGCCGACGATGCCATTCGCGTCGGCATCTGGAAGCCGGACTTGAGCGGTCCACAGCAGCAGACGCCGCAGATGTTCTCCGAGAACCTGCGGCCGTTGTTGCCAACGAATCTGGAAGGGCTCGCCCTCGACCCTTCATCTCGCCTGCATGCCGCCGACGTCGATGGCGACGGCGATCAGGATCTGACCGTGTTGCTGCGTTTCGTGGGCGCTCTCGGCACCGACGATGCTGTCTTGATGTTGCTGCGACGCGCGCCCGCTGCGCCTGGCGTCTACCCGTTCTTGCCGGTCGCGCCGCAAGACTTCGTCCCCGTGCCTGGCTCGGCGCGCTCGTTTGCGCTCGGTGACTTTGCGATGGGCGGACAGTCCGCGCCGACTCGTCTCGAACTCGCCCTCGTGATCCCCAGTGAATCGACGCCTGGCGCCGGCGATGGCAACCACGTGCGTTTCTATCGCATTCAGGGCGCTGCCGCGTCGATGCGATGGATCCGCAGCCATGATTCAAGAGGTCCGTTCGTCATGGGCACCGGCAACGAGCCTGCTCGCGTCGTCGCCGGCGACTTCGATAGCAATGGCACGACGGATCTCATGGTCGCGTGCGACGGCGACGCCTCGTTGCGCGTGCATCTCAACACCGGGGAGCCTGCTGCCGTTGCCGACGAAGTGGCCATCGTCGCATTCGTCGAGAGCTTCGGCTCACCCCTGGCGATGCCGGCAGGACGACACAGTTACTTGCTGCTGGGTGACATCAACGGCGATGGCGACGTCGATGCACTGGCCGCGACAGAATCGACCACTCCGCTCGGGGAGCTGAGCACCCAAGTCACCTTTCACTTGCGCGTCGGCGCGGGAGAGTTCGGCAATGGCATCCGCGTGTCGCCGACGCGACTTTCGAATCGCGATGCGCGGTTGTCGATCGACTTGGGCGACATCAACCGCGACGGCGCGCCGGACCTGACACTCGGCTGGTCGCAGAGCGGCGCACAGACGGACAATCTGCTGGTCTTGCTCGGCGGTTCGCTCTGAGCTGCGGCGTGCCTTTCTCGCGGCCGCCTCGCTATCGTGCGGCCCCATGCCCAAGCCAACTCTCGCTTCGCGCGCCGCTGCGCGCGTCGCCGCTTCCGCCTCGACGCAGCCGTTGCGCATCGCGATGGTGGGGCACGCATTCATGGGCCGCGCGCATTCGAACGCGATGCGGCAGGCCAACCGATTCTTCAATCTGCCCCGGCAAGTGGTCCCGCAGATCGTGGTGGGTCGCGATGCCGTGCGCGCAGCCGCCGCCGCGGACCAGTTTGGATTTCTCGAGTCGGCGATCGACCTCGACCACGTGCTGTCGCGCGACGACATCGACATCGTCGACGTTGCGACGCCCAACGACAGTCACCATGCGATCACGATGGCGGCGTTGCGCGCCGGCAAGCACGTGCTGTGCGAGAAGCCGCTCGCGATGACGCTGCAGCAAGCCAAGGAGATGGCGGCGCTCGCGAAGCAGAAGAAACTCCGCGTCGGTGTGTGGCACAACTACCGCCGCGCGCCAGCGACAGCGCTCGCGCAGAAGATGATTGCGCGCGGCGACATCGGGGAAGTTCGTCAGGTGCGCGCGGTCTACTTGCAGGACTGGCTCGCGGATGGATCGATTCCCGCGTCCTGGCGCACCGACAAGAAGTTGTGCGGCAGCGGCGCGCATGGCGACCTCAATGCGCACCTGGTCGATCTCACCCGCGCGCTGACCGGGCTCGAGTTCGAATCGGTGTGCGGCATGCAGCAGACCTTCACCAAGGAGCGACCGACGGGCGTCGGCAAGGGCAAGGCGAAGGTCACCGTCGACGACGCCTTCTGTTTTCTTGCGAAGTTCCGCGGCGGCGCCATCGGAACGTACGAGGCGACGCGTGCGGCGCCTGGTCGCAAGAACCACAATCGCATCGAGATCAGCGGCTCCTTGGGTTCGATTGCGTGGAACCTCGAGCGCATGAATGAGCTCGAAGTCTTCCTTCATGACTCGCCGCGCGACGCGCAGGGATTCCGCACCGTGATGTGCATGGACAGCGTGCATCCCTATGCCGCCAACTGGTGGCCGGACGGACACATCGTCGGCTACGAGCACACCTTCGTGCACCATCTCGCCGATTTCGTCGTGGCGCTGTGCGCGAACCAACCCTTCGCGCCGGGTTTCGACGACGGCGTCGCCGTGCAGGCCGTGCTCGAGGCAGCACTGCAGTCTGTGGAGCGTGGCGCCTTTGTCACGGTCCCGCGTTGACCTTCGCGGGTCGCTCTGATTTCCAACCGAGTTGCAAGCAAGCGCCGCCTCGTTCGCGGCATCCCCGAGGACTCCTCCGATGATGAAAGGACCAGGCATCTTTCTCGCGCAGTTCATGAGCGACCAGGCTCCGCTCAATCGTTTCGACACCGCATGCCGGTGGGCCGCGGACCTCGACTACACCGGTGTGCAGGTGCCGTCCTGGGACGCGCGCTGCATCGACCTGAAGAAGGCCGCGAGCAGCAAGGCCTACTGCGATGACTTGCGCGCAACCTGCGCAGACGCGGGCGTCGAGATCAGCGAACTCAGCACGCACTTGCAGGGCCAGTTGGTCGCGGTGCACCCGGCCTACACTTCGATGTTCCAGGTCTTCGCTCCGCCTGAAGTCAACACGGCGGATGCGATGAATCGTTATGGCACCGAGCAGGTGAAGCTGTGCCTCAAGGCGAGCCAGCACTTGGGCCTGAAGGCGATGCCGACGTTTTCTGGCGCGTTGATGTGGCACACGGTCTACCCGTGGCCGCAGCGACCGGCAGGTCTCGTCGAGGAGGGATTCAAGGAACTCGCACGTCGATGGAAGCCGATCTTCGACTACGCCGAGGACTGCGGCGTCGACTGCGCCTTCGAGGTGCATCCCGGCGAAGACCTGCATGACGGTGCGAGCTACGAGGCGTTCCTCGATCACGCCGAAGAGCATCCTCGCGCGTGCTTGCTCTACGACCCGAGCCACTTCGTCCTGCAGCAGCTCGACTACCTTGCCTACATCGAGCTGTATCACGAGCGCATCAAGTGCTTCCACGTGTAGGATGCCGAGTTC
>SXPK01000169.1 GCA_005776365.1 Planctomycetia bacterium
GGCCCTGAGCGGCGGCTGGAAAACCCGCGTGGCGATGGCCAAGGTGCTCCTGATGAAGCCCGATGTTCTGCTCCTGGACGAACCGACGAACCACCTCGACATCGAGTCGATCCTGTGGCTCGAGCAGTTCTTGAAGGACACGCGATCCGCGGTGCTGATGACGTGCCACGACAAGGACTTCATGAACCGCGTCGTGAAGCGCATCATCGACATCGATGACGGCGAACTGATCTCCTACACGGGCGACTACGACTTCTTGGAGAAGCAACAGGCCGACCGCGCCACGAAGCAGGAGGCCGCATTCTCCCGCCAGCAGGCGATGCTCGCGAAAATGCAGCGGTTCATCGACCGCTTCGGCACCCACGTCGCGAAGGCTGCGCAGGCGCAAAGCCGGCAGAAGAAGATCGACAAGATCGAGCGCATCGACCCGCCGAAGAAGCGCGTCGTCGTGCCATTCGCGTTCCAGAAGCCGCCGCGCGTCGGCGAGGACGTCGCGATCTGCAAGGGCGTGTCCAAGGCCTACGGCGCCCGGACGATCTACAAGCAGTTTCATTTTGAAGTGCGGCGCGGTGAACGCTGGGCGGTCATGGGCCAGAACGGCGCCGGCAAGAGCACGCTGCTCAAGATGCTCGCCGGCGCGATCACGCCTGACTCGGGCACACTCAAGATCGGGCCGAGCGTGGTCATGGGTTACTTCGCCCAGCAATCGCTCGAAGTGCTCGACCCTGACCTGACCGTGCTCGGACAGATCGACAGCAAGTTCCCGCTGGTGGGCGAGGGCACGAAGCGCACCTTGCTCGGCGCGTTCCAGTTCACGGGAGACGAGCCCGACAAGCGGGTGTCGATTCTGTCCGGCGGCGAAAAGTCGCGCCTCGTGCTCGACGAACCGACGAACCACCTCGACCTCGTCACCAAGCAAATGCTGGTCGAGACGCTGAAGAACTTCGAAGGCACGATGATCTTCGTCAGCCACGATCGCACCTTCTTGCGCGGCCTGGCAAACCGAGTCCTCGACGTCTCGGCGTGTCCAAGCGGCGGCGCGCCGGCGATCTATCCTGGCAGCTACGTCGAATGGGTCGAGAAGACCGGCATGGAAGCGCCGGGCGTCCACGCCTGAGCGAAAGCAGTGCGGGGTTGGCCCGGTCGCATGGGACGCATTGCGGTTCCGCTCGACCGCGCAAGACGTGATTTGGTGTCACGCCTCGGCTCAGCAAGGGTTGGAAAGGGCTTCTTCCAACTGAGCAATCATGACCAGAAGCCCCTTCGTCCTTGCGACCACCCTCTTGGGCGCAAGTCTCTTCGCCCAATCCGACTGGCGCCTCGTGGCGGCCGGCAGTCCATCTGCGCGCATCAATGCGCGCAGCGTCTTTGTGCCAACGACGCAATCCATTGTGCTGTTCGGTGGCGCAGGCCCAGCGGGCTTCCTGAATGACACCTGGTCGTGGAACGGCTCGGCATGGAGCCAACTCGCACCACTTGGCGCGACTCCGAGCGCCCGCGCCGGCCACTCCTGGGCCTTTGATTCGAGCCGAGCCAAGATCGTCCTGTTCGGCGGCACGCTCAACGGTGGCGGCGGCAATGACGAAACCTGGGAGTTGGACTCCACCGGCTGGACCCAGCTCACCCCCACGGTCTCACCAAGCTCACGCACCGAGGCATCCATGGCCTACAGCAATGGCCAACTCGTGCTGTTCGGCGGCACGGCCAACGGCAGCGGAGCCGGAGCCCGCTTCGGCGACACGTGGACCTGGGACGGAACCAACTGGACGCAAGTGTCCACGACGGGCCCGGGCGCGCGGTTCGACCATGCGATGGTTGCCGATCCTGCTAACGGCGACATCAAGCTGTTCGGCGGCATGACGCAGAGCCTGCCGTCGCTCGCCGGCTACCGGAACGACCTGTGGTCGTGGAACGGGACCGCGTGGACCCAGATCACCACGGCGACCGCGCCTGCAGCGCGCCGACTCCACGGCCTCACGTTCGACACGGGTCGCAACAAGCTGCTGATGTTCGGCGGCACGCCCGGTGGCTCCACGAACTACTCCGACTCGTGGACCTGGGACGCGACGAACGGTTGGGTGCAACTCAACACGACGGTTGCGCCTTCCGACCGCCACGGACACTCGATGGCCTACGACGAGACGCGGCGCGAAGTGGTGATTCACGGTGGCAACACCTCGGATCCTGCCGGCGCCACGCAAACGTGGGCGCTCGCAGGTCCCGTTGCGGCGCAGGTCTTCGATTGGCGTCAGGCAGCAAACACCACTCCTGGCGATCGCCATGTCCACACGCTCTCGTGGATCTCGACGACGCAGTCGCTGTTGATGTTCGGCGGCGCAACGCCGACTGGATTCGTGAACGACATGTGGTCGTGGAACGGCGCCAACTGGACCTCGATGCCGACGCCCGCAACGGCGCCGAGCCCGCGCGGCGGACACTTCGCAGCATATGACATCCTGCGCAACCGCCTCGTCGTCTTCGGCGGCATCGCTCCAAGCGGCGGCGGACTCGGGGACACGTGGGAATGGGACGGATTCAGCTGGTCCCAGAAGTTCCCTGTGAACAGTCCGAGCGTGCGCTGCAACGGTGCCATGGCCTATGGCCTCGGCCGCGTCGTGCTGTTCGGAGGCACGATCAACGGCAGTGGAGGCGGAGCCCGCTACAACGACACGTGGACGTGGGATGGGATCAACTGGGTCCAGGTCGCCTCAACCGGTCCCTCGGCCCGTTTCGGCGCCACGATGGCCTTCGACAGCATCGCGAGCGACATCAAGCTGTTCGGCGGCAACACGACCGGACCATCGGGCGGCGAACAGAACGACCTGTGGCGCTGGAACGGCCTTTCGTGGAGCCAGATCACGACGCCCGTGGCCCCGCGCGCGCGGCGCCTGCAGCAGATGACGTTCGACCGCGCGCGCAACGAGTTGATCGTCTTCGGTGGCATCACCGGCTCGACGGGCAACCGCAGCGATACGTGGGCCTATCGTCCGAGTAGCGGCTGGATGGAGGTGACCAACCTGTCCAAGCCGACCGGCCGTCACGCTCCGGCAATGGGCTACGACGAGATCCGCAAGGAAGTGGTGCTCCACGGCGGCACGGGATGCACGTCCGCCGAGGCGACCGAAACGTGGGTTTCGCCAGGCGCGTTCACGCAGAGCTTCGGCACGCCGTGCTCCACTTCCGTCGGCACGCCGATCCTCGCGGCCGTAACGCGGCCGACGTTCGGCAACTCGCTGCAGTTGCTGGGCTCGAACCTCGTGCCGAACTCGTTCAACTGGTTCGTGCTCGGCTTCAACAACACCACCTGGAACACGATCCCGCTGCCGTTCAACCTCGCGCAGTTGGGCTTCCCGACCGGCTGCCAGCTGCTGGTGCCGGATGACGCGCTGTTCTGGACGCTCTCGGACGGGATCGGCCAGAGCGCCTTCTCGATCGGGATACCGGCCGCGTCGGCGTTGTTCGCGATTCCCATCTACTTCCAGTGCGCAACCTACGACCCGACTCTCCCCAATGTCTGGCCGCTCGCCTGGTCGAACGGAATCACGGCTCGCCTCGGCTACTGATCCCCGACGATCCCGCTGGCCTCTTGGCAACGCGTCGAAGAACGGCTGCGTTGCAACGAGGCTGGCTTCCTGGTCGCGATCAAGGGGCGCGAACGGCCCGGACGAATGGCACGCAGGCAGCATGCGTAGCAAGACGGGCTATCAGCCCCCCATCTCCACCCGCATCATCTCGAGAGCACGCTGCGCCATCTTGCGGCAGTTCGCCTCGGTGCGGCCGAGATCCTGAGCGATCTCCGCATAGGTCGCGCCGGCGAGGTGGCGCAGCGACAACACGCGGCGATACAGACCCGGCAAGGCCAACAACGCCTGCTCGACGAGGCCGGCGGATTCTGCGCCGGAGAGAATGCGGCTCGGCGACACTTCCTGCGAGGAGAAGAAGGACTCGGAGAGGCTCATGTCGCCATAGCGCTGCCACAACAGCCGCGACTTGGAATTGCCCTGCGTCACGCGTCGTTGGCGCACGCAGTTCTCCACGATGCGCGCGAGCCATGCGGCAAAGGCCCCCGGGCTTCGCACTTCGAAAGCTGGCAGCGCCTTCAGCGCTCGCAGGATCGCCTCCTGCACGATGTCTTCCGCGTCACCGCTCAGTTCGCGCCGCGGCACGCCCAGTTCGAGCGCCACCATGCTGGCTACGCGTGGCAGGTAGCGAGCGAACAAGTCCTCGGTCGCAGCCGCGTCTCCGGTCTGGACCAAGCGCACCAATCGCTGCGTCGACGAGTCGCTCATCGTTCGCTCTCCAGCCGAATTGCGTGCGAGATGCGCTCGGCGGCGGCGCGCTCGGAGCCTTCCATGCGCAACAACTCGGCCTCGATCCGATACGCACGCGCGAGTTCAGGGCGCATGCCACGCCGTTCGTAGAACGCACGACCACGCTCCAACTGCGCACGCACTCCTCGCGACCTCATGCCCTCCGCACTCGGGTCGCGGAGCAAACACTCGGCCAGCAACAAGGGCACGCCGCAGTTCACCTGGCTCATGGCGTCGCTCGTCACATTGGCTTCGATGCTCGCCAGAATCGCCCGCGCGCGAGCAAAGGAGCCTTCTGCCATGAAAGCGCGAGCTTCGATCCCGCGCATCGCATCGGCTCCCTGCCGATCCCGGACGCGCGCATCTGGCACGCCCGGCCGGTCGCGGTTGTCCGGAGTCGGATCGGTGAACCCGCGCTCGTAGAGCTCGGTTGCTCGCGCCGCATCAACTCGAGCCTCTTGGATGCGATTTCGCGCAATGAAGATTCCTGCGCGCACCGCCAGGGCGTTTGCCAGGCGATGGGAGTTGCCGCACGTCTCGAAGTCCGCAATCGCAAACCGCAAGTCCTCGAGCGCGAGGTCCAACCGCCCGCTCACGCGACGCGCCTCGCCTCGGAGCAGCAAGCCTTGCCCACGCGAGTCCTCCACGCCTGCCGCCGCTGGACGTCGCCGTTCCGCAACCCAGAACTCTGGGTCTGTCGCGATCTGCAGCGCGTGGAGGTGCGTCCATTGGCCAGCGAGCGAGAGTTTCTCGACCAGCGTCACGCCTTCATTCGCGAGGCTCTCGCCAACCCCGAGGTCTCCGGCATGGTAGATCGCCCATCGCGCGGCGGCGAAGGCGACCCAGGCCTTGCGTGGCTCGTCCGGCCATTTTCGCAACAGCCGGATGTAGCGCTCCGTTACGTCGCGCCGCTCGGCATCCGTCTTCGATGCCACCAGTGCACCGCGAAGCATGAGGGCTCGGCAAACGCCGAGTGGCGGCTGCATCGCGAGGCCGCGGCGCTCCAGGAGATCGAGATCCGCAAGGGCCTGCTCGTCACCGTGGAACTCGCGTTGGTGCATGATGAGTTCGCACCAGTCCAGCACCAATCCCAACGTCAGCGTCTCCGCATCGCGCTCGACCAGCCCGCGACGCTGTTCTGCGAGGCTCTGCACCAGCCGGTCGTGGATGTAGGTCGAATCCCACGCGACCCAACCCGAGGCGCAGAGGATCGACGCTGTCGCGGTCGCCGCTGCCAATCGCCGGGGCCGCCGCGTCGCGCGACGAAGCCATAACGTGATGCCGCTGACCGGCCGCGCCTCGGTGGGCTCCAGCGCGATGACGCGCCGCAACTCACGCGCAAGCGCCGCGGCGTCTGCGTAGCGGCGGTGCGCGTCACGCTCCATCGCCTTGTGCACGACGGCCTCGAGATCGCGCGGCACCAACGGTTGATGGCGCCGCAACGGCACCGGGTCGCCGCGCAGCACGCGATGGAAGGTCGCCTCGCGGCCGCCTGCGCCGGTGAAGGGATGCACGAGCGAAAGCGCTTCGTAGAGGGTGACTCCGAGCGAGTAGATGTCGGAACGCGCATCGATGGGCCGCGCGCCGTCGATCTGCTCGGCCGACATGTAGAGCGGAGTTCCGATCACTTCACCCGGCTGCGTCAGGCGCTCGTCCGCGTCTGGCAACGCGAGGCCGAAGTCGAGCAGGACTGGCGTGCCATCTGGCTGAACGATCAGGTTCTGCGGCTTGAGGTCGCGATGGACGATCCCAGACCGATGCGCTTGATGCAGGGCGTCCGCCGCGTCCGCGAAGAACTCGAGCAATGCGCGCAACGCCGTCGGCCGGTCATTGCCCGAAGCGCTCTCCACGTCGACCCAGGGGGCAATGGCGCCTGGCCCCTCGCTGCGCGCGCGGGCACGAGCGATGCGCACGCCCAAGGTGTCCCCGTCGTAAAACGGCAGCACGAGGTAAACGCGTTTGCTGTCCTCCAGGATGTCGAGCACCTTTGCGATCGCCGGATGGTCGAGGCGGCCGAGGACGCGCGCTTCACGGCGCAAGCGTTCGTGGGCAGGATCGCTCGGCTCGGCGTCGCCGCGCAGCGCTTTCACCACCACGTCGCGCCCCAACATCGGATCGCGCGCGAGCCAAGCTCGGCCCATGCCGCCCTCGCCGATCAAGCGGATCAGCTCGTAGCGCCCGATCCGATCGCCCCGTTGGAAGTCCTGCTTCTCGAGCGACTCGCCGCCTGATTCGCGAGCAATGGTCTCGTATTCCGCGCGGACGAACGACTCGATGCCCGGGAACTCCGTGACATAGTTGCTGACCGAAGGCAGCCTCCCTCGCTCCTGATCCTCCAGTAGGCGCGAAAGAAACCGAGTGCGCTCGGTCGGCGGTTCTTGGGGGCGTTCGTGTCCTCCGGCCATCGGTCCTTGAAGAACCCCTGCCATGGGGTTTTGTGACACATTCTCCGGCAAATCGCCGCGGCGCCATGTCGAGGTCGGTTCCCCAGCACGTTGCGGCGGCTCTTCCTTGGGGTAGCGTTTTGGAAGTGGAACCCGCCATACCCCCGACCGAACGTCGCCGGCGCCCGCGCGCAGAGGCAGAGTTCGAAGTCATGCTCAGCCATGAAGCAGGGCTGCTGGCCACGACCGCGCGGGATGTGTCCGAGTTGGGCATCGCGGTCCGCAGCAAGTCGCGCCTGCCCATGCGCGAGCCGCTGGAGATTCGACTCTCACTGCCGGAGGCGAAGGACCTGCCAACGATCCGCGGGCACGTGATCCGCTGCCTGCCGGTCGATGCCCGCGGGCGCGAGCACTACGTCGCCATCGCGTTCACCGACGTGCCACCGCCGACGCGCGCCGCGATCTACACGTTCGTGAAGCTCGGCAAAGCGGCGCGCTGACGCGAGGATTCGAGCATCGCGTCCCATGCCGCGATCGTCCGATCCGCGACGTCGTCCCAGTCGAACATCGTGGCCTGCCGCAGGCCGCGGTCGCGCAGCGTGGCGGCAAGGCCCGGTTCACTGAGCACGCGCAGCAACGCATTCTTGGCGTGCTCCGCCGCGCCATCCAGCGGCACGAGCAAGCCAGCTTCTCCGACCACCTCGGGATGCGAGGTCGCGTCGCTGCCAATGACCGGACATCCCGCCGCCATTGCTTCGAGCAGCGGGAAGCCGAACCCTTCCGCCTTCGACAAGAACAACAAGGCCGCGGCATCCGCGTAGAGCGCGTCGAGGTCGGCGCGCGGCAAGAAGCCCGTGAACAAGACATCTGGGATCCGCTTCTTGCTGCAAAGGGACGCAAACTGCTCGATCCCTGGATCCACTGCGCCAACGACGACGAACTGCAGCGGCCGCCGCGCCCGCACCTGCACGAAGGCAGACAACGATGCCGCGAAGTTCTTGTGTGGGTCGAGCGCGCCAACGTGCAGCACGAATGGACCGCGGATGCCGAGCCGCGCCTTGGTCGCCGCAATCGCACGCGCGTCCGGTCGGCTGCGCTGCCCGTTCCATCCCGCGAGCACTGGGATCGCGCGCGCTGGTTCGATCCCGAGCGTGCGGACTGCGTCTGCCGCGGTGAATGCCGAATTGCACAGCAGCGTCGCATCCGACTTCTCGATCTGCCGCAGCCGATCGAGATAGGCGTCACGATTGGAGGCGGGCCATTGTGCGACGTAGTGATGCAGTGGCGTCAGGTCGTGGAACAGCACGGTCGTGCACGGATGCCGAAACACACGCAGCGGCGAGTCAAAGCCGATCGCGAGGTTCATCGGATCCGGGATGTGCATGAGATCGCACGCTGAAGACGAATAGGTATCGACGTCGCGTGCCTCGACGTTGGGCAAGCTCAGCGCGCCCGGCAGTGCGCGGCCCTCGGGCAGGTAGCACGCGATGCGAAGGTCCGGCGCGCGACGCGCGATCGCCGCGAGGTGATGGATTGCGTAGTGACCGATGCCGCGGGCCGTCGAATCGGCATAGGCGACCGTGCGCATGTCGACGCCAAGGACCGCGCGAGCAGCGATCGGCAGCCAAGGGTGCGTTGGCTTCACGACCGCTTCGACCCCGACCGCTTGACGCCGGAACGCGACCACGAAGCCGGTAGTCAGCCGTTCGCCGAGCGTGCACAACTTGGGCCCATGGCTCGCGCCAGCTTGGAAGGCGCAGGCCTCGAGCAGCGCCGGATCCACCGCGGTGCGGATCGGCCAGAGCGGCACCAGTCCAGTGCGCGGCCCGAGTTCGTGTTCGAGTTGCATCGGCTGCAGCAACAACGCCGTCGGCGCGCCGTCGAGGCATGCCTCGCCAACAACGACGACCGTGGCGTCGGCGCGACACGCACGCAAGGCCGGCGCCATGACGTAGGGGACGTGAGCCGCAAGCAGGAGCGCAACCGAACACGATCCCTCAGCTGGTGGCGACGCGGGATCGAAGTCGACCACGCGCTCGAACATCGCCTGCAGCGCTCGCACGAGCCGCGGTGCTGCACGGCCAACGAGCAGCAGCGTCGAAGCCGTTCTCGCGACGCCGGCACGGCGCAATGCGAGCAGCACGGACGTGTCCTGCCAGAACACAAGGTCGCGCGCGTATGGGTCGCGCGTTGCATGACCCGGCTCCATCGCATCCGCCACTGCGAGCCACTCCGGATCGTCAAAGTCCGAGCTCGCGCAAACGCCGTTGCCGACAGGGCCGGCGGACGACTGCGATGGGAGCTTGACCGATGGCAGGATGCGGGCGGCCAGCGAACCGCGACGCGACGCTTCGGCGACACGATCGAGCTGCACGACAAGTTCGGCAGCGCCGCAAGACGCAGCAGTTTCTCGATTCCAAGACAGCCATGCCCCAAAGCATTGCGGCAATGGCTCGGGCCGCGCTCCAAGCTCGGCCAACGGGTCCGTCGCGCCAACGAGGCGATCGAGCAGATCCGCGGCGGCGAACATCTCGGCGCGCCCGATCGGCGCGAGCCTGCCGCAGCGTCGCTGCAGTTCGGCGCGCAACGTCGGCGGCTTGTAGTGCGCGCTCGACTGCCGCACCCAGCCGCCTTCATCGACGATGCCAGCGCCGCGCCACTTCGCGCAGAGGTAGGCCTGGTTCTTCAGCGAGCCGCCGTCGCGCAGGCAGTCTGTCGCGACGCCACTTGCGTGTTCATGGTGCACGACGCCCGCGTCGGGCACGGCCACCAGCTCGACACCGAGTTGCAGCGCACGCACGCTCCAGTCATCGTCTTCGTGCCAGAACAGGCCCAGCTTCTCGTCGAACGGCCCGATCGCAGCAGCGACGTCGGCGCGCACCATGCAGGCAAAGCCACCGCTCAACACGTCGACCGGCCTAGTGCGCCCAAACGCCGGCAGCAGCGCGCGACGCTCGCCGAGAACCTGCACGAGATGCCCGACCTGTCCGAGCATGCGCGCATTGGGGAACTGCCGCATCGCGTCGCGATACTTCGCAAGCCATCCCGTCGTGAACTCCAAGTCGTTGTCGCAGAAGACGAGCCAGTCGTCCGGCCGCATGTTGGGCAACGCGAACGCAAGCAGATCGTTTCGCCCGCCGGGAACGCCGCGATTCGCCTCGTTGCAACGCACGCGCAACCACGGCTTGCCACACGAACGGAGCCACTGCTGCGTTCCATCGCTCGATGCGTTGTCGATGACATGCACGACGAATGGCTCGTCGACGGTTGCCTCGAGCGACGCAAGGCAGCGCTTCGTCTCGGCGAGGTTCCCGTAGGTCAGGATCGCAACGTGCCACTTCGCGGGAAGCGAGGCGGACGCCGGATCGATCAGACGCGGATCGGGGGAAGCCATTCGACCCCTCCTTTTCGTCACGAAAGCCGTCGCGGCTCAAGCCGTGCCATCGGCGCTTTGGCCTTCGGCGGAAGGGCCGGGCTCCAGGCTGGAAAGCTGCCCGCCAGAACCGCTACGGCAGCATGCGGCGCAGCATCTCTGGCTGCAGACGTGGCCCATCGCCAAATGGCGCGGTTTGGCTGGCCGCGACGTAGACGCTTGCCTCCCAACGCGACAGCAACTGCTCGCTTCGCGCGCGGTCGCCGACCCGGCAAGCGAGCGCAAATGCCTCGAGCAATGGCCCGGTCCGGTCGCCGACGAGCGCGAGTCGCTCCTCGTGCCATGCCAGGGCAGCCCCGGCGCCCGCAAGCGGGGCCGGCACGTCGGCAAGGTGCTCCGGCTCGCTGTCGCCTGCCATTCCTGGCAGCCAAAACGACTCGCTGCTCGGCAGGAAGGAGTTCACGACGTGCAGCACGCGGACAAACGTGCCGTGCGCCTGCCCCACCGCCGTGTAGATGCGCGGCGGCCCGAACGCGCCGTGTCGCAATCGGATTGCCGGTGCGTCGACGTCGTCGACCGCTCCTTGCTGCGGCTCGAGAGTCGCGATGCCGCGAAGGTGCAGCTTTCTTGCGAGCAGCCGTGTGCACTCGAGGCGCATGCGATAGGCGCACATCGTCTCGAACACCGGCAAAGCCGCCCGACTGACCGGATCGATGACCGGCGACGCGGACTTCGAATAGACACACACGCCGCTCGCATCCACCGTGAAGCGCTTGGTCTGCGCCTGCGCCGGCGGGCCGCCACTGCTCCATTCGACTTCGAGGACAAAGTCCTGGGGCGGCCAGACGGTTTCGCCCTGTGGCGCGGTCGAGCCGCAGCCTGTCAAGAGTGCAAGAAGCCCGATACCTACAAGTTCGAGGCAGAAATGCGTCTTCGGCGTGGCCAGCGTCCTCCGGTTGGATCCGTGCCCACTCATGCGGCGAGGGCTATCGTAGGTCGCCATGGTTGCCATCCACGAGAAGATCGTTGCGCAGTTGGAACAACGCAAGCTCAAGAAGCGAGACCTTGCGCGCGCGTTGTCCGTATCGCCGCAAACCGCGACCGACATCTGCAAGGGTCGATCCGCCATCACGCTGCCACACCTGCGCAACCTCGTGCTCTACTTCGGGCTCCGCGCCGACTACTGGCTCGACGAGAGCAAGCTGCTCCCGGATGCCAGCGACAAGGTAGGCGGGGCGCCAATCACGGGCGCGACCCAGCCGCCGACGGGCAGCGGCGAAGAACTCACGCGCTCAGGCCTGACCCGGATCAAGGACCCGGTGCGCTTCGTGCAACGATTGCGAGTGATGGTCGGAGAACACAAGCGCGAGTTTGTCTCGCGCAACCCAGACCTTCACGAGACCGAGCGCCAGTTGCTCGGCTTGCCCGAGAACGGCTCGGCACACTCGCTGACCTGAGTTGTCGCGGCAAAGCCGCCGCGAACACGCACCTTCGCCGTTGTCCGTTCCGCGCCGGGGCGGTTCACTGCGCGCATGCGTCGCGAAGCCATGTGTCTCCTGTTCCTCGCCGCCTGCGCGCAGCAAGCGCAAGTCGAGCCCGCCGTCCCGCACCGACCGTTCTTGATCCAGGCCGGCAAGCCGGTCGCGGACCTGCCAGCCGAACCGCACCTGAAGAACGTGCGGCAACTCACGTTCGACGGCGAGAACGCAGAAGCCTACTGGGCCAACGACGGCAAGAAGCTGATCCTGCAGCGCCGCAACGGCGAGATGCCCGCAGACCAGATCTACGTCCTCGACCTCGCGTCGGGCGACATGAAGCAGATCAGCACGGGTGGCCGCACGACGTGCAGCTACTTCCTGCAGGGCGACAAGAAGGTCGTCTACGCATCCACGCACCACCACGGCGCACAACCGCCGCCCGTCGCCAAGCGCACCGGACGAAGCTACGTCTGGAACGTGCACCGCGAGTACGACCTGTTCGTCGCCAATGCGGACGGCAGCGGCGTCGCCCAGATCACAAACGAGCCAGGCTACGACGCCGAGGCGACCGTGTGCCCCGTGACCGGCACGCTGGTCTTCACGTCGGTGCGCGACGGCGACCTCGAGCTCTACACCTGCGAGCCGGACGGCAGCGACGTCAAGCGCATCACCAGCCGCCCTGGCTACGACGGCGGCGCCTTCTTCTCGCACGACGGTCGCAAGCTCGTGTTCCGTTCTGCGTTCCCCCGCACACCGGAAGAGTCGAAGGAGGACGTGGACTTGCTTGGGCAGGCGCTCGTTCGCCCGTCCCACATGGAGATCACGGTCGTGAACCGCGACGGCACCGGGTTCAAGCAGCTGACCAACAACGGCTGCGCCAACTTCGCGCCGTACTACCTGCCCGACGACAAGCGCGTGATCTTCTCCAGCAACTTCGAAGGCATGCGCATCGCGCAAGAAACGGGCGACCACAAGGCCGCGCGCAACTTCGACCTGTTCGTCGTCGGCGAGGCCGGCGGCGAGCCGCAGCGCATCACCAACTCACCGGAGTTCGACGGCTTCCCGGTGTTCTCACCGGATGGGCGCCACCTCGTGTTCGCGAGCAATCGCTACGCGCAGAAGGAAGGCGAGACGAACGTATTCGTCGCCGAATGGATCGACTGAGTGCAGGAACAAGTCCGCGGCGAGCCTTGGCCGCGGATTGACCTTCGCCTCCGACGCGCTTCATCGCCAGCCGCCATCGTGCGCGCATGGAACACGACGAAAGCACGGCAGCCTGCGCCGCAGCAGACGTGGCGGCGCGGCTGGTCTTTGAACGCAAGCGGGCAAGAGCCGAGTTGCGCGCAGTCGAACTCGAGCTCGAACTGCTGCGGCAGCCGACGGACCAAGGCAAGAGTCGCACTGCGACTGCCTTGCATCGCGTCGATCTGGATCGCGCAGCGCATCGCATCGCGCACCACGGAGGGCGTCATGGCATCCGTGCTTGACCTGCGAGCGGACTTCCTCGGCGACAAAGAACGCCTTCGCCAAGTCGAAGTCAGTTGGATTTGCGAGGAACGCGCCGTGAGCCAATTGCTGTTGGAACTCGAGTGCGAACTCGACCACGTGCTGCGCGAGATGTCGTTTAGGCGGCTCCTGTGCGAGGCATGCGATGAGCTAGCAGAACGCGCGATGCTGCTGCAGGCAGAATGCGATGCGCTGAACGCCGAGTCGGCTCATGTGCGCCTCGCGCTGGTCTCGGTGCGTGCCGCATTGCAGCAGGCTCCCGAGAAAGCAGCAGTGCGCGCCGGGGCCTGATCGCGAGCGCGGATCGCCAAGCTCATCGGTGACGCAAGGCCGGACCACGCGCACACTGCGCGCATGAACCCGCCCGACTTCGAACGCATGCGCCGCGACTACGGCGACGCGCCGCTCGACCGCGAGCACATTGCCCACGATCCGCTGCAGACGATCCGCGACTGGATGGAAGAAGCACGCGCCAACGGAGTCTCCGAGCCCAACGCGATGGCGCTCGCGACCTGCGGCCGCGACGGCGCGCCGCACTGCCGCATCGTGCTGTGCAAACAAATCGACGCGCGCGGCATCTCGTTTTTCACCAACTACGGCAGCGACAAGGGCGCGCAGTTGGAAGCGAGCGCCCGCGCCGCTGCGACCTTCTGGTGGGGCGCGCCACGCAACCGCCAGGTCCGCATCGAAGGCTCGGTGACGCGCGTGCCCGAAGCCGAGTCCGACGCTTACTTCTCGTCGCGCCCGCGGCAGGCGCAGTTTGCGAGCGCCGCGTCCCCGCAAAGCCGCGTCTTGCGCGACCGCGCGGAGTTGGAGCAGTCGGTGCGCGAGTTGGAGGCCAAGGTCGGCGACGGCGCGGTGCCGCGGCCGGCACACTGGGGCGGATATGTGATCGCGCCAGAGTCGATCGAATTCTGGCAAGGGCGAGATGCGCGATTGCACGACCGGTTGCGTTTCGTGCGCGATCGTGATGCGTGGCGCGTGGAGCGACTCGCGCCTTAGCAATCAAAGCCCAGGACTCGAGCGGTCCGATGCGGGTGTTACCCGTATGCGCGGGCCGGCACGCTCGCAGTTGGCTCCTGCTTCCAACCGCGCTGGCTTCTCGCTTCCTGCCGCTGCGTGCATCTCCGTTGTTGACTGCGAGTTCCACGCCAAGGGTGCGAGTGTCGACACAACGCACGTCGCTCTTGTCGCGATGATTGCCCCGCGTGGAGTCCTAGCTCCAGCGACTAGACGCCGATCGTAACCGGCAGCAGCAGGGAGCGCGGCGCGCGCAGGCCGACCCTCCACGGCTGGTGCTGGTCAGCGGGCTGCGGCAATGCAGACCCAGGATCAACGGCGACGAGCATGCCGTTGCCCAAGTCCTCCTCCTCCAACATGCAGACTGCGACAGGGAACGTTTCGGCGAGCCGTGCGATCACCCCCATGTGCAAGGTCGGGCACCTGCTACCATCCCTCGCTGTGCAGGATGCGTGGCTGACGACAACTCTGATTCTCGACCGCATGCGCGCTGGCGACGATGCGATGTGGGACACCTTCGTCGAGCGGTTTCGCGAGCCAGTGCTGCGCTTGGCGTTGCGGCATGGCCTCGACGCGGCCGAGGCAGAGGATGCCACGCAGCAGGTGTTGGCGACGTTCCTCACCGGACTCCGTCGCGACAGCTACGACCGCAAGAAGGGCCGATTGTCGGCGTGGCTGTTCGGCATCGCTCGGCATGAGATCCGTCGCTGCGCGCAACACGCGCAGCGTCGCAAGCGTCTCGGCATTGCAGGCAGCGGTGATTCGATGCCGAGTGGTCTGCTCGAAGATCCTGCGCCGCAGGACTGGGAACGCGAGTGGCGCGAACACCTGCTGGCGACCGCGATGGGGCGCGTGCGCCGCGATGTGCAGCCCATAACCTGGTCGGCGTTCGAGCGTGTGCAATTGCATGGCGAGTCGCCGGCAGCCGTTGCCGATGCGCTAGGCATGACAAAGAACGCGGTCTTCGTCGCCAAACACCGGGTGCTGACCCGCCTTCGGCAATTCGAGAGCGAGATCGACGACGTGCGCCCGATCGAGTGCAAAGCATGATCGCCTGCCCGGATCTGGACGTGCTGGAGGGGCTGGCGCGCGGCGAATCCGACGATGCGGCACTGCGGACGCACGTCGAGGGATGCGCGTCGTGCAGTGGTCTCATGGTCGAGATCGCTGCCAACCTCTCTGCGGTGGTGCGGTGGGAACGCTTGCCGCACCCCGCGTCGGAGGCCACGGAGATTGCTCCCACGATTCCCGGCCTCGACATCGAAGCCCCACTTTCTTCGGGCGGCCAAGGCATCGTCTGGCGAGCAGTGCAGCGAAGCACCAATCGCGTTGTCGCCGTGAAGACGCTGCGCCGAGGCAGCGCCGCCAGCGCTTCGGCACGCGATCGCTTTGCCCGTGAAGCGCGCCTCGGCGCTGCCCTGCGCCATCCCAATCTCGTCACCGTGCTCGACGCCGGGGAAACCAGCGACGGTCGTCTCTACTTGGTGATGGAGTTCGTCGATGGCGTGGCACTGGACGCTGGGCCGGCACCGTCAGTCGACGAGGCCATGGCGCGCTTCACCGCTCTTGCGGATGCGGTGCGATTCGCTCATCAGCGCGGCGTGCTGCACCGCGACCTGAAGCCCGCGAACATCCTTCTCGATGCCGATGGAGCCGTGCGCATCCTCGATTTTGGACTCGCCAAGGCATTCGAGGCAATCACGCCGGACGAGCAAACCACGCAAGAAGGCACCTTCATCGGCACGCTTTCGTGCGCGGCGCCAGAACAACTGCGCGGCGAACTCGGCGCAGTCGACGTACGCACCGACTTGTTCCAGCTTGGCGTCGTCTTCTACCACCACCTCACCGGTCAGTGGCCCCATGCGCCCGTGCCCGATCCGCATGCGATGCTCGGCAAGCGGCTGCATGAAGCTCCTCCTCGGCCGCAACGACTGCGGCCCGGTTTGTCGGCCGATGGAGAATCCATCCTGCTGAGGCTGTTGGCACCGTCGCCGGAGGATCGGTATCCGACAGCGCACGACTTGTGGCTCGACCTCGATCGACTCCGTCGCGGGGAGCCAATCGTCGCGCGCGCAGAACAGATCCGAGTTCGACTGGCACGTGTCGTTCGCCGCTACCGCGCCGCCATGATCGCCGGGGCAGTCGTTGTGCTAGCGATGCTGGTAGGAAGCATCGTGATTTGGAGCTATGCGGAAGCCGCCGAACGCAGCCGCGCGGAAATGGCGCGCGAATACGATCGTGCGGAGGAGGCCCTTGGAGTCCTGACTCGCTCTCTGGATGCATTTGCGATCGGCCCAGCTGGCCCGCGCACGCCGATGGTCGACTTCCTCGACCACTTGGTGACAGAACTGCAAACGGCGCCGACCCGCCATCCGGAAGGCCGAGTGGACCTACTGGTGCGCGCGGCTTTCCTCTACGCGCGCATCGCCGATCCCGCGCAAGGGGCCGACTTCCTGGATCGCGCCCTTGCCGTTGTGCGCGAGAGTGGGGGCGACGCAGACCGCGAACTTGATCTGCGCCAGCACGCGCTGCGGTTGCGATTGACGGCGGCCCCGAACGACCCGGCACTGATCGCGGCCCTGCCGAAGATGCGCGCCGATGTCGCCGCTGGTGGCGGGGAAAGTGAACTACCCTTGCTGCGCCTCGATTTGCTGGCGGCGTGGTGTCGCGCGATGTCGGACCCATCAACCATGCCCGCCGCCTATGAAGACCTTGTTGCCCTGCGCGAGCGCGGCGCCGCGTTGCCAGCCGAACAGGAACGCGACGATGCACTGGACCAAGCCGACTGCATGCTAGTGCTGATCGGCGCTGGAATCGGTCGGCGTGACGATGTGATCGAGCGGGGCAATGCACTTCGATTGCGCACCAACGCGGCCAGTTATGAAGGACGACTGCGACGCATTGCCGTCTTGCAGACGATTGTCCAAACCTCACTCGACGGCGGCGGGATCGACCTAGCCGTCGAGGCAAGCAAAGAACTAGTGGACCTTGCCGATGCCCTGCTCGGCGAACGGGACCGCACTAGCGCACTTGCCGCCTTTTCGCGCGCCTTGGCCCTGCATCGCAGCGGCGACCGCGACGGCGCCCGGCCATGGTTCTTGCGTGTCACCAAGGCGCATGCCGCAGGCACGACCATCGATCCGAGTATCGTAGTGGTGGCATGCGGCGAACTTGGTGCCCACGCTGCCAACGAGGGGCGGCACGCGGACGCTGCCGAACTGCTCGGCACCGCCCGCGGAGCGGCGAAGCAGGCTCGACCTGGCCAGTTCCATCCGCATCAACTGCTGTCGATCGAATACCAACTGGCCCAAGAACTCGAGGCGATCGATCGCAAGGCAGAGGCCGCCGCAGTGCTGCGCGAAGCGCTGCCACGCGCAGAGACGCACTACGGCAAGGACGACGAACTCACCCTCAAAATGGCTGAAGCCCTGGACCGCGTGGAGCGGTGACAGGGCGCCAGCCCTTCGATCAGTGCGCCTGGATCTCGAGGCCGTTGGTGGACGAGAAGCCGCCCACGGCACTTGGGTCGAAGAAGAAGGCCTGCATGGCGAAGGAGACGTTGCTGAGCTGCGGCATCACGTAGAACCAATTGCCGGCGCCTGGAATCCCGGCCAAACCGCCATTCTGCATCCAGAACGTCGAGTGCGGCTGCGCGAGATCGATCAGAATCTCGGAGCCGGCATAGGAGATGGGCATGAACTGAGGCGAGCCGATCACCACGATCAACAGTGCGCCTCCGAGACCGCCCGCCGCCGCCACGCTCACCGGGGTGGAGCAGTCGCCGGATGTGCCGAAGAACTGCGGCACGATGCCGCCGGTTCCAGCCTTGCCGTGGCCGTAGCGGTTCGAGGTGGCCGTGCACAGGAACTCGGTGACGTAGATATCCGTGGCTGACGAGAACGGGCCGCTGGTCAGATTGGTTGCCGAACTGACGAAAGCGACCGCCATGCCGAGGTCCCCCTGTCCGATTCTTGGCGACCATGAGATGCTATTGCCCGGCACTCCGTTGGCGTTGCTAACCCTCTCGATGGACCCATCGTCGAGGTCGACGGAGTAGATCTGCCAGTTTGTGCTCGCCACTGACAGCAGGCTCGTGCTGGTCGCAAAGACGACCTTGTTGGTGCGGTCAAAGAGGCGAGGTCCGAAGTCAAGGCCTACCACTGCCGCAACCCCAGCCAGCGAGACCGCAAGCGGCGTCGTGGTCCCGCTCCAGCGATCGCGCACACAGTAGATCCTATTGCCCGATGTCGACCCCAGACCCAGATCACCTGGTTGCGAAGCCGACACGACGAACCGACCGTTGCTCGAAACGGCGCAACCATAGTAGCTGGTTCCGCCGCCAGAGAACTGCGTCTCATCGCTGGCGACCGATACTCGCTCGACGAGCCCCGTTACCATGTCCCGCACGAACATGTCGAAAGCGTTATTGGTGTCGTTTGGCACCAAGTCGGCGTGAGTAGAACAGAATGCCACGAGGTCCCCGCTGGCTGACAAAGCCGGATACCTGTTGGGGTCCACCGTTCGTGCGGTGCCGTCATTCGCTACGATGACGTTGGTGCAACTGCCCGTCTGACGGTCAAGGCGGTAGAGATACACGCCGCCGCCGGCGTTTCCTCCCGGCAGGTCCGTCGCGTTGGACGAGAACAGCACATAGCGACCATCGGTGGAGACGGCGTGGGGCTTGTTTGAAGTGCCGTTGCAAGGCCCACCGGAAGCGGTGCGGCTGACATACTCGGTGATTCCGGTTTGGAGATCGTGCCCGACGACCTGGCCGCCGGTCTGAAACATCGCGAACTGGCCGTCACTGGTCAGGTAGATGTTGGGCGCCCCCCCGAAGTGCACGATTTCGTTGACGTCGGTGCCCACCACGGTGATGGCTCCGGTGGTCGTATTGCGCGCATACAAGTCCTTCCTCCCAGGCACCGGAGTGCCGACGCCGACGTTCTGCGCGTCGGTCAGCATCAGGACGAGCGAGCCCGTTTGGGAGACGCACGTGTCGTAGATCACCCCATTGAGGGGCACGCCTTGGGTGTTCAGGGACACCTTCCGGAGCGCTGTCGTATAGGGGATCTGGGCAAGGGCAAGGGGAGGCATCGCGAGGAGAGCCAGGGCGATGCAGAGACGGGAGCGATTTTTGTTCATGGCTTCGATGCCCCGGAAAGCGGGGTCGAAAGTCCATTGCCAGCAGCGTGCGTGTTCTTACACGCAACCTGAGATTCTGGACCGATGCCAAGCGCATCCGCCGGCTAGGCGCACCCCCAAGAGGCAGCACCCACACAAGTTGCGAGCAAGGCAATCCACACCGAGGCAGTGGGTATGCCCTCGGGAATGCTGCGAGGTGCGTGCTCCATTGGCTCTCGCCAGCGCGGCAGGCGTCACGACCGAAGGAAACCGAGCGTCCATGCCACCGGCCCCCACCACGACGCAGACGTGGCCGGGCGCGAACCACGCCAGGAAGGAGCATGACGATCCTCCATCCCTACTTCGCCACCCTGCACGGATGCAGCCTGCGAATGCAGTCGATGCGGGCGGCAACGGGGTGGCCGTGACGCTCCCCTCAGAACCGGACCATGAATGCAAACGTGAGTCGATCCTCATCCTTGTCGAGATCTGGGCTCCAGCCAGTGACTACCGAAGTCGGGTCGCCGGTGTTGCCACCGGGCGGCGTCATACCGCCGCTGCCGGCGAAATACGGGACGTTGGCGTGGCGGTGGTTGTATTCGAGTCGAAAGGTGCAGTTCGGCGTCGGCATGTAATCGAACGAGATCTGTGCATCCCAGGCGTGGAAGCTATCGCCTGGCGAAGCCGAAAAGTACGGCGAGCCAGAGGCCGCGCTCGCGCCGTTGATCGGCGGCATCAGCACCAGGTATCGGCCCGGATTGTCGATCGCGCCACCGCCGATGGTCAGAGCGAACTTGTTCTCACCAAACCACAGCCGGTGGTAGGCCATGAAACCGAGGAAGTACTGTTTGTCCCAGCTCACGCCTTCCCCGGTCTCGCAACCGGCGTCGATGGTCAGTGACACCGCGGCTTGGCTGATGTCGGCCTTCGGCTCGTTCCGGTAGCGATACATCACGCTGTCATCCGTGTGCAGGCGCATGCGGTCTTGGTCGAGCGTGTCCTTTCCGACCCACTGATTGGCGACGATCGAGAAGTCCTCGGTCGGAGTCCACTTGATCTGCATGCCGCCGCCGGGCGCATCGCGGTATTCGCCGTAGGACTGCCAGCCGTTGACCAGCCACGGCTCAATCTTCAGCCGATCGGAAGGAAAGATCTGCGCCCGCACACCGTGAAAGAACCAAGGCGTGTTCGACGACACGAACGAAGGTTGGTAAGTCCAGTTGTCGAAGTTGTAGTACGACCACAGACCGACATACGACATGAAGATGCCAGCCTGCACGTTGATGCCGTGCATCGCGTCGAAGTGGTAACCCGCATACGCTTCGGACACGTAGCGATATGCGTCGTCGAGATCCCACTGGCCGCGCGACGGCGTTGGGTCGTTGCGCGGCGTCGTCTGCGAATACATGCCAAGCTGCGTCATGAAACGGGCATGGGCGCCGCGGTAGTAGATGTCGCCACCGAGCCCGAGTTGCGTCAGTTGGAACTCGCTGTGCCGGAACACCTCGCTCGATCCCGAGATCGTGTTGTCTGCGGGATTCGCAAACGAGTAGTGGTAGGTCGTGTCGACGCGCGCTTCGCCCGTGAACGCGCCGAACTTCAACGGGCTATCAGTCGGCGCATAGTTGCCGGGCATCCAGCGGAAATCGCCCCATGCAAAGGGCAACGTATCGGGCTGGTAGTCGCCCGTTGGCGACGAAGGCCGCAGTTCTCCGCGTATCGCTTCGTAGTCGCGGAGCTTCGCTTCGAGCTGCTCGATGCGCGCGCGAAGATCTGGATCGATGGTGGGTTCTTGCGCCGGCGCGTGCGCGCTGATCAGCGCGGCGACAAAGCAGGAGCGGTGGCAGGACCAGTTCATGCGTGGACTCCTCGTACCGGCGATCATCGGTGGTAGGACTTCAGGAAAGTACCGTGACACCGTAGCGAGTGAAGGCTGCGCCAGTGCGTCCCTTCAGCAATCGCGCATGAACTCGACGAGAGCCGGAGAGGATCTCTTTGGCAAAACGTGGCGCTGCACTCCGAATGCAGGGCCATTGCAGCAACGCTCGAGCGGCTCGTCCCTGGCTCGCGCGCATTGTGCCTGGATCCGCCGAATAGTGGGGAACGGGACCATGACTGCGTTGCTCGTGCGACGCCGCGCAGCACGCGTAGGAGCCGCCGCCCATCCCCGAGCGCCCGTTGACCATAGAACCCATGTTGAATCCCAGCCGCGTTGCTCTCGCCGCCGCATTGTTCACCGGATGCTCGGCAATTGAGGCCGTCCAAGCTCCATCCGCCGTCGTCCACTTCGACGCGCTGCTGTCGGCTGCGTTCGCTGAGTATGCCAAGGACGGCGATGCCTACCAGCAGAGCCACCACCGCCACCTCGGCGTCACGCAACCACCGCCGAGCACGCCAGCAGGCCCGCTGTGGCCCGACGTCGAGATCGGGGCCCGCACCCTCCGACTTGGCTACATCGTCGAACATCCGCTGCACACCGTCGACGACACGGGTCGGCATGTCGGATTCGAAGCCGAGTTGGCGGCTGAGCTCGTCCGTCGGATCAACGCGCACTACAGGGGCGCACAACTCGAACTGTCCTGGGTCTTGGTCGACGTGGACCTTCCCGTCGGCCCCCAGAAGAACAGCACGGCGTTTCGCGAACTGGCCGAGGGACTCCGTGGGGACCGCTTCGATGTCGCCTTCTCCTGCATCATTCCGGTTCCAGCCACGGACATCGTCTACCTATCACCGACCATGACGATGTTTCCCGGGATCATGTACACCGGACGCGACAACCTCGACGTCTCCGGCATCCACGACCGAGACTCGCTGGTGGCCTTCCTCGTGGCGCATCCAGGAATGACGTTTGTGCACGGCATGGGCTTGGCCGTCTACAACGAGCTGGCCGCGGATGTCAGCAAGAAAGGCGGCAAGATCTCCGTCGCTTCGGCCGGCCTGCCGCACTTCCGCATGGCGGACATCCTCGGATTGTCCAAGATGCAGGCGCGACCCATGGGGCAAGGCACGCTGCTCGACGTGAATCCGCGCCTCACCGTGCAGCGGAAGGCGACCTTCGCGCTCAAACGGTGAACAGCGACATCGGTGCGCTCGCCTTGACGAGTTCTCCTATGACACCGCCAGTGGCGCAGGCCGCATTCTCGACACAGCACCAGCAGCAGCAAGCCGCGTCGTGATCAGCGCAGTCGCGGCCAACGTATGCGCGCTCACGCGTGATCTTTGATATGGCGAGCATGCGCGCCCAAATTGCCCAGTATCTCGGTGATCTCGCGGATCAGCAGGTCCCCTTGGCGTTCGGATCCGCCTGAAACAGCGCAAACATGGCCCCCTGCGGATCCGTCAGCATCGAGAAGTAGCCCACCTTCGGGATCGGCACGCTTTCCATCATCGCCGATGCGCCGAGTTGTTTGGCCTTCACCGTGCTGGCCGCCAGGTCCTCGGTGAAGAAGTAGACGACCCAGCAAGAAGGCGCTCCGGGCATCGGATGCTGCATCAGCCCGCCAGCCTGTTTGTCGCCGACCTTTTGCACGTGGTAGATGCCCGCGGGCCCCATGTCCATGGCCTCGACTTTCCAGCCGACGAGCGCGCTATAAAAAGCCTGCGCCTTGTCCTTGTCGGTGCTGTAGCACTCGTTCCAGCAGATGCGACCGGGCACCGGCAGGTCGGGGTCGGAGCCCTGCGAGTCGGGGTTGCCGCGGTAGAGAGACAGGTAAGCGCCGGTCGGGTCCCCAATCACAGCGAATCGGCCCGTGCTCGGAATATCAGTAGGCGGCACGCAAACCGAGCCGGCAAGCTGCGCGACCTTCGCGGCGGCGCGGTCGACGTCGTCGACGGCTAGATACGGCATCCAATGCGAGATGGGGATGTTCTTGTCCTCCATTACGCCGCCAATCGGGCCTGGGCCGCAATGAATCATGTGGTAGGTCGTTCCCATCATCGGGATCGCGTCCACGCGCCAATTGAACAACTTGCTGTAGAAAGCAAGCGCGCCCTTGGCGTCGGTAGTCATGAGGTCGTGCCAGACAAAACGGCCGAGCCAAGGGCCATTGGAAGGAGTCATGCGAAGAAGTCTGAGCGGGAAATGGTTCGGCGCTTGCATACGGCGTGCGGCGGCGGCTTGCGAGCAGGACGCGAAAGGAATTCGCCGCTTTCTGGCAAGCGCCCGATCTAACCACGCCTCCACTTGCGACAGCGGCGAGATCGCACGGTCGGGTCCGCGAACCAGCGCGGTGCAGCTGGCAGCCCGTTGGAGACGGTTGCGTCGCCGAGAGCCTGGCAGCAGGGGCGAGATCCAGGAGTGCGAGCGGAGTCGAATCTGGGGATTCGACTCCTTCGCACGACGCAGGGATCGGCCCGGATGCCGGGCTCGAGAGGCCGCATGCGTTCTTCAACGGGCTGGTAGACCTCCGTATCTTGTCTCGCAGGGCAACGGACGGCCGCGACGATTGTCTTGGGGCGGGACTCCTGGAGCACACCGACGTGAGGCATGGACTTGCTCCCGGCTGAGATCCATTACACTGGCCGCTCGACACGCAACCGCCGCCGTCTGGCGAAAATCGGGCTATGCTTGTCCTGATGAGACTCCTCGCAACCTTGGCCGTTCTTCTCCTTGGTTCCCTGGTCCCTTTGATGGCGCAAGAGAACGCGTCCGCTGAGCAAGCCACTCGCTCGATGCGTGTTGCGAAGCTCACCGCCATGCGTCACGTCGGCACGCTGGGCACGGTGCGCCGCGTCCGAGCAGGCAGCGCAAACGAAACGAGCGATCGCAAAGCGACCAAGAAAGGCTCGCAACCGGCCTTTCGCCACGTGCACGTGCGGCGCTGAGCACGTTTGCGACGCCCACGGCCAGCCGGGCTAGAACGAGGTGCTCAGGCTGAACGAGAACACCCACGCGAGGTCATCGTTTCCGTTCAGGGCAGCATTGCTGTCGCCTAGGAACAAGGCGTGCACGCCAAGGCTCGCGTCCCACGGCCCAAGGCGCGAAGGCATGAACGGCAATGGGCTGCTCAGCACCGCGCCGATGTCCACGAAGCCGAGCGCCGTGTCGCCGTTCAAGCCTTCATAGTAGCCGCCCAGGCTGAATCCAACCGTGACTGGCAACGCCAGCGACAGATCCAGGCCACAGCACGGGCCGCAGGCAAACAACGGTTCGATCGCAACCTGCCCGTAGGTGCCGAGCTGCTCCCCTCCATCTGCCTGGCCTCTCGTTTCGACTGCGAGCACGATCGACGGCTGCAGGCTGAACGTGTCTGACAGCCAGCCGGTGTCGTCATATCCGAGGCTGAACGCCACTTCTTGGTATGTTCCAAACTTGCCATTGGAGCTGTGGTAGGCAGTGTAGATGACCGCGGCACTCCAGCGTTCGCCGATGCCAGCGCTGAAGGCGGCATAGAAGTCGCTTTCGTACCACATCGACTGGCTGCCGGCACCGCTGCCGTTGTCGTCGTCGTGGAGGCTGTTCCATGTGCCCATTGTGAACGCCACATCGTGCACGGATTCGCCACCTCCCAGGTCATACCCCAGCTCCAAGTGCGGCTGGGCAATGACGCCACGGTTCTCCTGGAGGAGCCCACGAAAGAAATAGGCATTCGAGAAATCGACGCCCCAGTTGCCGCTCACGAAGCGCGTCGGTGTGGAGCCATCTGTTGCAGATACAATCGGATCTTGCGCCGCCACCTGTGTGATCAGAACCAGAACCGAGACAATTACCCTGTTCATAAGCCCTCGCATGGAATGGAAAGATAAGTGAGTTCCAAGCGTGCTTCGAAGCTTTCAGCAGATCTACCTTAGCCGTGCCGCCTCCGTATTTTCCCTATGCCAGGATATGCGGCTTTCTTCCTTGGCTCTCAAGATTCGCTCTACAGGCCGACGAAGTTGCCCCGACCGGCCGCGACTCGCAAGGTCTTGCGGGCAACGGCGCAACGCTCCTCACGAAGCAGCCCAGGAGGCTCCCATGCAGACATCCAATCGCAATACGACAATGAATGTTGGCCGCAGAATCACGCTCGTGGCCTGCGTTTTCACGCTGCCGATAGCCATCCTGTTTTCACAGGTCTGGTCGAGCATTACTGAGTTCGTCACTTTTGCACAGAAGGAGCACGCCGGCAACGCCTACCAGCGCCCGCTAGAGCAGTCCCTCGCAGCCGTGCAGCAACTACGCCTCGCCCTGCTGGCCGGCAACGACGCTGGTGCCGCCCCGCGCCTGCAGGCGGCCATTGATTGCGGTAACGCAGCGATGGAATCCATCGCGCAAGCGGACGCCGACTTCGGGGAGCTCTTGCAGTTCACCCCTGAAGGGCTGCGGAAGCGCAATCGCGCTCACCTGCGCGTCCCCCTGTTGCGGAGTGAGTGGAGGAGCGCGGTAGCGGCCATCGAGGCCGGCTCGATTCAGGGGGCGCTCCCGCAACTCGAGCATCTGGTGGCGGACCTCAGAGGCTACATCACCCACGCCGGCGACACCTCCAACCTGATTCTCGACCCGGATCTCGACAGCTACTACTTGATGGATGTCACGTTGCTGGCACTGCCGCAGACACAGGATCGTATCGGGGCAATCATGAGCTCGATCGAGGCGATACTGGCCCAAGGGAGTCCCTCGAGGGAAGCACTCGCGTCGCTCGCGGTGCAAGCAGCGATGCTCGGTGAGGCTGACCTTGCGCGCGTGGTCGCCAGCACGCAGACCTGCATCAATGAGGACGCCAACTTCTATGGTGCCCAGCAGTCCATGCAGGACGTGCTGCCCAGGGAACTGGCTGCCTACCAGCAAGCGACCACAGCTTTCCTCGAGTTGGCGCGCTGCGTCGCGGCTGGCGAAACCGTCGATGTCGCCACTGCGCGCTCGACGGGCAGCCAGGCCCTAGCCGCCAGCTTCAGCTTTTGGCACACCGCAGCAGTCGAACTCGACGTGCTCCTGTCGACCCGCATCGCGCACTACGAGTCGCGCCGGACGTGGATGGTGAGCCTGTCGGCATTGGCAGTGTTGGTGTCCTGCTTGCTGGGCTACGCAGTGAAGCGCAGCATCACCACGCCGCTGGCCAGGATCTCAGGCTCACTCGGCCCGGGTGCCACCTTGCTTTCCGAGTGCGCCACGCGCATCGCGGACGAGAAGGCAGCCGTGGAGGCAGTCGAGCGGCGGATCATCGTCAACGAGTTGGTCGCTCATGCCGACGACATGCGCAAGGCGGTTCTCGCCTTGTCCGTATTGGTAGGAACTGACCAGGAAGCCGAAACGCTGAGCGGTCGCACCAACGCCTAGGAGCAACGCCATGAGTCCTCTATTCAGCAAGCTGCTGCGGGTGGTCGCTGGTTTTCTCGGCGAAGACAAGGCCATGTCCGTCCTCGAACGCAACATCAAGGGCAACGGAGGCAATCTCTCTACCTTCGACAATTCGGAGATGAAGCGCCTGCTTCCGTACATTTTGGGCGCCTGCCGCCTCTACGTGGCGAACGATGCCAAGCGGGACGAATTGCGTCAGGAACTCTCCAAGATGATCGCGTGAGCAGTGAAGCGAGGTGCGATCGCGACCAGGACACAAGTGCCTGGCCGCGACGCATTCTCACCCGCAGGCTTCCTGGCTTTGCCTGTCCCCCGGATGGAATCGTTCTGCCAAGATCGTGTTTCGCCCTGTCGCGGTCCTTGAGATCGCCAATATGCAGAAGCGTGAAAAATGCCGCCGCGAGAAGCTGCATTTGCTGCGCAATGCCAGAAGTGGTTTCACAAGAATCCTGCGAGCGAAGGCAAGTCATGCATTCTGTGTGCTAGGAGGGAATTAGCACCGGGATCCGTGGAACCTGCGTCGGCCAGAGCGCGGTAGCCGGGACGGGATCGAGAAGTGCGAAAGGAGTCCGATCCGTGGATTCGACCTAGCAGGCACGTGCCAGCAACACGGCCGAGCCAAGGGCCATTGGAAGGAGTCATATGAAGGACTCTAACAGCCAATTGAAAGGCGCATGATGCCTGCGAGCCCGGCATTCGGGCCGCTCTCAGCGTCGTGCGAGCTGCGTCGAATCCCAGGATTCGACTCCGTTCGCACTGCTTGATCTCGCCCCAGATGCCAAGCTCTCGGCGACGCAGCCGTTCTTCGACGGGCTGCTAACTAGGAGTGGTTCGGCGCTTCCATACGACGCGCGGCGTCGGCCTGCGAGCAGGCCCCGGGAGGGAGATTGCCGCGTGCGCGGACCGGCGACCGAATTCATCGAGGGTTCGCAACGGCGCGATGCGCGCTTGCATGACGGATGGAGGCGGCGACAACACTTCGGTGCGTGCGCAGTAGAATGGCCCGCAATCCAGCAACCATCGAGGCGCCGCCAGAATCGGCCTCGCCTACTTGTCGCTCACTCGCGGCACCTCTAGCAACTCGACCGTCAGAACATCCGGACTTGTGGCGTCGAGAGTCCTCTCAGTCACACGCTCCCATCTGTACCCCGGCTTTTGTGAGTAGGCACGCACTGTAACCTTTGAGAAACCACAGGGGATGAACCCCTCGAACCCGGTCGTAACACTTGCCACCAATCCGCCCACGCGCAGATTGTGCTCTGGGCACTCGAGCATCACCGAGCCAGCCCCTGCTTGATCCCCGGCGATTCGCATCCATCGCAGCGCGATCCCACCACCAAGCACGATGTGTTTGTGTTCCCCTTCGACGATCTCCACCGACCCGTGCTTCGCCGCGAGCTGCGTGATGAGCCAATCGTGGGCAGTGAGCTTGTAAACTCCCACTGGCAGCACCTGCGGCTCTGTCAGGTCCAATGGCCGGAATGCGTGATACATCCGATCCTCCCGCAGACGGTCCCATGTCGCCCTGATCTCCTTGTCCGACAGGTGGTGTCGATCCTGCTCGCGAATGGTCGGCAGTTCCACGGCAACCGAGCCAAACGCTGTAGACGTGGGCATGTCGCTCAGCGGAATCACCAACGGGCGCTCCAACTCCCGCACTGCGATCGGGGTGACCGGACCCCTCCAAGCAACGCGGCCGATCGCCTGCACCTCCGCAAGGTAATGCGCCCCTTCGTCTTGCCCGGTCAGGGTGCTAATGGTCCGCGCCGTCGGCAGGCGCTCAGGCGCAGTCTTGACGACTACCGCAGCAAATGCCCGAGGGAACCGATCCTCGATTCGTGCCTTGATCGCCTGGACCTGCTCCCACCCGTCCTTGTTGCTTGGAACTACGTACCACGAGTCTGTCGCTCGCATGACGACATCTTGAATCTTCAGCATTCCCTCTAGCTCGACGACGATCGCATACGGCAGCGATAGTCGGATGTCTCGCCGGGTACCGGGCACTTGGAGAACCAGCTTCTCTTCGGGCTGCACCCCTCCTTCCGCTCCGACTCCCGGGAAAAAGTAATTTGAAGTCTTTGGCAACGCCCATTTTCCTTGGGCTTCATGCACATACACGTACTCTGGATGTCGGCAGTGAATGAAGTAGTTGCCAAAAGCCAATTCCTTGAACTGTGCGAGCCCTTCCGCACTGGTTATGACGCGTTGGACCGAAGTATGCTCCAGTTCCGCGAAGTTCAACCATGCCTTGGCCAATACCACTTCGGCGCCCTCAATCGGCCGCCCTTCTTCGTTGATGATTAGGACAGTTCCCTCGCCTGTTCGCTGGAGGACGATTTCGGCTCGCTCAGAACTGGAGAGCGTGCCCTCCCATCGACTGTGACCAAGACAAGTGGCCGCTGCTCTGCATTGCTCACCAGAAATCGGCGCGGATCCTGTGCCGTCGACAGCGCAAACGTATTCCGCAGCGCCGACCCTGACAATCGCCGCAGGCAGTGGAAGGCCTCTATCATCAGCAACTCTCCATGTTGCGGCGTGACTCGGCACCAGGGACCGGTTGGGCACATCTGCGCGGCCACCGACACTTGCTTCGGCCGGAGCGCTTGGAATCGAATCATGCGCTTGTCCAATCTGGACATGCGGATCGACGTTGCCCGTCAATGTGAGCAGAAGAACCCCGAGCATGCTGAGCACCACAATTGCCGCTGCCCAGGCCCTTGAATTGCGCGGCGCTACTGACATGAGCACACCGGAGTCGGATCCTCTGATTCCGAAAGCAGGTGCAGGCTCAGACAAAAGAACGCTAGCGGGCAACTCGAAGTGCCGCAGACAACGTAGGGGGGGCTTTGGTTGGGCACTCGAATCAGTGCATGGCACGACTCCGCCTGCCCGAACTGTGCTCCGCAGCCGCACCATGTCTCAACGCCCCCATTGTACAACTGAGCATTGAGCTTGCAGGCAGGTTCGGTCGGAGCACACGGCAGTCCACTACACCCGAACACCGTCCATTGCCCAGTCGTCGGATTGAAGGCCACCAGCGTGGTGCATCCATAGAACTCTACACTTTGCCTCAAAGCACCGGAGGCCAACACACTGCAAGGATCAAGGTCGCACCCGATCGCAGACTCAGGGCCTCCACGTAACACACTCGCTGCCATCCCACAACCCAGCACTCCGATGACAACCAACCCGATCATGATGCCTCCATGTTCTGAGTAGCCACAGGACTGTCGCGACTCTCCGTCGAGCGTCCCCGCTTCGGTTCCTCATGTCAACTGCATGACGAGTGATCGACTTCTCGTATCACCACCACCTTGGCTTCCCCGTGCCGAATCGATCACGAGCCGAAGCGCAGTCGCCCTAAGCACGACTTTGTCAGGTATCTACTGAGCATCGAGCCAATACAAATTTCTACGCGTGCTGCGGTTGCGGTACTCCGCCGTCCTTGCTGCGCATCGACGTCAACCGACTGAAGCGACTGACGAAGTTCATGGATGGGCTCGCAGGCTCGTTCGCCGCGGTGGACAGACTGGCAACGCGCTCCGATACGTGCGCGACCTGCTCAGCGATGCGAAGCAGAAGAACATGGAGGGGATGCTGCAACGGCTGCGCGACCCAGGTCAGTACCAATCACTGCAGCACTTCATCACGCACTCATGCTGTTCGCACTCGGAGAACGCTTCGCATCACGAGCCGCCGACTTCATCCGCGATCCGCCCAAGTTGTAAGGGCAGAAACTCTTTCACAACTCGGACTCGTGACAAAATAGTGCTACGACCAGGCGGAGA
Source organism: Planctomycetia bacterium (assembly GCA_005776365.1). Classification (GTDB taxonomy): domain Bacteria; phylum Planctomycetota; class UBA1135; order UBA1135; family UBA2386; genus SXPK01. The sequence goes on from SXPK01000169.1 coordinate 30,257, forward strand.
CCTTGGTGGGGTTTCGCGAACAGGACATCCGCAGCTATCAGTTAGCAGTCCGCCTGAATGCATTCAGCCCGTCTCCATCGTGCAACACATGCTCCATTGCGCGGAGCGTCGGCGCACCCGCCAGCAGGTCCTTTAGGTAGACGTGCCGATGCATCGGAAACGCTGCACTCACTTCGTGCGCGTCGATGATGAGGTAGAGCAGTCCGCCCGGCCTGACTGCCTGGGCCAGTCGCTCTACGGTGAGGGCGGGATCGGGAACGTGCTCAATGACCGAGTCCGAGAACACGAGGTCCCAATGCCGACGGGCTGGCAGCACGAGCTCATGCGAAGGCGTATGCACGATTTCGATGTCGTCCTGGCCGCAGCGTGCGAAGTACCACTGAGCAAACTTTGCCGCGGGTCCGTTCACGTCGCAGTAGGTGACGCGCTTGCCTGCGTCGCGCAGCATCGAGCAGCAAAAACCGAGGCCGCCGCCGAACTCGAGCACTTCCGGGCCGGCGCCGACCATCCAGCGCCAATGCCCATACTGCTGATAGATCGCGCGCCGCCTCGCTTTGGTCTGGCTGCCATACAGCAGGTCGAACAGGTACTCGTCCTTCTGTTCGTAGTAGACCTTGGCCTTGTCGAGCCAGTTGTCGCCAGGACACTCTTGCCAAGTGACTTGGTTGAAGTTGCCGAAGTTCTGCGCGCACTGAGCAACCAGCGCCTCGGGCAGGCCGGTGTATTCGGCGTAGAGCTTGAAGACGTGTTCGTCGATGGGCGGACTGACGGCCGACATGCTTGCGATCCTCCGTGGCGAGCTATCGACGACCAGCCAACCGAACTGAAGGCTGCGGTCGCATTGGGCCTTCGACAGGCGAAACCTGACCTGCTCGCCGGCGACTCACCTCGCTGTCGGGCAAACCTCCTCGGACTGGTGCCCGAGTGCATCCGCGCATCGACGCTTGGGTATGGCTGGCCGCGGATCGCGGTGAAGATGACGAGGGCGAGCGACATTGCCCGATCGCATCGTTCGCGGCAATCAGAAGCTGCAGGAGAGGATCAAGGAACGCTCCGATGTTGGCCGCCCGCTGCGGGTCCAGGTGAGTGCACCCGTTGGCAAGGACGATGGGGAGAAGCGCGCGGGGTGATCGATTCAGACACGAACGCTTGCGGCTCTCCACCCCACGACGATGCGGTCGTGCTTCATCGCGCTGTTATCTCGTCACGACAGAGTCGGCTTCGGAGCAAGCTCTCAGCCGACAACGTGGTGCCCTCTCACTGCTACTTGGCTGAGGGGTCGGCTTTGCCCTTCGACAGATCCATGACAATGTTGACGACGGAAGCGGTCGACTCGTCGATCTCCAACTCCATGCCGCCGACGAAGAACACTCCTTGCGCATCTGGAGCAGTTCGAATGGACACGGTTGCACTGCCGAAGCGCACGAATCCCTCGAACCCGCCTGCCAGAGTGTTGACCAGTCCACCCAGCTTGGCGCCGCCATCTGCGTAATGCAGCAGAACCGAACCCAGGCCCTCTCGATCACCAGTGATGCGGATCCAACGAAAGCCCACGCCTGGAAGACACTGAACCTTCTTGATGCACTCATACACCTCGTCCAGAGCAATCCTGGGCTCGCAACGAGTAGTGCCCGGGCCAGCGACTTGGATCAAGCCGCCGAGACGAGAGCGGCAAGCAGCGGACTGCGATGGACCATGAAGGGCTGAAATGACGATGGCCATCATAGCGAAAGCCGAAAGCACGTGGGTCATCAGCAAACCTCCGCTTGGAATCTCTGTGGATGACCCCCCCCTCCAGAAAACACACTTCCCCAGCCCGAGGAATCTCACCCTTTCTTCGACTTGCCCGGCACCGGCACTGCGTCCACCTCGAGCGGGCCAGACTCCAGCTTCTCCGGCCCCCAAACATCATTCGACGCCATCGCGTCGTCCCACGTCACGACTTTGCCCGTGTAAGTCGCCATCCGGCCGAGGATCGCAGACATCGTGCTCTCCGCGACCATCTGGCCTTCATTGAGCAGGTTGCCGCTGCGGATGCCCGCGAACAATGCGTCGTGCTCCGTCTGATACGGGTCGTTGTTGGCGCCGTCGTGCTTCCACGCGTTCTTGCCGTCGATGCGCCAGTTGCCGCTGTCCATATGGCAGCTGCCGTCGGTGCCATACACGTGTTCGCTGACGTCATTGGCGCAGCCGTCGATCTGGCGGCACTCCGAGAAGCACAGGAAGCCGTCCGCGTATTCGAACTGCACCGCGTGATGGTCGAAGATGTTGCCCCACTTTGCATCGGTGCGGACCTGCCGGCCGCCCATGCCGCGCGCGCGCAGCGGGTGGCCCTTGGTCGCCCAGTTGACGACGTCGATGTTGTGGACGTGCTGCTCGACGATGTGGTCGCCCGACAGCCACGTGAAGTAGAGCCAGTTGCGCAACTGCCACTCCATGTCGGTCCACTTCGGATCGCGGCCGCGGTGCCACAGGCTGCCCATGTTCCAGCTACAACGCGCGAACTGCAGCTTGCCGAGCTCGCCGCCGTGGATGCGCTGCATCGCCGCGAGGTAGCCGTTCTGGTGATGGCGCTGCAGGCCGGAGACGACCGCGAGATTCTTCTGCTTGGCAAGCTCGGCCGCGGCAAGCACCTTGCGCACGCCCGGCGCGTCGACGGCGACGGGCTTCTCCAAGAACACGTGCTTGCCCGCCGCGATCGCGGCCTCGAAGTGCTGCGGCCGGAAGTAGGGCGGCGTCGCAATGCAGACGACGTCGATGTCGCTCGCGAGCACGCCCTTGTAGCCATCGAAACCGACGAAGCGCCGCTCCGCTGGCACGTCGATGCGCGCGGCAAGGCGTTCGTTCTCCTGCAGAGAACTGAGCGCGTTCTCAAGGCTGTCGGCGAACATGTCCGCCACCGCAACGAGTCGCACCTGGCCGCTGGTCGAGAGCGCCTGCGCCGCAGCACCGGTGCCGCGACCTCCGCAACCGATCAAGCCGATGCGCAGCTCGTCGTCGCGGCCGTTGCGGACGCGAGCAGATGCAGGAAGCGATGCAGAGAGTCCGGCGCCGATGCCGGCGAGAGCCGACGACCGCAGGAACGAACGACGCGATGCATGGGTCATGCTGGGGACCTTCAAGAAGCGAGCGACATGCGCCGCGCGGCACGCGGAGCGGAGATCACGGGGTTTCGAACTTCGCTCGCTCTGCGGGCGAAGGCTCGACGAAGGGACGCACGATGCGGAAGCCGACCAGTTGGCCCTCGGTGAGATACCACCAACTCTTCGGGATCTGCGGATCCTGCTTGTTCCACGCCTGCTCCGACGGTCGGCGAGCAGCGCTGCGCAGCAATGGCGCCAAGTCCTGCCACGAGCCGCCGCGCAATGGATGCGGGAAGCGGATCGGCCGATCCTTGTTGTCGCGTCCGGGCTGCAAGAACGGGTTGTCGCGCGGCGCCTTGCCGTTCTTCTCGGCATAGAGGTCGGCGAAATACTGGTCCGCCACCCACTCCGCCACGTTGCCGTGCATGTCGTGGAGGCCCCACGGATTGGGCTTCTTCTGCCCGACCTTGTGGTAGGCCTTCTCGCTGTTGCCCTGGTGCCATGCGTGCTCGTCGAGTTGCGACGCGTCGTCGCCAAACGAGTAAGCGGTCGCCGTCCCGGCACGACATGCGAACTCCCACTCCGCCTCGGTAGGCAACCGGTAGAAGTGGCCCGTCACCTTCGACAGCCATGCGCAGTATTGGCGCGCGGCAACATGCGACATCGCGATCGCCGGGAAGCCGTCGCGGCCCATGTTGAACGTCATGTCCGTGTATGCCGGCGTCGGCTTGCTCGTGCCGTCAGGCTTCTTGCTCTGCGGCAGATCGGCTTCGTACCACCGGTCGTACTCGTTCCAGCGGACTTCGTGTTTGCCCATCCAGAACGGCGAGACCTTTACCTCGAGCTGTGGGCCTTCGTGTTCGACGCGACCCACTTCGTTCGCGAGGGCTCCCATCACGAACGATCCGCCGCGGATGGCGACCATGTCAAACGTGACGTCGCTGCCGGGAATCGTCGCCGAGTAGTCGACGAAGGCTCGGTCGTCGCCGGACGCTTTGAGCACGGGCGCTGGATCTTGTGCGACGCGCGTCGGGGGAACCGCGACGAATGCACCAAGGGCAGGAAGCAACGGCAGAAGCAGCAGCGTGCGCATGACGGGTCGCGCAGCTTATGCCGCCGCGAGCGTCGCTGCGAGACTCAGCGTCGGTCCAGGACCACGTAGCCACGGAAGCGCCCGCGTTCGATCGGGACCAACGTGTAGCGAGCTGGGATGTGCTCGTTCGCGAGCGTGTCGAGCAGACCGTCCTTCGTGCCGCGCAAGAGCGCGAGCGCATCATCGGTGATCAACAACTGGCCGCCCTTCTGCCGGATCTGCTGCGCCTGCACGTCGAACCAGAGGAACACGTGCTCGCGCACGCGATACTCGGGGAAGCGGAAGAGCCACAGCCACAGCCCATAGACCGTCAGCACCGTGTTTGGTTCGGCGTGCATCGGTTCGCTGCCGCATTCGGGCCGCAACTGCAGGATCGAGTCCAGCTCGCTGTAGCCGCCGATCAGGATGCGCGCCTTCTTGTCGTCCAGCACGGCGAGCGCATCGCGGCCGTAGGCGAGATCGCTCGGAACGCGCGGTGACGAGAACATCACGGCAAGAGCCGCAGCGAGCCCGATGACCGGCAACGCGATGGCAACCCGCTGCGGCACGAGGCGCAGCGCGAGCATCGCGCCCGGGAGCCCCAGCGGCAGGAAGTAGGCCCCGAACTCGTAGGTCGCAAGCGGTGGCAGATACTCGGGCTTCTGCATCACCGCGAGCGGCCCGAGCAACATCGTCGTCAACACAAGGTAGACCGCGACCGTCGCACAAAACGCCGCGGCGTCGCGGCGAAGATCCCGACGCAGCAACGCGAATGGCGCGAGCACGGACACCGGGAACAACGGCACGAGCCATTCGTGCCAGACGATGCGCGGGAGTTGGCCCCAATCCGTGCCTAGCGACCGCAAGAACGCGAAGTAGGACGCCGCGCCAGCCTCTGGGTTGGGATCGGCGAGGACTTCATCCGGCAGCACGAGACGCGGCGCCATCCACGCAACGAACGCGTGCGGCAAGGCGATTGCAATCGCGTGCGGGAGCATGCGAACGAGCGACGCCATGCTGGGCGTGCGCGCGACCGCGAACAGCCCAAAGGTCAAGAGCAACAGATGCCCCGTTGCATGCGTCGCGGCCGCCACGCCGGTGGAGAGGCCGAGAAGCCACGCGTTGCCCCACGATGGGCGCGCGAGATAGCGCGCACAAAGCCACCACGCGACGCCTGCCGGCAGCAGGAACACTGCGTGGATCTCCACCATCGAGCCATAGTAGAGAATGCCAAAGCACGCGACCGCGGTCGCAGCAGTCAGCGCCGCAGATCGACGATCCATCCACAGCGCAAGGCACGCACGATGGAAAAACACCGCACCGAAGGCCGCGCCGAGCGATGACGCAAAGGCCGCCGCGCGCACGACGGACACGCCAAAGGGCTCCAGCGCATCGACGACGAGACCCGCGAGCGGCAAGTAGAAGGGGTGCCGCGGATTCTGGTGCACGCCGCGCTCGAGGTGCGACAAGAAGCTGTAGGCATCCAGGCCGTGCCAGACTCCGCGCACGAGTAAGGAGCACGCGAGCAACGTGCCGAAGAACAACAACGCGGAGTCGAGCAGGTGCGCGCCGTGCGCGGCTGGTCCGTTCGTCGTTGTGCGGCTTGATTCCATGCGTTCTTCGGTTCTGCAAGGTAGCCGCGCGCCGCGAACCCGACCACGGGCAGCAGCATCTGCAAGCTTGTTCTCCAAAGGGAAAACCCATCCGCCGCCGCGCCACGAACGCAGATGCAGGCTGATGCATCGGTCGCGCGATCCGCCTATCGTCCTCGCCCCGAGGTTCCTATGCATCGCCGCGACTTTCTCCTGACCGCCAGTTCCGCCGCCGCTTCACTTGCCGCCGCAACCGCTGCGCAAGAGCCCGCAGTCGCAGCCAAGAAGGGCCCCGCGCCCTTCCGGCTCAAGTACTCGCCGCACTTCGGCATGTTCGACAACCACGCGCCCGACATGCTCGATCAGCTGCAGTTCGCGGCGGACGAGGGCTTTGTCGGGTGGGAGGACAACGGCATGGGCGGCCGATCGACGGAAGAGCAGGAGAAGATCGCCAAGAAGATGCAGGCATGCGGCATCGAAATGGGCGTGTTCGTCGCGCACGCCGACTGGAACAACCCATCCTTCGCGTCGGGCAACAAGGATCACGCCGCGCGAGTGCTCGAGGAGATGCACAAGGCCGTCGAGATCAGCAAGCGCGTTCACGCGAAGTGGTGCACCGTCGTACCCGGCCTCATCGACCACCGACTCGACTTTGGCTATCAGATGGCCAACACGATCGACCTGCTGCGGCGCTGCGCCGAGATCACCGGCAAGAGCAACTTGACGCTGGTCCTCGAGCCACTCAATCGTCGCGATCATCCGGAGCTGTTCCTGACCGGCGTGCCGCAGGGCTACGAGATCTGCCGCGGCGTGAACTCGCCCTTCTGCAAGATCCTCGACGACCTCTACCACCAGCAGATCACCGAGGGGAACCTGATCCCCAACATCGACCGCGCGTGGTCCGAGATCGCCTACTTTCAGACGGGCGACAATCCGGGCCGCCGCGAGCCGTGGACCGGCGAAATCAACTACCGCAACGTCTTCAAGCACATCCACAGCAAGGGCTTCACCGGCATCGTCGGCATGGAGCACGGCAAGTCGCAGGGCGGCAAGGAAGGCGAGAAGAAACTCATCGACGCGTACCGACAAGCGGACGCATTCTGACCCCTAGAGAGGCACCCATGATCCGACTGTTCTCCGTTTGCGCAGCGCTGTTCTGCGCCGTTCTTCCCGCGCAGGACACGAAACCGGCCGAGCAGAAAAAGCCAGCCGCCATCGTGCAGAAGCCGGCGCTCTATCCAGACAACCTCTGCATCGTCTCCGACGAGCCGCTCGGGGAAGACGCAGTGTCCAAGACGATCGAAGGCCAGACCTACAAGGCCTGCTGCAAGAAGTGTCTGGCCAAGGTCGAGAAGGACCCCGCGAAGTTCGGGGCAAAGCTCGCCGAGAAGCAGAAGGCTGTGCAACTCGCGAACTACCCGCTCAAGACTTGCACGATCTCGAAGGAAGAACTCGGCAGCATGGGCGAACCCGTGCAACTGATGCTCGAGGGAACCCTGGTCCAGCTCTGCTGCAAGAGCTGCACGAAGAAGGCGATGGCCAAGCCCGCGGAGATGGCGCAGATGATCAAGGACGCGGCCTACGCGGCGCAGCAAAAGAGCGCGAACACCTCGTGCCCGGTCGGCGGCGAGAAGCTCGAGGACACCGTCGTCGAAGTAATGTTCGGCACCAAGCTCGTCCGCTTCTGCTGCGAGAAGTGCGTGGCGAAGTTCGAGCAGGACCCGGCCAAGTACGCCGACAAGCTCGTGCCCGCCAAGGAAACGCCGGTGGCCGACGAGCCCGCGAAGGAAGAGAAGAAGGACGGCGGCAAGTAATCGCGGGTGCGACCGGCCCGCATCGCAGGATCGGCCGAAGGGCCTGGTGTTGGGCGCGAGATAGACCGCTGCGCAATGGGCGCTCGTTGGCCACAATGCGGCGATGACCGCAAACCCGCAGCCCGACCTCGCCGCCTCACCGTTCGCCGATTGGCTCGCGAGCAGAGTCGCGGCACGTGCCGCGCTGGCGGCCCTCGTCACGCTCGCGTTCGGCACAGCGCTGCAGGCCGGACTCGTGCTCGACGCACCCAGCGTGATCGGTCAGGATCCGCGGCTGCACGGCCTCGACAGCCAGCGCCTCGCGGACATTCTGTTCGATGACTTCGGTGGAGAGGCACGCACGACCGCTGGCTACCGCCCGCTGACGACGCTGAGTTATGCGTTGCAGTACTCGGGGTTTGGCTGTGGCGTGGCGCCGTTCGGCTACGCGCTCGGCAACGTGCTGCTGCATTTGCTCAACGTGTTCTTGCTGCACGCATGCCTGCGACGCGCAACGAACAGCAACGCACTCGCGTTTGCAGCCGCGGCGCTGTGGGCCGTGCACCCGATTGCGAGCGAAGCGGTCGCCAATGTCGTGGGCCGCGCGGACCTGATCGCCGCATGTGGCGTGCTCTGCGGATACGCGCTGTTCCTCGGCGGCGGTGACGGGCCATACTCGCGAACGCGCAAGGCCGGCATCGCACTCGCGCAGTTGCTAGCAGTGGGCGGCAAGGAGAGCGGCATCGTGCTGATGCCGCTGCTGCTGCTCGGGGACCTATGCAAGCCAGGCCGGGCGCCATGGCGGCAGCGCATCGGCGACGTGCACGCGTGGACACTCGCAGCGCTCGTGCTGTGGGCGATCCTGCGGGCCATCGCGATCGACGCGATCCCGGCGCCATCGGCCGCAGACAATCCCCTGCTCATCCTGCCCCTTTGGCAATCGCTCGGCGCCGCTGCGCTGCTGCAGCTTCGGTATGCCTACGTAATCCTCTGGCCCGCGTCGTTGTCTTGCGACTGGTCGTTTGACGCACTGCCTGTAACGGAACCGTGGTTCGTGTGGTCCGGCGTCTTTGCATTGGTGGCGCAGGTCTGGATCGCGGTGATCGCGCTCCGTCGCCGCACGAGCGCGCCGACGACCGCGTTCCTCGCGCTCGCTTGGTTCGTCGCGTTTGCACCGGTCGCCAACGTCGCAACTCGCATCGGCACGGTGTTTGGCGAGCGACTCGCCTATCTGCCAATGGCGATGCTGATCGCACTCGTGTGCGTCGCCGCTTCGCGCGTGCGTCAGCGCGTCGCAATGACGCTGCTCGCAGCGTGCGTCATCGCGCTCGCGGCGCGCACCAACCTGCGTAATCTGGAGTGGCATTCGCAAGAGACCTTGTGGCAAGCCGCCGTCGCGACTGCACCTTCCTCATTCAAGGCGCACGGTTCGTACTCGGTCGCGCTGCACGAACGCGCCGTCCGCGAAAGCGCCGTCGCTTCGCACATCGATGAAGTCCTGCTGCACGCCGAGGCGGCGCGCGACATCGCCTTGCGCCTGCCACCGCGCGACGTTCCGGCCGACACGCTCGTCAACTATGCGGCCTTTCTGCGAGTGAAGGTCGCTGCAGTCGCCGAAGCCGATCGCCCGCAGTGGCGACAACGCGCGCGCTCCGAATACGAACGCGCCATCGACCTCGAAAAGCAAGCGCTCGCCGCCGCCGGCACGGAGCCCGACGCGCTGCACGGCAGCTTCCGGCTCTGGCTAGCGCACGGACAGTTCCTCGCCGAAGAACGTGACCACGAACGCGCGACTCAGAGCCTGCTGCGTGCGGTCGACCTCGCGCCGACGCCCGAAGCGCTGCTCGCTCTCGCGGATGCGTCGCTCGCCTCGGGCAAGTCGCGCGACGCGGCCATCGCCGCAGCACGGGCGGTTCTCGTCGACAACTCCACGTTGCGCGCATGGGACACGCTGCAACGCGCGTTCTCAGAGTGGAAGCCAGGCGGCGTGGCGGTAACGAATCGCCAAGACGGCTCACCGGTCTTCAACACCAAGCAGGACGGCCTGCGCCACCTGCTGATCGACGCCGCGAAAGCACAGCGCGAGGCGATGCGCGCGCGCGGTCACCACAAAGCCGCCGACATCTTCCATCGTCGCGCACAAGCCTCGCTCGGCCTGCGCCTCGACTGAAGCAGGCGCGTCACTCTGCCGGTCGCTTGCGGACGGCGAGGTACTGCTTGGGCCACGGAAAGTCCGCCACGCCGTATGCGTTCGCGGCGCGCAGCGTCAGGTAGGGGTCCTCGAGGTGCGCGCGCGCGATGGCGCAAAGGTCGGCGCGCCCGGCGCCGACGATCGTGTTGGCGTGATCGACGCCCTGGATGCCGCCGACCGCCATCACCGGCATGCCGGCCTCGTGCCGGATCTGCTCCGCAAATGGGACCTGGTACATGCGGCCGTAGACGGGCTTCGAGTCTGGCGAGTTGCCGGCCGACGACACGTCGATGCAGTCGCAGCCCTTCGCCTTCAGCCAGCGCGCAACCTGCACCGCATCTTCAATCGAAAACCCGCGCTCGCCGAGCCAGTCCGTCGCGGAGACACGAACGATGATCGGGCGATCCTGCGGCCATGCTGCGCGCACGGCATCGAATACTTCCAGTGGATAGCGCGCGCGATGCTCGAGGCTGCCGCCGGATTGATCGGTGCGCGCGTTCGACAGCGGCGACAGGAAGCTCGAC
>SXPK01000170.1 GCA_005776365.1 Planctomycetia bacterium
ATCCAGAACACGATCGATCGCCACTTCTGGAACTACGACCGGAACGATCCGACCGTCAACTACCCCTCGAGCACCAGCAAGTTCGAGCACCTGGGCCGATTCGGCCTCGTGACGGCGACGAGCCTGCCGCTCGTCGACGAGATCACGACGCGCTGAGCGAGTCGAGCAGGAACTGGCCACTGGCAAGTTCCACTGGCAAGTTCCATAGGCCAAGTTCCATCGGCCAAGTTCGAGAACGGGTCGCTGCCTTCGTGGTGCGGCCCGTTTTCGTTTCCTGACGGTTTCGGCTCAGGATTGCGGATCGTGGCAGCCCAGGTGCTCGAACCGCCTAGCCGTGCCGATAGACCGCGAGCCGGCGGTGGCGAGCCGCAGGTTCTGGCAACTCGTAGCCGACGTCGCGCTCCCGCCGCATACCCTCGAGTTGCTGCGGTGCTTCTGCAGTGGCATCGAGCCACAAGACCAGCGCGCCACGCGGAGCGAGCAGCGGCTTGGCCATCGCGGCGCAAGCCTGCGGCGTGCCAACGGCTCGTGCCGTGACGCAATCGAATGCTGCTCGCATGTCCTTGCGCAGCGACGGCGCCTGCTGCGCATCGAGCTGCAGGGTCTCAACGCCTGGGATCCGGGCAGTCAGCAAGCAGGTTCCGATGGCGCGAATCTTCTTGGCGGTTCGATCGAGCAGCACAACCGACGCGCGCGGGTGCAGCGCCGCCACTGCGACGCCGGGAAAACCGTTGCCGGTGCCGAGATCGAGCACGTGGTTGGGGCGCAGACCGAGGATCCCGAAAGCGAGGCTGTCCAGCGCGTGCAGCACGATGGCTTGTTCCCGATCGCGCACCGCCGTCAGGTTGATCTGCTCGTTCACCACGAGCATCGCATCGAGATAAGCGAGCAGTTGAAGGCCGCTGGGTTCGTCGATCGTCACGCCGAGCGTCTTGGCCATCGCGCTCAGGCGGGCCGGATCCGTGGGGGCAGCAGGTTCTGTCAATGTCAGGCTCTGGTTCTTGGTCGCGCAGGGTAGTGCTCCGCTCTGGCAGGCGCCGCGCATTTCTGCCGCTGTCGGCGCGGATCAGTGGGTGTCCGGCGCGCGCTCGAGCGCTTGCTGCAATGCCACTGCGTCGGAGCCGCCGGGGATCCATCGCACTTCGCGGAGGCGACGCAGCCACGTTGTCTGCCGACGGATCAGCTGGTGGGTATTGCGGCGGATCCGATTGCGCAACTCCTGTCGGTCCTTGTAGCGGCCGCGCAAGAAGTCGCGGCACTCGGCGTAGCCGATCGCGGCTCCGGCAGTCCGCGAGAAGCCGCAGCCAGACTCGATTGCGGCGCATTCGCTGACCAGCCCCTGGTCGAGCATGGTCTCGGTGCGCGCCTTGACGCGTTCATGCAAGGTCTCGCGCGGCCACGCGATCGCCGCGATTCGACACTCGCGCGCCCACGAGTCGCGGGCGAAGTGTTCCTGTTGCTCGGAGATCGGCTTGCCCGTTGTGGTGGTCACTTCGAGCGCGCGCACGACGCGGCGCAGGTCGCGGCGGTGGATGCGCGAGGCGGCCACCGGGTCTTTCTGTTCTAGCTCGGCATGAAGGCAGCCGGGATCCGCGGCCTCACGCGCCTCGAGTTCGCGGCGCAAGACTGGATCTGCCGCGGGGCCTTCCATGAGCCCTTTGAAGAAGGCCATGAGGTAGAGCGAAGTTCCGCCGACGAAGATCGGGTGCCGGCCTCGCTCCCAGATCGTTTGGACTTCGGCGGCTGCCGCTGCGCACCAGCGCGCCGTGTCGAAGTCCTGGTCTGGCTCCACGAGATCGACCAGGTGGTGCGGCACGCGCTTCCTTTCTTCGATCGTGGGCTTTGCCGTGCCGAGGTCCATGCGGCGGTAGACCGTCATCGAGTCCATCGAGAGGATCTCACCGCCGACGGCTTCGGCCAACTCGACCGCGAGCGCGGACTTGCCGGAGGCCGTGGGGCCTGCGATGACCCAGATGGGTGGACGTGACGAATCTGCGGGCATGTCGGGGCGGAAGATAGCGTTCGCGACTGGCCTCGGGAACGCGCCGTCAGTACCCTCTCCGCCCTTCTTCATCGGCTGCGGCCGATCTGGGCTCGATGATCGCATTCGTCTCCGACATCCACAGCAACACCGAAGCGCTCTCTGCGTGCTTCAGAGCCATCGACGAGATGGGCTGCAAGCGGGTGATCTGTCTTGGCGACGTCATCGGCTACGGCCCCAAGCCGCGCGAGACGCTGGCGATGGTCATGGCCCGAGCAGAACTTTCGCTGCTCGGCAACCACGAGCATGGCGCGATGTTCTACGCGTCGGACTTCAACGAGAAGGCACGCGCGGCGATCGAATGGACGCGCGCGCAACTCAATCGGAAGGACTTCCCGCGCGAAGAGAACATGCGGCTTTGGAAGTATCTGGATGGCATGAAGGAGACGTGGCGCGAAGGGCAGATGCTGCTGGTGCACGGCTCGCCTCGTGACCCGATCCGCGAGTACATGGTCCCCCGGGATGGCAATGATCGCGTCAAGATGGCGGAGTGCTTCGAGCGGATGGGCGAGGCCCGGATCTGCTTCGTCGGCCACAGCCATGTGCCTGGCCTTTATCACGAGAGCGGAGGGTTCTACTCGCCGGCTGAGCTCGGCGACCGCTACGAACTCGGTGAAGGCAAGGTCATCATCAACATCGGCTCGGTGGGCCAGCCCCGCGACGGAGATCCGCGGGCATCCTTCGTCACCTTCGACGGCAAGGTCGTTCAGTTCCATCGCGTCGCGTATGACTTCGAGGCCACGATGCGCCAGATCCGCGCGATTCCTGAGCTTCCTGGCTACCTCGCCGACCGCCTCGCGCAAGGCCGCTGAGCCCACAACCGCTGGTCGAGCGCACCCCCGCATTTCGCATGAAGAGCCTGCAGACTGCTTTCCTGTCTTTTCTCGTTCCCGCGTTTGTCGTTGCGCAGGATCGCCCTGACTTCGTTCACGAGTTCGGCAAGCCAGGGGAACTCGGCAGCTTCCGCGTCGGCTTCGACGACCGCGGCGCCGCGATCTACTACGTGCAGCTGACGGACCACTACGCGACGGTGGAGTCAGGCAAAAAGTCAGCGAAAGATCGCGGCGTCGGCGACTACATGATGGTGGTTGGTGACGGCGCGAGCATCTACTCGCTGCAAGTCCAAGAGATCGGGACCAGCTTGTTTGGCACGCAGCTCGCCAGTGCGCCCTGGCAGCGCACGGTGGAAGCCGGCGCCGTGTCGTTTTCGATCGAGTCAGGCTCCGGGTTGCGCCTGACCAAGACCTTCCGGCACCGGCCAGAAGAGCGAGGATTGCAGCTCGAACTGCGGCTCGACAACTCGGGTGCAGCATTGGCCGCTGGCCAGCAACTGACCTTGAGCCTCGCCGGTCCGGCCCTGACCAATCGCAGCGAACTCGCGATGTTCGGCACCTCGGCATGGGCCATCGCCGTGTCGACCGGTGGCGAGGTCAAGCACCTCGGCGCAACCTCCGACGGCGCGATCCAGGAACTGTTCTTGGGTGGAGCGCCGCTGTCGATCGTCGGCTCTTCGAACCGCGTCTTTGCCGGCTTCCTGTTTCCGATGGACGCCACTGCCGCCGCATCGGTCGCACGCGTCGACGTCGAGTCCTTGCCGCTGCGGGAGAACCCAGCCCTGGGGATCCAGCCGCGAAGCATGCCGCGCACGCTGACGCAGGTGCGGTTGCCAATTCCTGCCGCGGCTGCATCGACCTCGTTGGCATTCGGATGCTACCTCGGACCGAAGTCCTATTCGGTGTTTGACGCAAGCCCCGAGCATGCTCGCTTCCTGCCGATCCTCGACGTCGACCTCGAGCCGCCGTGCTGCGGCGACATCGTCGTTCCAGGCGGCAGGTTCATGGCGACGACGCTCGTCAAGTTGCTGTCGTTCTTCCACGGCGTGACCGGGCTCTGGGGCCTCTCGATCATGCTGCTGACGATCTTGGTGCGCGGCTGCCTCGCGCCTTTGAACTTTCGCATGCAGAAGTCGATGCGCGCCTACGGCAAGAAGATGGCGGACTTGAAGCCGAAGCTCGATGCAATCAAGACGAAGTATGCGGATGACCCGCAAGCGCATCAGCAGGCGATGATCGCCTTCCAGCGCGAACACAAGCTCATGCCACCGATCGGCGGCTGTCTGCCGATCTTCCTGACGATGCCGATCTACATCGGCCTCTTCACTGCGTTGCGAACGAGCTACGACCTGCGGCATCAGGGCTTCCTGTTCATGACGGACCTCAGCGCGCCGGACGCCCTGTTCGAGCTGCCGTTCTGGCCGGGCCTGTTCAACGTGCTGCCGCTGCTTTGGATCGCCCTGATGGTGATCCTGCAGGCTCGGATGCCGTTGCCGACCGATCCGCAGCAGCGCCAGATGCAGCAAATCATGCGCTACATGCCGTTGATGTTTGGCGTCATGCTCTACGACTATGCCTCGGGCCTGATGGTCTACATGGTCACGTCGATGATCTGGACCTTCGGCGAGTCGGCCGTGACCAAGAAGATCCTCGGCCCGATCGACCCCAACGCAGCGAGCCTGGCGCCGCAGCCGATGATGTGATCCGGGCGCTGGCCGCGATTGCGCAAATGCTGCGCCCCGCTCCAATGCCGCGATGCACAACGCCTCGGTAGCAGCCTCTCCAGATCGTCGCGAGTTTCTTTCACGTGCTGCCAGTGTCGCGCTCGGCCTTTCTGGGGCGACGTGGCTTGGCCGCGAGGCGGTGGCGGGAGGCTGTTCCTCGCCCGCTCGCGACCCGCTCTTCACGATCAGCCTGGCTGAGTGGTCCTTGCACCGCACGCTGTCGCGAGACGGCAAGGACAACCTCGACTTCCCCAAGCGAGCACGCGCCTACGGCATCGACGCGGTCGAATACGTCAACTCCTTCTTCAAGGACAAGGCTCGCGACGAGGCCTATGTCCGCGAACTGAAGGCCCGCTGCCAGGCGGAAGGCGTGCAGAGCGTGTTGATCATGATCGACGGCGAAGGCGAACTCGGTCACCCTGATGCGAAGAAGCGGCAGCAGGCCGTCATCAACCACCACCAGTGGGTGGAGTGCGCCAAGGCGCTGGGCTGCCACTCGATTCGCGTGAATGCGCAGAGTTCCGGCTCGTGGGCGGAGCAGACCAAGCTCGCCGTCGATGGCCTCCGGCAGCTATGCGAGTTCGCTGACGGCCAGGGCATCAATGTCATCGTCGAGAACCACGGCGGCCTGTCGAGCAATGGCAAATGGCTCAGCACCGTGCTGACGATGGTGGATCATCCGCGCTGCGGCGCGCTGCCGGACTTCGGCAACTTCCGCGTCCGCGAAGGCGAGGTCTACGATCGCTACGTCGGGACGAGCGAACTGATGCCCTTCGCCAAGGGCGTCTCTGCCAAGTCGCATGACTTCGACGAGCAGGGCAACGAGACCGCGACGGACTACCGGAAGATGCTGAAGATCTGCGTGCTCGATCACGGCTGGCGCGGACGGATCGGCATCGAATACGAGGGCGTCCGCTTGTCGGAGGACGAGGGCATCAAGGCCACGCATCGCCTGTTGGTCGCTGTTCGCGACGAACTCGCGGCTGTGCGCTGAAAAGGCAACACCGCGTGCTCTGAAGCCAGCGTTCGCCCAGCCGGCAGCGAGCGTTCGCCCGGCAGAAAGAGTGGAGGTCCCGCCCAGAATCGAACTGGGGTAAACGGATTTGCAATCCGTTGCCTAACCACTCGGCTACGGGACCAGAGGGCGAGAGAGGCTAACTAACCAGCGTTCTGGATCAAGTGCGCGATGTTTGGCCGCGAGTGGCTAGGATCTTCGGCCGCTCTTCGCCCCGGCGACGGGCCTTCGAACCCGTGAAGACCAAGAAGAACATCCACTTCGAGTTCAGCCAGGAGCTCGTTCGCGAGCCCCTGCTCTACAAGATCAACCGCTCGTTCGACGTTGTCGTGAACATCCGCGGCGCATCCGTCACGGACCAGGGCGGGTTCATTGCCCTCGAACTCGAAGGCGAGCAGTCGGAGATCGATCGCGTGATCCAGTATCTGCACTCGCAGGGCGTCACCTTTGGTGAGGGGCTCGGCGGTTCGGAGCGATGACCCGCGCGGCGCTCCGCCTGTTGCAGTCACGCGCTGCGCGACTGAGCTTCGGCGCCGTCATCGCCTTCCTGTCGCTGCCGACGCGACCCGCGGGGGGCGAGCGCGACCTTGTGCTGCCGAACGACATGGTGGCTTCTGGGCGAAAGGGAGTCGTCGTCAGCTGCGAGCCGCATGCGACTGCAGTGGGCCTCCAGGTGTTGCGCGATGGCGGCAATGCGGTCGATGCTGCAGTTGCTGTCGCGCTCACGCTCGCTGTGACCCATCCGCAGGCGGGCAACCTCGGCGGGGGTGGGTTTCTCGTCGTGCGCACCGCCGACGGTCGTAGTTCGACGATCGACTTTCGCGAACGCGCGCCAGCTTCCGCCACCGAGGGCATGTATCTGAGGGAAGACGGCTCCCTCGATGACGACAAAGTTCGATTCGGCGCCAGCAGCGCCGGTGTTCCCGGAAGCCCGGCGGGACTCGCGCTCGCGCTGCAGCGCTTTGGCAAGAAGTCCCTCCGCGACCTCGCTGCTCCTGCGATTGCACTGGCGCGCCACGGGTTCCCGGTCGACCAGTTCCTCGCCGCGGCCTTGCTCGCGGAGCGCAAGGGACTCGAACGCTTCGCCACCACGCGATCGATCTTCTTTCGCGATGGCAAGCCCTTGGCTCAGGGCGACCTCCTCGTGCAGCCGGATCTCGCGGCGACGTTGGAACGCTTCGCCGAGCACGGGCCCAGTGGCTTCTATCAGGGGATCACGTCCGAGCGCCTCGCCGCGCACATGCACAAGCACGGCGGCTTTGTGACCTTGCAGGACCTTGCTGACTATCGCGCCGTCGAACGCAAGCCGCTGGTCGGAACCTACCGCGGCCACGAAGTGATCAGCATGCCGCCGCCTTCCTCCGGAGGCGTCGCGTTGCTGCAGATGCTCAATCTGCTCGAACCCTACGACCTGCGTTCGCTCGGGTATGGCAGCAGCCGCTACCTGCACCTGCTCACCGAAGTGATGCGTCGGGCCTATGCCGACCGCTCCAAGTGGCTCGGCGATCCGGATCACTACCCGGTCCCGGTCGATGGGCTGGTGTCGAAGGCCTACTCAGAAGCCTTGCGCCAAGGCCTGCGGACGGATGCCCGCAGTGAAGTGGCGCCTGGCATCCCACCCGGCGCCAAAGAAAGCGACGACACGACGCACTTCTCGGTGATCGATGCAGAGGGTAATGCGGTTGCGTGCACGACGACGATCAACGCGACCTTTGGGAGCGGCGACGTGGTGGAAGGATGCGGGTTCTTGCTGAACGACGAGATGGATGACTTTGCCGCTCGCCAGGGCACGCCGAACATGTTTGGTCTGGTGGGCGGCAAGGCCAACGCGATCGCTCCAGGCAAGCGGATGCTGTCCTCCATGACGCCAACGATCGTGGTGCGCGACGGCAAGGTCTGCCTCGTGCTCGGCGCTCCAGGCGGCGGCCGCATCATCACCGGCGTGCTCCAGACGATGCTCAATGTGGTCGACCACCAAATGAGCCTCGAGTCTGCGGTGCGCGCGCCGCGCATCCATCACCAGTGGACGCCGGATGTGCTCGCTTGGGAGGAACTGGCCGTGCCCAACGACGTGCGCGAGGCCCTCGCGCGGATGGGACATTCCTTCGAGCCGCGTCCGCGTGGCATCGGTCGCGTTCAGTCGATCGCGGTGCTGCCTGACGGCGAGCGCGTCGGCGTCTGCGATCCTCGCAGCGGCGGCAGTGCCGGCGCGCAGTAGCACCGCATCGCCGCCGGCTGCGCAGCGGTCACTTGCTCTTGTTCTGGCGTTCCTTGCGCCACGTGTCGAAGTCGGCCTTGCTTTCAAACTTCGACAGCAGCCGCTCCCAGGCGATGTTGGTGCGAGCGTTGTGGTCCGCCTTGCGGGGGTCCAGGTCGCCACCGGCCTCGACGGCGACAAAGCCGGCATTCATGCCGGAGGCGATCGCCTCGACCAGCTTGTTGAGTTCCCATGCGGTCATCTGGTCGTCACCGGATGAGTAGTCGAGCTTCCGCAAGCGATCGACGAGGCCGAAAATCGCAAAGTAGCCGATCTTCTCGAGCTTGGGCTTGGCGGCGATGCCGGGCTTGCCGCCGCCGCAGACATCCTCGATCAGCGAGACGATCTCTTCCTTCTTGGCCTGCTCGCATTCGGCAGGCCATGAGACCTCGCCAAGAACGGAAGGCTTGTAGACCTCCGCGAGGCTGGTCGTCTTGTTGGCTTCCCACCGTTCCTTGAGTTCGTTGCCGCTCTTGGCATCGGTATCGGCAGGCTTGCTCGCATCGGTCTTGGGCTCGGTCGCTGCGCTGGGGGCTGACCCAGCAGGAGTCGAGGAAGCGGGTGTCGAAGAAGCTGGCTTTGCTTGCGCCGCTGGCTGGGCTGGCCCTTGCTCGGCTGGCTTGCCGTCAGCAGCCTTTGGCTCCGCAGGCTTGTTTTCGGCAGGGTTCTGCGCGGCCGCGGCCTCGACCGCCTTTGGCTTCGCCTTGTCGGCGCTCGCCTCGATCGCGGCGGGGGCTGCATTCGATGGCGATGGCGTTGCGGACTCAGCAGGCTTGCTGGTCGGCGAGGCCTGCGCGGTCGCTGTGGTCGCTGGCTTGTCCTTGCCGCCGGTTGCGAGCACGACGATTACCGCGATGACGGCGAGTGCGGCGACGCCACCGCCGGCGAGCAGCATCGTGTTGCTCTTCTTGGGCGCTCGTTCCCCGGTCTCCTTTTCCTTGCGGCCGCGAGCCGGCTTGCCGTCGGCATTGGTATCGCCATCCTTCTTGGTGCGCGCGGCGCGCGGTGCTGTGCCTTCCGCCTTCGCTGCAGCACGGGCCGTTGGCTTCTTGGCGGCCGCTGCCGGCAGGGCTGAAGTGGGCTCAGAAGGAGCCGTCGGAGTGGTGGCTGCCATCCGCTGCGCGGCGACGTCGATCACGCTGCCGCACTTCTGGCACTTGGCTTTGGCTCCGGAGAATGACTCGGGCAGGCGGTATTTCGCGCCGCAGTTGTCACAGGCGATGGCTAGGACGGACATGGTTGAAGAGCGTTGGGTGGCAGGGGTAGGAGCGGTGACGCCCGGTCACTTGGACTTTGTGGGCGTGTCGGATTTGGGTTTCTGCGGTGCATCGAGGTCTTCCTCTTTGTCGATCGCGTCCTGGTAGTCGTCGTTGGCGTAGCGCCACCACCAGGCGAACCACTGACGGATGACTGACTCTCGAGCTGGCTTGTCCTTGACCGCATCGCCCGAACCGCGCACGTCGTAGGCGAAGGCCATGCCGGTGATGTCGAGCAAGGAGCGGGTGACTTGCGAGATCTTCTGGTTGTTGCCCTGAACGTCGGGATAGAGGTCGTGCAAGGCGTTCATCAAGCGCGGCATCGCCGGCTTGCCGATCTTCTTGATCTCCGCGGTCGCGCGGCCCCACAACTGGCCCGGCGAGTCGGGATCGGCGCTGGCGATGACGTCCTGCACCAGCTTGTCGATTTTCTGGCGCAGCGGCTCGGGCGTATCCGCGAGGTGCGCGATCGCCACCGGGTCGGACTCGGCGACCTTCACAACCTTGCCGCCGCGCGTGGTCTCGGCTGCCTTCGGCTTCGCAATCTCGGTGCTCGGCGCAAAGGTCTTGGCGCCATCGCCATCACGGCGTCCGCGCAACACGGGCTTCAGCGTCAGCGCAACTGCGCCAAGTCGCATCTGCGAGCCGTCCATCCGCCACTGCGACGTGACCTGTGCGCCGGCTTTGGCGTCGTAGACCGTGTCGCCGCTCTTCGCGGAGAAATAGAAGGTGACGCTGCCAGCTCCTGCCTTGACCGCATCCTCGGGGACGTCCGAACTGGTGCAATCCATCTCGGAGAAGAGGCGTGTTGCCTCGTTCTTGCTGAGTGCGGCGACGATCGCTTGGTCGCGAGAATCGCCGACCAGCGAGGCATCCACCGCCAGCGACTTGGCGAGTTCTGCCATGTCGGAGTAGTTGCGCAGCGTCATCACTTCTGCGGCCGCGACGGCGCGCGCCCAGCGCATGGCCTGGTCCTGGCGAGCCTTGCGGTCGATTTCCAACTGCGCGGCCTTGGTATCCGTAACCACAACCGGCCGCTGGACCGGCTTGTCACCACCCCGGCCCATCAGCATGAGGCTGCCGACGATCAGCACCACCGCGGCCCCAAAACCTAGGTAGACCTTGGTGTGGTCAGGCGCCTTGGGCTTCTTGCCGGCAACCGCCTTGGGGAAGAAGGTTCGCTTGCAGTCCGCGCACTGCAGCTTGGTTTCCAATGCCTCTTCGGGAATGCGGTAGTGGGCACCGCACTGCGGGCAGTGGATGTCCAGTTTGCCGTCGCGGCTTTGGCGAGTTGCAGCGCGAGTTGCGCCCTGCCGGGTCGTGGTCGAACGAGAAGACGACGGTGCGTCGCGCCTTGCCAAGATGAGGGAGCCTCGTCGGTAAGAGAAGGGATGACGGTAAGGTCGTCGCGCCGAACCTGTCAACCAGTGCGGGCATCTGGCGTTCCATGCGGCGGAGCGATCTCCCGTCGCTCTGGCCGCCACTTCGGTCCCTCGGGGCCCCATGCCGCTGCCACCGGTGCTGCCGCGCGTCGTTGCGGGAAAGCGCACAGGGTCATGGAATCGGCTTCCACGCCGCGCTACTGCTGGCGCAATCCAACCCAAGCCCCGGAACTTCGCGTGCAGCGCGTATTGATCACAGGCGGAGCCGGCTTCATCGGCTCGACCCTTGCCGAGCGCGTCCTGGCGCAAGGCGTCGAAGTCACGATCCTCGACAACTTCGACGCTTTCTACGACCGTCGATTCAAGGAACGCAATCTGCAAGCAGTGCGTGCGGTGGACGAGCGTCGAGTCCGCGTCGTCGAGGGCGATATTCGAAACCGAGCCGATTGTCGCGAGGCGCTGAAGGGCTGCGACGTCGTCGTGCATCTGGCGGCGCTGGCCGGCGTCCGGCCCTCGATCGAGCAACCAGCGCGCTACATGGACGTCAACGTCACCGGCACGCAGATCTTGCTCGACGAGGTCACCAGCAAGCAGATCCGCTTCGTGTTCGGCAGCAGCTCTTCGGTCTACGGCGGCAGGTCCAAGGTTCCGTTTCTGGAGACGGATCCCGTGGACAACCCGGTTTCTCCTTATGCAGCGAGCAAGCGCGCCGGCGAATTGATCTGCTGGACTTGGCACCACCTGCGTGGCAACCCGGTGACGAGCCTGCGGTTCTTCACGGTTTACGGACCGCGTCAGCGTCCGGAAATGGCGATCCATCGCTTCGTTCGCGACATCGAGAATGGCAGGCCACTGCCATTCTTTGGCGATGGCTCGACGCGCCGCGACTACACCTTCGTCGACGACATCGTCACCGGCGTGATGGGGGCGATGGGGCGCGAAAAGGGATGCGACATCGTCAACCTCGGCGGCTCTGCCTCCACCTCGCGGCCTGAGCTGGTCGGCGGCATCGACCGCGCGCTCGGGAAGAAGGCGA
>SXPK01000171.1 GCA_005776365.1 Planctomycetia bacterium
CCGGCTGCGTCGCGACGTCGGCGCTCGCATACGCGGGCATCAGCTACTTCGTCGGCCACGCGGAACTGTCGCAATACCTGCTCGTCGAGCACGTCGCCGGCGCCGGTGAGGCGACGGTGATGATGGGGGCGCTGCTCGGCGGCGCGCTCGGCTTCTTGTGGTTCAACTCGGCGCCGGCGCTGGTGTTCATGGGTGACGTCGGCAGCCTCGGGCTCGGTGGCGCGCTCGCCTACGCTGCGGTCGTCACGCGCACCGAACTCGTGCTCTTCGTCGTCGGCGGCGTGTTCGTCGCCGAGGCGCTGTCCGTGATCATCCAGGTCGCCTCGTTCAAGTTGCGCGGCAAGCGCGTGTTTCGCTGCGCGCCGCTGCATCACCATTTCCAGTTCGGCGGCATGCCGGAGACCCGCGTCGTCGTGCGCGCGTGGGTCGTTTCTGCGCTGCTGGCGATGACCAGCCTCGCTCTCTTCAAGGTGCGTTGATGACGACTGTCCCCGGCCAAGTGCGGCCGCACGTCAGGGAACTCGACTGGATCATGCTCAGCGTGGTCGGCCTGTGCTGCCTCGGCCTCGTCATGGCGGTGTCGATCAACGGCACCGACGAGCGCATCGGCCCGATGCTGGCGATGAAGCGCCAAGGCATCGAGTTGTGCGCAGCGATCGTCGGCTTCCTGGTCATGGCGCTGGCGCCGATGCCGCTCGTGCGGCGAGTCGCGCTGCCGGCGTTCTTGTTCTTCGCTGCGCTGTGCGCCGGCGCCCGGTTCTTCGCGGAGCCGTGGAACGGCGCTTACCGCTGGATCCAGGTCGACCGGTTCCAGTTCCAGCCGGTGGAGGCCGCGAGGTTCTTCCTCGTGCTCCTCACCGCCCACGTATTGGCGCGGCCGTCCGTCGAACTGCGCACCTTTTGGCGCGGCTTCGTGCCGGCGATGACGCCGCTGTTGTTGCTCGTCGTTGCCCTGTTCATGCAGCCAGATCACGGCAGCGCCCTGATCTGCTGCTTCATGGTCGGGGTCATGGCCCTGGTCGCCGGGGTGCGACTGCTCCACTGCATGCCGTTCGGCTTCGCTGGACTCGCTGGCGCCGCGTGGCTCGCGCTGCGACACGACTACGTCCAGGGTCGCATCGCCGGCTTCCTCGATGTCGCGCCCTACCAGGTGCGGCAGTCGCTGGTGGCGATCGCATCGGGCGGCCCGTTCGGCAAAGGGCTCGGCGAGGGCTGGATGAAGATGGGTTTCGTGCCCGAGGCGGAGAACGACTTCGTGTTCGCCGTGGTCGGCGAGGAACTCGGCTTCGCCGGGGCGATGTTTGTTTTGTTGCTCTACAGCGTCTTGGGCGTGATGGGATACCGCCTCACGTGTAGGATCCGCGACCCGTTCCTCCGCTACGTCGTGTTCGGCTTCGTCTTGATGCTGTGCACGCAAGCGGCGGTGAACCTGCTCGTGGTCAGCGGGTGGGCTCCTGCGAAAGGCATCGATCTGCCGTTCGTCAGCACGGGTGGAACCGGTCTCGTATTCTGTCTCGCAGCCGTGGGGCTGATCGGCAATGCCGCTCGGACCGACCTCGGGGGCGCGGACGCAACGCTTTCGAACAATCCTGGGAGGGTGTGATGGGCCAGCTCGAGAAATACGGCCTCTACGTTTTGTGTCTCGTGATCTTCTTGATCCTCGGCGTGGCGCTGTGGGGTGATCCCGCCGCCGCCGCAGACCGTCCGCAGTCGCAGCACGCGCGGCAGGCTTCCGTCGTCGTCAACCCGCTGGCGCAGGAGTTCGACCTCAACAAGATGGAGGCGATCCTCGGCGGTGGCGAACCAAAGCGGGATCCAGCGCCGCAGCAAGAGCCGCAGCCGCAAGGCGGTGGCGAGCCAAAGCCGGAGCCCATCGTGCAGTCAGAGCCGGCGCCACAACCCGAGCCTGTCGTCGAGCAACGCGAAACCTACACGG
This sequence comes from Planctomycetia bacterium, assembly GCA_005776365.1. Taxonomy (GTDB): domain Bacteria; phylum Planctomycetota; class UBA1135; order UBA1135; family UBA2386; genus SXPK01. The sequence continues at coordinate 1,937 of SXPK01000171.1, forward strand.
TGGTCGCCAAGGACAGTCTCGCCAGCATCGCGCGCAAGCGGCTTGGCAGCGAACGGCACGTCAAACTGCTGCTCGAACTGAATCCCGGCGTGACGCCGGAACGACTGAAGGTCGGGCAGAGCCTGTCGATGCCGACGACGATCGAACTCGCCGGCGTCGGTGGCACCTCGAAGAAGCAACCGGAGCCTTCGGGCAGCGGTGCGCTGCGCACCCACGAGGTTCAGAAGGGCGACACCTTCGAAGGTCTGGCGATGCGCTACCTCAACGACAGGAAGCGCGTCCTCGAGATCAAGAAGCTCAACCCCACGCTCGACCCGACGAAGCTGCGCGAGGGCCAGAAGATCCTGATCCCAGCGAAGTGATCCAACGATGGTCGCGCGCGTTTGTCTCGTGAGCGGCGGAACCGGCGGGCATTTGATGCCCGCCATCGTTCTCGCGCGCGCGCTGCGTGAGCGTGGTCATGCGCCGTTGCTCGTCACCGAGGGACGTGAGGTCGAGAAGGAGTTTCTCGAGCGCGAGGTGTCGGGTGTCGAGTCCGCCGCGCTGCCGGACGGCAAGCCGTCAAAGCTGCAGTTGCCGCTGTGGCTGTTGAAGGCAACGCTGCGCGCGCGTCGCTTGTTGAAGGAGCACAAGGTCGACAGCGTCGTCAGCACCGGTGGCCGCGCCAGCCTGCCGGTGGCGTTGGCAGCACGCAGTCTCGGCAAGCCGGTGTTCTTGCTCGAACAAAACGCGGTCGCAGGCCGCGTGAACCGCATCATGCTGCCTTTCGCGTCGCGAATGTACCTCGGCTTGCCAGGCCCGCAGGTGACCTCGCGGGCCTGCTACACCGGCACGCCGTTGCGCCCCGAGATCTATCGCGTCGATCCGCACCAGGCCCGCGCTGCGCTCGGCCTCGATGCCAGGCTTCCTGTTGTGCTCGTCACGGGCGGAAGCCAGGGCGCGCAGCGGCTCAATGAGGTTGCGCCCGAGGCGATCACATGCCTGCGAACGCGCGTCCAGGTCCTGCACCTCTGCGGCACGGGCGCCGTCAAGAGTGGCCGCGACATCGAGATCCGCCGCCGCTACGCAACGGCCGACTGCGTCGCGTCCGCGATCGTGCGGCCGATCGCGATGGACATGGACACGATGCTTGGCGCAGCGGATCTCGTGATCTGCCGCGGCGGCGGCACGACCGTGGCCGAGTTGATGGCCGCTGGTCGACCTGCGGTCGTCGTTCCCTATCCGCACCACAAGGACCAGCAGCAGCTCAAGAACGCCCGCGTGCTCGCGGACGTGGGCGCCGCGGTGATCCTCGACGAGCGTGACCTCGATGCGGCGAAGATGGCCGCAGCGATCGACGCGATCCTGGCCGACCCGGAACGGCTGCGGACGATGGGCGAAGCGGCGCGTTCGTTGTGCAGCGCCGATCCGATCGGCGCCATTCTCGCTGACATGCAGCAATACGGAGGGCTTCGTTGAGTTTCGCGAGTCAGCGATTTCATCTCGTCGGCGTCGGTGGCGCCGGCATGAGCGGCCTTGCAAGGCTGCTGAACGGCGCCGGCTGGCAAGTCACCGGCAGTGATGCGACCGAGGGTGAGGCACTGGCTGCGCTCCGCAACGAGAAGATCCCCTGTTGGGCCGGCGCACAACCGCATCGCATCACCGGTGCCGACGGCTACGTGATCCGATCCGCGGCCGTGCCGCAGACGGATCTCGAAGTGCAGGAATGCGTGCGTCGCGGCTTCACCTCGTTGCTCTACGCCGAAGCAGTCGGTCGGCTGAGTGAAGGCAAGCTGACGCTCGCGATCGCAGGCACGCATGGCAAGACGACGACCACGTCACTGACCGTCGCGGCTCTGCGCGGCGCGGGCGTCGACCCGTCGTTTCTGGTCGGTGGCGACGTCCCGCAGTTCGGCGGCAACGGTCACGGCGGCAAGGACCACGAGTTCGTCGTCGAGGCGTGCGAGTTCAACCGCAGCTTTCACAACCTCCGTCCCTATGGCGCGGCGATCCTCAACGTCGACCATGACCACTTCGATTGCTTTCCCTCGGTGGAGGACCTGATCGAGGCCTTCGCGGGCTACCTCGCACGCATCCGTCCGCAGGGCTGCGCGCTCGTCCACGAGAGCGTGCCCGCCGCGGTGCTCAGCAGCCTTCGCAGTGACGTGCGCATCCTCACGGTTGGCTCGGGTCTGTTCGCCGACATTCGCGCGCTGGATGTCACCGAGGAGTGCGGACACTGGTCCTATCACCCGGTCGTCGAAGGCCGCCGGCTGCCGAGGATCACGATGTCGCTGTCGGGCCGCCACAACATGAGCAACGCGTTGTTCGCGCTCGGGCTTGCGCATGTCGCAGGCGCCGACCTCGCGCGCGCGTGCCAGGGCATCGCGTCGTTCACCGGCGTGCGACGCCGCTTCGAGATCATGCACGGCCCGCGCGGCGGCATTCTCGTCAACGACTACGCGCACCATCCCGCCGAGATCCGCGCCGTGCTCGACACCGCGCGCAGGCGCTTCCCGGGTCGCCGGCTGCTGGTCGCGTTTCAGCCGCACCAGCACCAGCGCACGCTCGCGTTGTTACCCGAGTTCGCGGACGCACTGGCGGTGGCAGATTGCACCTTGGTCGCAGACATCTACGGCGCGCGTGAGAGCGCCGAGATCAAGGCGAGCGTCTCGGCCAATGACCTCGTCGCCGCCGTGCTCGCGCGCGGCGGTCGTTGCGAAGCAGGTGGCAGCGTCGATGAGTTGCCGTCGCGCATCGCGAGCAAGAAGCATGAGGGCGACCTGGTGCTGGTGCTCGGCGCCGGCGATGTCGATCGTGCCAAGGAGGCGATCCTTGCCGGGCTGTGACCTTCGCTCCGCGCTTTTGGGGATGCGAGGCGCCGTGCGTGAGAACGTCGCGCTCGCGCCCTACATGCACCTTCGCGTCGGCGGGCCGGCGGAGTGGTTCTTGGAGCCATTCACCGAAGAGGATGCCGCGTTGTGCGTGCGCGTTTGCCGCGAGAATGACGTGCCGCTGCGCGTGCTCGGCGGCGGCAGCAACATCCTGTGCTCGGACGGTGGCGTCCGTGGCGCCGTGCTGCACTTGGGCCACCACAACCGCATGGTGCGCGACAAGCTCCGCATCACCGCAGGCGCGGGGGTCACGCTCGCGAGCTTGATGCGTTCGACGAAAGAACTCGGCCTCGCGGGGCTCGAAAAACTGACGGGCATTCCTGCGCACGTCGGTGGCGCTGTCGCGATGAACGCCGGCACGCGAGAAGGCGAGACCTTTGAGTTCCTCACTTCGTTGACGCTGCTCGAGGCGACCGGCGAACTCGTCCTTTGGTCCAAGAAGGACATGAAGCCGCGTTACCGAGACGGTGGACTCGATGGACGCATCGTGCTGCATGCGACGTGGGAACTGCACGAGGATGACCCCAATGCGATCTTCCAGCGCTTCTCCGAGTCGCTGAAGCGCCGCAACGCAACGCAACCCGTCACCCAGCGCAGCGTCGGTTGCGTGTTCAAGAACCCGCCTGGTGACGCCGCCGGCCGGCTGATCGAAGCCGCCGGCTGCAAGACGATGCGAAACGGTGGCATCGAGGTCAGCGGCGTGCACGCGAACTACTTCGTGAACAGCGGGACGGGCACCTGCACGCAGTTCGTGGAGTTGCTCGAAGAAGTGCGCAAGCGCGTGCAGGCGCAGTTCGGGGTGTCGCTGGAGCCAGAGGTCAAGTTCTGGGGCTTCTGACGTCTTCTTGTCGGTTCGGCGCGGGAGCAATGCCCGCCGCGGCGCAGAGGCTTCCGTTGGCAGGTCGATCCGCGAATACTGCCCCGCCCGTTCCGTAGCGCGCGTCGCGACTGGTTGCCGCGCGCAGCGGCCACAGGGCGCGCCCGCAGCACGATGCGCTGCTCAACCGAATTGCCGACAGCCATGAACCGACGCATTCGCCAGATCTTCGCCACCCTCACGGTGCTGCTCGCCGCATTTGCAGGCGCACAGCAACCTTCGCCCGCCGATTGCCTGCCTGCGAGCACGTGGGCAATGGCATCTTTCGCCGGCTTGGAACGGTGCAGCGAAGTGGTGAAGGGCCACGCCGCCGCGTCGCTCGTCAAGTCGTTCCTCGACGGGCTGCCGCAGGATGTGCGCGACGAGCGCGTGAACGCGATGCTCGACCAGGCCGCCGCGCAGTTGCGCGCTGGCTTCGCGCAGTCGCCGCTGTCGCTTGCCGCTGTCCGCGCGCTCGCGCAGCGGCCGATGGCGCTCGGGATCGGGCGGTTCTCGATTCAGGGCATGGGCCCGTCGATCGCGTTGATTGTCGATGCAGGCACCGCCGGCGCCGAGATCGACGCCGTCATCGACCAGCTCATTGAAGCGCGACCGCTACCGACGCGCGTCAAGACTGGGACCCGGGCTGGCATCGCCTGCCGCCTCGTCGAAGGCGACCAGATGCCGACCCTGATCGCAACGCATGACAACGGGGTGTTCGTGCTGACGAACAGCGAGGGCTATCTACGCGAGATCATCTCGACGCGTCGCGGCGACAAGCCGTCGATCGCGGCTGGCGCAGTGCTCGGCGCGCAACGCGCCCGCTTGCTCGAGGCGCCGCTCGTCGAGGTGTTCGCCAACGTCGCGCCGCTCCTGCCGATGCTGGAGCCGCTCTTGCCATACGAGGCATCGGACTTTGGCCGTGCCCTTGGCGTCGAATCGGTGGGCGGCGCTTACTTCGCGGCTGGACCGTCCGGGCTTGGCACGGTCGAGACGGTCGACGTCGCGCTCTTGGGCGCCGAGGATGGGCTGCTGAAGGCCGCGCTATCCGGGCAGGTTGATTTCGGCGCCGCCCGTTTCTTCGGCAAGGACACTCTCGCATTCGCGGCCTTGCGCATCGACGCGAACGCCGCTGTCACCGCATTCGATCGATTCTGCGATCAGTTGCCGCGGGAACAGGCGCGGGACGCGCGACGCGACGCGGCACGTGACTTCTTGCGTGGGTTCCGCATGGCTGGCTTCGAGGACCATGAAGTCACGGGTTTGCTCCAAGCGATCGACGGTTCGGTTGCGGTCGGGGTGCAACTCGATGACAGCACCGCCGGGATCCCCGAGGGTCTCGCGGTCGCGAAGTTGCGCGACGCCGCGGTCGTTTCGAAGCAGCTCGCGAGAATGCGCGAACTCATGGGGGAGCAAGGCGCGGCATGGAAGCTGCGCCAGAACGGCAACGTCGACGTCTACGACTGCTCGGCGCCGATCGCCGGTGCCGGTGGCCCGCAACTGTCGCCGAGCTATGCAATCGTCGATGGCTATCTGCTGGTCGGATCGTCGACTCGGGCGGTCGTGTCGGCCTTGAAGGTCTTCGCCGAGAGCGCAGAGACGCTGGCGAGCGAGGCGGACTATGTGGCTGCTGCACTGGCGGATGAAGGCGCCATGGCATTCGTGCATCTTCGGCCGGGCCGCATGTGCGAGACGCAGTGGAAGCTCGTCGAGACGTGGATCCTGCCGCAGATCGACGCGAACGAGATGGAGATCGGCTTCTCCAGCGAGGACTTGCCCGAATCCGAAGCGATCGCAAAGGCGCTCGGCACGATCACGATCTCACTCACCTGCGACGCGCAGGGCTTGCGACTGCGCACGCGCGGCAATGTCGGCCTCGGTGGCGCGGCAGCGTCGTTCTTGGCGCTGGTGGATGAGGTATTGCAGCGCGCGATTCGAAAGGCCAACTGATCGCGGCCGCATTACCACCGTCGCGGCGACTCAGAGGCCGCGGCGAGCGCGGCGCAGTTCTTTGCGCGTCTCCTGCGAGCGGGTCATGCGATAGGCGTCGCGGAGTTCGGCGATCCGTTGCGCGGCTGCGGCGGCGGCTTTGCCGCTCATCCGGTGCAGGATCGGGTCGTAGCGCGGCTGGTCTTCGCTGCGCGGCTGGTCTTCGCTGCGCGGCTGGTCTTCGCTGGGCTGCTGCGGAGTTGCCGCGGGCGCGGTCTCCTCGGTGGGCTCAATGGCTGTCGAAGTCGCTTCGGCCGGCGCAGGTTTCTCGGGTTGCGTCGACGCCTCGATCGCCTGCGGAGTTGCGGCCGGCTCTGACCTGGCAGCGCGCTTCTCCGACTCCTTCTTGCTGATCTCTTCGACGGTCAGCGAGTCCTTGTCGACGCGCTGGACCAGCGCTTTCTCGAGCCACATTTCGCCGCCTTCGACACGCAAGTGAAAGTGGGTCGCGTCCTCCGCGAGCAGCACGCCGAGGATCGGCTCGGCCTTCGCGTCCTTCTGACTGTGCTTGGGCATGACCCAGAACGTGTCCGGCGACGTGGCAGGGCCATGAACCGCAACGAGGACCGTGAACAGCAGCGGAAGAATCATGAAGGAGAGTATCGCATGCGGGGCAGGGCATTGGGCGCGGGCGATTGCGCCGATGCAGGATCCTGCGAAGACTGACAAAGTCGCGCTGGGCGAGGTGGGGGAGCCTTTGCGACACTGGCGCCATGCGTCCATCCTTCTCCCATGGCATCGGTGTGCTCGCCTCGTGGTTGCTCGCGGTTGTGGCTGTGGCACAGGTCAAGCCGGAACGGATCTTTGACGGCAAGACGCTCTCAGGATGGGACGGAGATCCGGCGGTGTGGTCCATCGAGGACGGGTGCATCACCGGGCGAACGGATGGCAAGCTCAAGCAGAACACGTTCCTGATCTGGAATGGCGCCGAGGTCGAAGACTTCGATCTGTCGTTCTCGATTCGCGTCGAGGGTGACAACAACAGCGGTCTGCAATACCGCAGCCGTCGGCTCTCGCCGAACGGTCACGCTGTCGCGGGGCCGCAGTGCGATGCGCATGCGGCTCCTGGTTACCTCGGCATGCTCTACGAAGAAGGTGGGCGCGGCATCCTGGTGACCAACGGCCAGCGCGTGCATGTCGACAGCAGCGGCAACAAGCGCGTGTTGTCTGACAGCAAGCCCGGCGGTTCCGATCTCGCGCAGTGGCATGCATTGCGCGTCGTCGGGCGAGGCACGACGGTGCAGCACTACGTCGACGGCGCGCTCGCACTCGAGATCACGGACGACAGCGGCAAGCTCGCGCGCGGCGGCATCGTCGCGTTGCAGGTGCACTCTGGCCCGGCGATGAAGGTGCAGGTCAAGGACTTGGTCCTCACGCGCTTGCCCAAGGTCGAGGTCGCCGCGATCGCGCCGCAACCGGCGCAATCGCCGCAACCTGTCGGGCCCGTGCCACAGTGGATCTGGGACGCGTCGGCCGAAAGCGACGAAGAGTTGTTCTGCCGCCGTGAGTTCGAGTTCGACGTCGCGCCGAAGTCCGCAGTGCTGCACATCACGGCTGACAACAACTTCCGCGTTTACGTGAACGGGGAGAAGGCCGGCGATGGTTCGTCGTGGGAGTCGCCGCGACGCTTCGACGTGACCAAGGCGATGCGCGGCGGCATGAACGTGATCGCGGTGCACGCATGGAACGACGGCGGCCCCGCCGGTCTGTGCGCTCAGTTGGCGTGGCGCGCCGAAGGTGCGAACGCCGCGCTCGTCACGGACGCGTCGTGGCGCGTTGCCGCAGATGACCCGGACGGCTGGGATCGCGCGGGATTCGATGACACCAAGTGGGAACCGGCGACCTCGATCTGCCGACTCGGCGCTGGCGTGTGGGGCTCCACCGTGGCGGCCGATGCATTCGCAATCGATCTCGACCCAGAAGCGCCGCAGAAGCCTGAAGCGACCAATGACGTTGCGGTTCCGGCCGGCTGGAGTGCGGAGCGCATCCTGGCGGTGCCGCGCGCATTGGGCAGCTGGGTTGCGATTTGTCCGGACCCGCAAGGCCGCCTCTACGCGAGCGATCAACAGAAGGGCCTGTATCGGATCACGCCCGCAGGCGTGCTCGGACGCGCCGACACGATCGTCGAGCGCGTCGCGTTGGACATCGACGGTTGCCAAGGGTTGTGCTGGGCATTCGGCGCGCTCTACGCGGTCGTCAACCACGGCAAGCCGGGCTTGCACCGACTCACGGACAAGGACGGCGACGGCTCGCTCGATCATGCAGAGTTTCTGCGGGCCTTGCCGGGCGATGGCGAACACGGCCCGCATGCGGTCGAGGTCTCGCCTGACGGCGAGGGGCTGCTCGTCATGTGCGGCAACTACGTGCTTCCACCCGAACTGTCCGGCAGCCGCGTGCCGCGACCGTTCGTGGGGGACTCGCTCGTCCCCGGCATCGACGACCCCAATGGCCATGCGGTCGGACTCGTCGCGCCGGGCGGCTATGTGTGCCGCGTCGACAAGGATGGCAAGGAATGGGAGCTCTACTGCTGCGGCTTCCGCAATGCCTACGACCTAGCGGTGCTGCCGTCAGGGGATGTCGTCACGTTCGACTCGGACATGGAGTGGGACATGGGCACGCCGTGGTATCGCCCGACGCGGGTGCTGCAGGTGTTGTCGGGCGTCGATTACGGCTGGCGCACCGGTTCGCGTCGGTGGGCGGACGACCTTCCGGACACGCTGCCGCCGACTTGCGACATCGGGCCGTCGTCGCCGACTGGCATGGCCGCGTTTGGCGATGGCGTGCTCGCGCTCGACTGGACTTTTGGCACCGCCTACTCGGTCGCGCTGCAACACAAGGGCGCGATGCTGCAAGGGCGCGCGCAGCCGTTCGCGAGCGGGATTCCGCTGCCGCTCGCCGACGTCGTCGTCGTGGGTGACCTTGGCATCGTCTACCTGCTGACCGGTGGTCGCGGCCTTCCGTCGCGGCTGTATCGGCTCAAGCATGCATCGGGCAAGGTGCCGCTCAGCACGCTGCCGCCTTCGGTTGCGCGGAGCGAGCGCATCCTGCTGGAGGCCTTCCACGGCAAGCGCGACCCGCGCGCGCTGCAGGCCGCGTGGAAAAAGCTCGGCGACGACGACGCGGCCCTTCGTCATGCGGCGCGCATTGCGATCGAGTCGCAGCCAGTTGCGCAATGGCGTGACCTCGCGCTCGCGGAGCGGCGCACCTCGTGGTCGCAAATCGGCGCGCTGATCGCGCTGTGCCGCAGCGGTGAAGCGTCGGACTTGCAGCCGATCCTCGAATCGCTTGCATCCATGGACCGCGCCGCGCTGAACCAAGCGCAGCGCATCGCATGGCTTCGCGCACACGAACTCGCCTTGATGCGATTGGGTCCATGCGGGAGCGAGCTTGGGCAACGGACCGCCGACCGCCTGCTCGCCTTGTTCCCATCGGGCAACGACCGCGAGGACCAGATGCTCGTCGCGCTGCTGGCGCACCTCGACTGCAAGGGCCTGCTCGACCGAGCGATTCCGATGCTGACGCCAATGCGTCCTGCCGACGCGCCACCCTGGGCGGAGATTGCGCAACGCAACAGGACCTACGGCGGTGCGATCGCGACGATGCTCAGCGCGATGCCGCCAGCGCAGCAGATCTGGATCGCCTATGCGTTGCGCACGATCGACAAGGGTTGGACCTTCGAGCAACGCGAGACGTATTTCGCCTTCTTGGCTGCCGCGAAGTTGCAGAAGGGCGGTGCGAGCTACCAAGGCTTCGTGCGGCGGATCGTCGAGGACGCCTATGCGACGTGCAGCAATGCCGAGCAGGCGCAACTCGCGGACGCGGTCGGCAAGGCTCGCGCCGAGCCTGCGCCATTTGTTGCGACGCCGCCAAAGGGTCCGGGTCGCCGCTGGCAACTGGACGAGGCCAAGTCGATCGCGCGCGCCGGGCTGCAGCAGCCGCGCGATCGCGACAGTGGTCGCAATCTCTACTTCGCAACGGGATGCGCCGGCTGCCATCGCTTCGCCGGCGAAGGCAAAGGCGTCGGCCCAGATCTCACCAGCCTTGGCAACAAGTTCAGCGCCGCCGACGTGCTCGAAGCGATCCTCGAGCCCGGAAGGGTGGTGAGCGACCAGTTTGCCGGCGCCGTGCTCGTAAAGAAGGACGGCAGCAGCGTGTTTGGCCACATCAGCCGGCGCGAAGAAGCAGGCGTGGTGGTGCACGAGGTCGTGACCGCGACGGCGGAGGCTACTGTGGTCAAGGTGCCCGACGCGGAGGTGGCTCGAATCGAAGCGGCGAAGTTGTCGCCGATGCCCCTTGGACTCGTCGATCGGCTGTCTGCCGATGAGCTGCTGGACTTGCTCGCGTTCTTGTTGTCTCGCGGCGACTGAGGCGCAACGCGGCAGTCGTTGTCGCCTGCCATCAGCAGCCCATGCTGCCGACGCCCGGCACGTTGGCCCTTCCATTGCCCGGGCGATGGCGCAATGCGCAGCGCAGATTCTTGATGGTCACCGCCACTGCGGGTGGAGGCTCGAAGTGGCGTCGCGCAGTTCCGCAACAATCGCCGCACCGCAGCAAGGCTGCGAAGTGCTGCGTGCTAGTGGGCCTGCAACCAGTTGGGGCCGACACCGATCGCGACGTCGAGCGGCACTGCGAGCTGAGCCGCGTTCTGCATGCAGTCGCGGACGAGGATCTTCACTACGACCAGTTCGTCGTCGGCGACATCGAGCACGAGTTCGTCGTGCACCTGCAGCAAGAGCCTGGACTTCAGGCCGCGGCGGGCGAGTTCCATGTGCACCGTGAGCATCGCGCGCTTGACGATGTCGGCGGCTGCGCCCTGGATCGGCGTGTTGACGGCCATGTTCTCGGCGGCGATGCGTTGGCCGGCGTTGGTCGAGTCGATCTCAGGCAATGGCCGTCGGCGGCCGAACATCGTGCGCGCCTCCTTGCGTTCGCGCGCGTGCTGCAGGCTTTCGTCGAGGTAGCGCTTCACGCCTGGAAGCGCCCGGAAGTAGGTCTCGATGAACTTCTTCGCCTCAGGCGGCTTCATGCCGGTCTCTTGCGCGAGCCGGCTCGCGCCCATGCCGTAGATGAGGCCGTAGTTGATCACCTTCGCCTGGTTGCGCAGTTCCTGCGTGACCATGTCGGGCAGCAACCCGTAGACGATCGACGCGGTGCGGGCGTGGATGTCTTCGCCCTTCTGGAAGGAGTCGACGAGCGCTTTGTCGCGCGACAGGTGCGCGAGGATTCGCAGCTCGATCTGGCTGTAGTCGGCTGACAGCAGCGTCCATCCTGCGCCACGCGCGACGAAAGCAGCGCGCACCTTGCGCCCTTCTTCCGTGCGGATCGGGATGTTCTGCAGGTTGGGATTGTCGCTCGACAGCCGGCCAGTGGCGGCAACCGCCTGGTTGAAGGTCGTGTGCACGCGCCCCTTGCTGTCGCACAGCGTCGGCAACGTGTCGATGTAGGTGCCCTTGAGTTTCGTCAGCTGGCGCCACTCCAATAGCAGCGCCGGGACTTCATGGTGCTTGGCCATCAGCTCCAAGACTTCGTGGTCGGTCTTGTACTGGCCGGTCGCGGTCCGCCGCGGTTTCTGCAACGAGGCGGCGCGGTGCACTTCGAGCTCGTCGAACAGCACGAGTCCGACTTGCTGCGGCGACCCGAGGTTGAACGGGTGCCCCGCGCGCTGGTGCACTCGCGCTTCGAGTTCGGCAATGCGACGGTCCATCTCGCGTCCCGTCGCGGCGAGCCCTTCCCGGTCGAGCGCGATGCCTTCCTGCTCCATGTCGAGCAACACCGGGATGAGCGGCATCTCGAGATTGTGCAGCACGTCCTCGACCACGTTGGCTTTGAGATCAGCCTCCAACACGTCGGCGAGGCGAAGCGCATAGTCCGCGTCCTCGCCGACGAAAGTCGCGAGCGACGTCGGGTCGATCTGGTCGAAGGTCTTCTGCTTCTTGCCGCTGCCGAGCAAGTCCTTGCGCGGCGTCTTCTTGATGCCAAAGCGCCGCAGCGCCTGGTTGTCGAGGTCGTGCGCGACGAGGCCGGGTTCGACGCAGTAGCTGGCGAGCATCGTGTCGAAGGCGAGGCCTGCGAGTCCGATGCCCGCCGAACGCAGCGCGCCGAGGTCGCGCTTGCCATCGGCCGAGACCTTCTGCAACGAGGCGTCTTCCAGCAGCGGCTTGAGTGCCGCGAGCGCGGCACCCTTTCCGCCTGGCAGCGCGCACGACGCGTCCAGCGGGACGTAGCGGCTCTTGCCCGGCGTCGCGCAGAAAGCGACGCCAAGCAACCTCGGCGCGTGCGAACTCCCCGCGGCCTCGGTCGCAATGGCAAATCGCTTGGTCGTGCGCAGATCGGCGACGAGCGCGTCGAGGTCCGCTTGCTCTGCCACGATCTTGTAGTCCTTCGCCACGAGGTCGGGCTTGTGCGCAGCGGTGACGGTCGCGAGCAGTGAGTCGAACTCGAGTCGCGTGAACAAGGCTCGAAGCTTGTCGGGGTCGGGCTGCGCCGGCTTGAGATCGGACGGTCCCACCAAGAGTGGCACGTCGAGCTTCAGCGTGACGAGTTGTTTCGACAGGATGGCGAGGTCGCGGTTCGATTCGAGCGACGCGCGGATCGCTGGCTTCGTCACTTCTGCGGTGCGCGCGAGCAGCTGATCGAGCGAGCCGAACTGCAAGATCAGCGCGACAGCGGTCTTCTCGCCGACCTTGGGCACGCCAGGCACGTTGTCGCTGCTGTCGCCCATCAGCGCGAGGAGGTCGACCATGGCCGTGGTGGGCACGCCCCATTGGGCCTGTGCTTCGGCCGGGCCCAAGATCTCCGGCTTCGCAGTGGAGCTGCGCAGGTTCCACAGCTTGATGCGATCGTCGACGATCTGCAGGAAGTCCTTGTCGCCGGTGACGAGGAAGACCTCCATGCCAGCATCACGTCCGCGCACAGCCAGGGTGCCGATGACGTCGTCGGCCTCGTCGCGGTCGCCTTCGACGACCGTGATGCCGTAGGCATCGACGACGGCACGGATGTCATCCAACTGCGCCGCCATTTCGTCCGGCATCTTCGCGCGGGTCGACTTGTACTCGGGATAGATCGCCGTGCGGTGCAGGTCCTTGCGCGGCCCGTCGAAGGCGATGGCGATCGCGTCAGGGCTTTCTCGCGTCAGCAGCGACCTGAGGGTCTGGATGAAGCCAAAGGTGGCGCCGGTGGGATGGCCCGTGCTGGTCGTGAGCTGCGTTCGGGGGCTGTTCGCGAAGGCGCAGAAGCTGCGATAGGCGAGCGCGGTGCCGTCGATGAGGAAGAGCCGTTTGCCCATGCGGCCGTTGTAGCGGCGGCGCCGGCGCGGAGCGAACCAGACCATGCCATCGGCGATGCAGGGCCGCGGCAGCCGCGATCGAGTCAACACCGGGCCGCGACTGGAATCGGTGTTTGGATCCGTGCTGCGACGAGCCGAGAATCCTCTTCCTAACGCCCACTCAGGCGCAGGCTGAGCCTCGCCAACACCCGATGCCAGCCAGCCTGAAGTCGACGCTTGCGGGGATCTTCTTCCTCGCGCTCTCGGTGATCCTGTTCGAGATCGCGCTCACGCGAGTGTTCGCGATCATGATGTGGCACCACTTCACCTACATGGTGATCTCGATCGGGCTGCTCGGGTTTGGCGCGTCGGGGAGCTTGCTGACCGCCTTGCGCGCGTCCCAGCAGAAGGGCGACCCGCACAAGCCGCTTGCGATCGTCAGCTTCGCTTACGGCGTCAGCGTGATCGCGGCCTTCGCGGTCGCGACGTTGATCCAGCCCGACAGTCTTGCGATCTGGCAGGACAAGAAGAACTTCCTGCTGCTGTCGCTGATCTACCTCGTGGTCGGCGTGCCGTTCTTGCTGGGCGGTTATGGCATCGGCCTCGCGCTCACGCGCTTCGTCAAGGACGTCAATCGTCTCTACTTCGTCGACCTCGTCGGCTCGGCGCTCGGCGCCGTCGTGGCGGTGATCGCGCTCAAGTCCGTAGGCAGCACGGCGTCCGTCGTGCTCGCTGGTTCGGGCGGCTTGGTCGCTGCGGGTTGCTTTGCCTGCGCAGACTTGCGCCGGCTGTTCGCGATCGCAGCGATGGCGTTCTTGTTGGCGGCTGGCAGCGCGATTGCGTTTTGCTCGGGCGCGGTCACGTGGCGCGTGCCGTTTGCTCCTGGCAAGGAAGCCGCGGTGGTGGAGGCGCTTGGCCTGCCCATCGACCGCATCTACAGCGGCACTGCCGAGGTGCAGATCGGCCCTGACGTGGTCGGCGCGCCTGCATTTGGCGGCGACAACGGCATGGTCGACCACATCGACGTCCATCAGCGCACGGCCGGCCAGGATGGCACGGCGCCGACGACCTTGTACGAAGGCGCGGCGGACCTCGCGCGCTTCCCCTTCCTCGATGACACGTCGGCTGCGACCGCCTACGTCGCGCATCGCGCTGCCTCGCGCAAGGACTTCGGCGTGATGGTCATCGGCGTCGGTGGCGGCGTCGATGTGATGGTCGCGCTCGGCAACGGCGCGGCCAAAGTGACCGCCGTCGAGCTCAACTCGGCGATGATCGAGATGGCGACCAGGCGCTACGACGCCTACCTCGGCGGGCTGTTCACGACCGCAAAGGTCGCGAGCCAGATCGACCTCGTGAACAGCGAGGGACGCGCCTACTTGCGCACGCACGACGCGAAGTACGACGTGATCCAGATGAGCGGCGTCGACTCGTACACGGCGCTGTCGACCGGCGCCTACACGCTGTCCGAAAGCTACCTCTACACGATCGGCGCAGTCCGCGACTTCTTCTCCCACCTGACCGACGACGGCATCGTCAACTACTCGCGCTTCGTCGAAAACCGTCCGACGCAGCCGCGCGAAACCCTGCGCCTTGCCAACATCGCGGTGTCCGCGTTGCGCGAACTCGGCGTGCCGGGGGCCGAGCAGCATGTCGCCGTGTTCCAAGGTCAGGTGTGGGCGTCGACGATGATCAAGAAGTCGCCCTTCACGAAGATCGAGATCGATGCGCTGCGAGAGTTCGCGCGCGTGGAAGGCTTTGTCGGCGTGATCTACGACCCCTTGCGCGACCGGACGCAGGACTTCGGCATCGAGCCGCAGATGTTCGCGGCGATGCGCGAGCAGTTCTGGAGTGCGAGCAAGACCCTGGGACTGGGCTACGGCGCAGACCCGCTGCAGGCGGTGCGCGATCTGTTCGTCGCCGCCGCGCGCGTTGCGCAAGGCGAGGCGCCGTCGCCTTCCATGCTGCCCGCGGCGATGACTTCCGAGCAACGCGAGGCTGGCTCGAAGCTGCTCACCGACATGCGCAACGCGATCGTGGAGCAGGGCCGGTATGCGATCGACACGAGGCGCATCTTTGACCGCACGATCGACCCGGATCACGCGGCGGCAGCGCAGTTCGTCGCTGACTACGACTACCAGATCGCGCCGTCGACCGATGACGCGCCCTTCTTCTTCAACTACTACAAGTACTCGCACCTCTGGAGCGGCAGCCGCGTCAGCGACCCGTCGCTGTTTCGCTATCACACGGACTTTCCGGTCGGTCACCTCATCCTGCTCGCGTCGGTGATCCAGATCGTGCTCGTCGCCGGGCTGTTGATCTTCCTGCCGCTGCGCCGGCTGGCGCGCCAGGGCCTGCGGACCGACGGGCTGTGGCGCTACTTCGCCTACTTCGCGGCGCTGGGCCTTGGGTTCATGTTCTTGGAGATCACGCTGATGCAGAAGCTGGTGATCTTCCTCGGACACCCGACCTACGCGCTGACGGTGGTGCTGGCGAGCCTTCTCGGCGCCGCAGGAACAGGTTCGCTGCTTGCCGGTCGGATCCGCGTCGTCACCCAGAGCCATGTTCGTAGGCTTGCGCTGGCGATCATGGCGGTGGTCCTCGTCGATCTCGTGGCCGTCAACTGGCTCCTGCCCGAGTTGCTTGGCTTGCCGCTCGAGGCACGCATGGCGGTCGTCGTGGTGATGCTGATCCCGACGGGTCTCTTGCTCGGCGTGCCGTTCCCGACTGGCATGCGCGTGCTGGAGGCGCAGGCCCCGCACTTGTTGCCGTGGGGTTGGGCTGTGAACGCGTTCTGCTCGGTCTTCTCGTCGATCTTCTGCATCGTGCTCAGCATGGGCATCGGGTTCACCAATGTGCTGCTGCTGTCGGCTGTCGTCTACGGCGTCGGCCTGTCGATGCTGCGCGTTCGCGCCATCCCCTGAAAACGACAATCGCCGCGGTCAGGCATTGGGTGCCGACGCGGCGATCGTCAGGTGCGCCTCACGCTGAGGCCGTTCTCGAGTTCACTTCGACGGCATCGAGCCCGTGATCTTCGCTTGCTTGTCGGCCGACGGCATGCCGTTGAACTTGCCGACGCAGTTGTTGCAGCAGAACCCGATCGTCTTGCCGTCAAACGTGGTGACGGGGCTGTCGGTGGCAATCGTCTTGCCTGTGACTGGGCACGTGGCGTTCATGGCCTTGCCGCTGGTGGTGTTGCTGGTGCTGCTGCACGCGGCGGCGATCAGGAGAGACGTGACGACGAGAGTGGTGCGGAGAAGTTTCATGATGGTGCCTTGGTGGGGAGGAGGCCGGGGATCGTGGCGTGGGATCAGGCCCGTGTCCATACCACCGGCTGCCCAGCTCACAGCAGATACTTCAACGCGACGAAGCCCCCGATTCCGAGGGCCGCAAGCGCTGTCGTGAGCCATCCCAGGTGCTGGTCCAGCAGGCGCTTCGCGGGCACTCCCCAGCGCCACAACGCCCACGCGACGAGATAGAACCGCGCGGAGCGACCGATGACCGAAGCCACGATGAACATCGGCAGGCCGATGCCGCACACGCCGGCCGTGATCGTGATGACCTTGTAAGGAATCGGCGTGAAGGCGGCGACGAACACGATCCAGAAGTTCCACTCTTCGTAGAGCCTCGTCACGTCGGCGAAGGTCGCCTGCGAGAAGACGTAGGTGAAGAAGAAGTTCTGCACCGCCTGCAGGTCCCAGAAGAACGCACCGATGCCGTAGCCCGCGAGTCCACCAAGCACGGACGCGACCGAGCACCAGAAGGCGAAGCGGAACGAGCGCACTCGATCGCCAAGGCACAGTGCGACCAGCAGCACGTCGGGAGGGATCGGGAAGAAGCTGCTCTCCACGAAGCTCATCGTGAACAGCGCCGGCGTGCCGTAGCGAGTGTCAGCCCAGCCCAGCACCCAGTCGTAGAGACGGCGCAGCGGGTTCCTGGAACGCGGCTTTGCGTCCTTGGCGATTTCGTTCGCGGGTTGCATGTCGGTCATGGCTTGGTTGCGCGGGATCATTCGGCCGCGGTCATCGAGTGGACCTCGAGGGTCACGGGCCCTTCTTCGCCACGGGTGTTGATGCGCGGCGTCGCGATCACATTCCACGGGCCAGGTCGCGTACGAAACTCTTCGAAGCGGGAGCTTGCGCGCAGCGTTCGCGCCGGCAGCAGGCAGCCGTCGTGCGACAAGCGCAGGCGCAGATCGGCTCCGCGCACGTCGTGCTGCGGCGAGCCGACGATGCGCACGTTGGTCGTCGCAAAGCGTGCGCGGCGGTGGCCCATGCCAAAGGGCGCGAGCAACTCGAGCCGCTTGACAGCAGCCGGGTCGAACTCGGCAAAGGTCGCGGGGCCGTCGCACGGCTCGGGAGCGCCCTTGCCCTTCGCGTCGGCGCAGACCTGCTGGAACTTCTCGCAGAAGGCAGCGAAGCGATCGCGGTGCACCTCGAGGCCGACCGCCGCGGCGTGGCCGCCGTGCGATGAGAGGTGCTCGCCGCACGCGGCAAGCGCGTCGCGCAGGTGCAGGCCGTTCTGGCAACGGCCGCTGCCGCGACCGACTTCGCCCTTCCACGCGATCAGGATCGCCGGTTTGCCCGTCGCCTCCGCCACTCGCGCCGCGACGATGCCCAGAACACCGGGGTGCCAGTCGTCCCCGGCGAGCACGACTGCGGGGCCGGTTGCCTTGGCAGCGAGGTCGAGCGCTTCGTCATGCAGCTTGCGTTCGACCTTGCGGCGTTCCTCGTTGTGGCGTTCCAGCACCTTGGCTGCGGCCTGTGCCTCGACGATGCCAGGCGCGCACAGCACCGCCGCCGCATCGAGCGCATGGCCGACGCGACCCGCGGCGTTGATCAACGGCGCGATGCGGAAGGCGATGTCCTCGACGTCTGGCGAACGGTTGGACAAGCCAGCGGAGTCCAGCAGCGCGCGGATGCCAGGACTGCGGCTCTGCGCGAGCGCGCGCAGTCCGTGCCAGACGAGCGTCCGATTCTCTCCGCAC
>SXPK01000172.1 GCA_005776365.1 Planctomycetia bacterium
CGGGTCCTCGATCGTGATGATGTGCTCGTGGCGCGACTCGTTGATGTAGTTCACCATCGAGGCGAGGGTCGTCGACTTGCCGGAGCCGGTGGTGCCAGTGCACAGCACGAGGCCACGCGGCAGATTACAGATCGACTCGCAGACCTTGCGCGGCAGGCCGATCGCTTCGAAGTCATAGACCTCGTAAGGAATGACGCGCAGCACCGCTGCCATCGTCCCGCGCTGGATGAACGCGTTGGTCCTGAAGCGGCCCATGTTGGCGACGCCGAACGAGAAGTCGAGCTCGAGATGCTTCTCGAACTTCGCGACCTGATCAGGGCCGAGCACCGAGTAGATCAGCTTCTTCGTGACCTCGGGCGTCAAGGGCTCGTACTCGAGATCGACCAAGCTACCGTCGACACGGATCTTGGGCGCTGAGCCGACCGAGAGATGCAAGTCCGAACCGCCTCGCTGCACCATCACGGTGAGCAGATCTTCCATCGACACCATCGCGCTGATCCTCCGTACAGGGGTCCGGGACCGGACCTCGAGGCTTCTCCTATCGGCCGATGACTGCGGCGGGATTGAGCCGGAACGCCGATCGGCACGAGCGCTGGCCTTGCGACATCAGCGGCGCTGCGGAAGGCGAGCGTCGACTTCTTCGACACCAGCGAGGTCTCGGCCTTCCCGGGTCGAGACTCGAATCAGGACCAGCGCTACTTGCCCATTCCGACCAGCGAGCGCAGCGCGTCCACTGCGCGCAAGTCGACGCGCCGCAGTTCGGTGGTCGGCACCAGCAGCAGGCGCCCCGAGGCAGGATTGGGCGTGCCGGGCACGTAGACGAAGGACCGCTCGACACCCTCGATCGTGCGCTGCCCCGTCACCAGCCCGAGTTGGTCGCCGCCGCCCGATTCGATCAACACCACCGCCTGGAAGAACCGCTCGCGCGACGTGTCGTAACCGAGCACTTCCTTGACGCTCTGATACATCGTCCCGACGAGTGGCAAGCGCTCAGCCAGGCGGTCGACAGTGCGCCACAACCACCGTCCCAAGAAGGTCGTGACGACGAGCCCGACCAGATAGAGAGCCAAGGCCGCGGCCAACAGCCCCATGCCCGGGAAGTAGAAGGGTTGGCGCGCCAGCCACGAGCCCGCGAGCGTTCCTTCGGTCCAGATCACGAGCAGCGCAGAGCCGACGACTGGCAGCAGCGCGACCGCTCCTGCAACCATGCAACGGACGACGTGAGGTCCTTTCGATGCCATGGCCCAGTCTCTTACGCCCCGCGGTGCTCCGGCGCACCCTGCATGCGGCGCGGCGACGGGATCTGGCGCGAGCCGACACCAGAGGCCACCATGTGCGACGTGAATCTGCTGCTGCTTGATCCCGCCGAGGTTGCTGACGATGGCACCGCGGTCCTGACGGACCGGCGCGCAGAGCATCTCCGGGCGGTATTGCAGGTTGCGCCAGGTCGAACGCTGCAAGCCGGCCTTGTCGACGGACCGATCGGCAAGGCCGAGGTTCTCGAAGTGCGCGACGACTCCGTGCGCGTCCGGGCCGTCTGCAACGACCCGCCGCCAACGACCAGCGACATGCTGCTGCTGGCGATTCCGCGGCCCAAGTCCCTGCTCCGAATGCTCGAGCTGGCGGCGACCCTCGGCTTCGCCGAGATCGTGCTCTTCCGCAGCTGGCGCGTCGACAAGAGTCACCTCGAGAGCCAGGCGATGGATCTCGCGCTGCAGCGTCACCACTTGCGACTTGGCCTCGAGCAGGCGCGGCGCACGACGATGCCGCGTGTGCGGAGCTACTTGCGGTTCAAGCCCTTCGTCGAGGACGAACTGCCGCTCCTCGCTTTGCCCACGCAGCGTTTTTGCGCGCACCCGTCCGCGACCGATTCGACGGCGAGCATCGCGCTCTCACCCTCGTCGCCCTTTGCAGTCGCGGTGGGCCCCGAAGGCGGCCTCCTTCCCTACGAAGTGGACCATCTCGCGCGTGCTGGCTTCTTGCCGGTGCGAATGTCGCAACACCCGCTGCGATCCGAGTCGGCGCTCGCGGCGATGCACGCGCAGCTCGACCTGCTGCGCGCGAGGGCGCGCTAGAGGACCACGGCATGGCTGCTCCCAGATTGCGCTTCGGGATCTCGGGCTGCGGCCGCCGCGGCGCGGCAGCGCTCCACTCGGCGCGCGAACAGGGCGACTGCATCGCGCACGCTGCGCACGACCCGGACCAGAATGCGGCCGCGGCCGTCGCGAACGAGCACGGTTTGGTTCGCTGCGAAACGTTTGCGGACCTGCTCGCCTCTGGCATCGATTTCGTGGTGCTGGCGGGTCCCTTTGGCGAACGGCTGCAGCAGGTCGAGGCCGCTTCTGCGCAAGGCGTGCATTGCCTCCTGCACGCGCCGATGGCTGGCGATGCGAAGGTAGCGGCGCAGATGCTGCGGCTGTGCGACGACGCCGGCGTCAAGCTCGGCATCGCCGTCGCGGACCAGGCCGAACCCGCGATGGAGCAACTGCGACGCATGATCGCGGACGACTGGCTCGGCGTGCCCACCCTCGTGCAAGCGCTGTGCGCCGACGATCGCGCCTTGCGCGAGCCGCAACACGCTGGGGCCTGGTGCTCGGGCGCCGCGAGCGCCGGCAGTTCGCCGCTCGTGTGCTTCGCTGCGGAGTCGTTGCATCTCGCCATCTGGTTGTGCGAACGCGAGCCGGTGGCGGCCGTCGCGCTCGGGGCCGCCGGCATCAGCTCGCTCGCCCACGAGAACGCAGTCGCGGCAGTGACGCTGCGCGGCGGCGCGGTCTGCGCGTTCTCCTCGAGTCACGCGGCCAAGGGCTCGGCGTTCGCGTTGCACGGGACAGATGGCGCACTGCGCATCGGACCCGATCGCATCTGGTTGCTCGGTCGCAAGGCTTGGTTCGGCGACTCGTTCGCCTACGCCCATGCCGGCAAAGAACAATCGCTGCCACGAGTTGCGGCGCAGGATCCGCTCGCGCGTCACTTCGAACTGCACGGTCGCTTCGCCCGCTGGATCGACGACCGCGACGACTTCCCTTGTCCAGGCGAGCAAGCCGCGCGCGATATGCGCGCGCTCGACGCCGTGCAACGCGCGCTCTTGACGCAACGCGTCGAGGCCGTGAGCCAATGACCGTCGCATGAACGTCGCGCTCTACGTCACCTGCCTCGTCGACCAGATTCAGCCCAGCGTCGGCAAGGCTGCAGTCGAGCTGCTGCGCCACGCCGGCTGCGCGGTGACCTTCGACCGCGCCCAGACCTGCTGTGGTCAGCCGGCGTGCAACAGCGGTTACCCGTCGAAGGCCATCGCGCTCGCCAAGAACGTGATCACATCGTTCGAGCGCAGCGGGGCTGACGCGCTCGTGCTCCCATCGGGTTCGTGCGCCGCGCAGATCCGGCACTACGCCGGCTTGTTCGCCGACGAACCACGGTGGCGCGAGCGTGCGCTCGCGCTGTCGATGCGGACGCACGAACTGTCCTGGTATCTCGTGCACCGCTGCGGCCTGCGCAGCGCGCCCGGATCATTCACCGGCTCGGTCGCCTGGCACGACTCGTGTCACGGGCTGCGTGACCTCGGCCTTGCGGACGAAGGTCGAACCCTGCTGCGCCTCGTCGACGGGCTCTGCCTCGTCGAGATCGACGCAGCGACCGACTGCTGCGGCTTCGGCGGCACCTTTGCCGTCAAGCACCCGGAGTTGTCGGTGGCGATCGCCGATCGCAAACTGGAGTCGATCGCGCGCGCTGGCGTCGACGTCGTGACGGGTGGCGACGTCAGTTGCCTCATGCACCTGCAGACGCGACTGGCAGCGATCGGATCCAAGGTGCGTGCGGTCCATTTCGCCGAGTTGATGACGGGCGCCAAACGCAAAACGACGCCGCCATGATCGACACGCCCGACTTCGCTGCCAGCCGTGGCGGCCGCTACCCGATACTCCTCGCTGCCGACTCGGATGCGGCGGCCCGACTGCTCTTGGCCTGCGAGCCACAAGGATGACCCGACGATGAGCGGCGAACACCTCCCGATGGAAGGGTTTCCCGAGCACGCGAAGGCGGCGCTCGCGGACCCGATCCAGCGTCAGGCGTTGCGCGCGGCCACCGACTTGTTCCGGGAACGCCGCGGCTCAGCGCTACAACGCGCCCCCGCATTCGAGACCTGGCGCGACGAGGCGCGCGCGATCAAGGACGACTCATTGCTGCGCCTCGACGAGTTGCTTCTCGAGTTCGAACGCAACGCAACGGCAAAGGGCGTCGTCGTGCACTGGGCCGAGGACGGCTCGCAGGCATCGCAGATCTTGATCGCGCTGTGCAAAGAGCGCGGCATCGACCGCGCCGCCAAGAGCAAGAGCATGACCACCGAGGAGATCTCGCTGAATGCCGCGCTGGCTGCCGCCGGCATCGCCGCGATCGAAACCGACCTCGGCGAGTGGATCATCCAGCTCGCCGGCGAGACGCCGTTCCACATCGTCGTGCCGGCGATCCACAAGACCAGGGCGCAGATCGGCGAGATCCTCAACGCGAAAACCGGAGTCGACCGCGGCGCGACGGCCAAAGAACTCACCGAGGCGGCGCGCGTGGCGCTGCGCGAGGAGTTCCAGAAGGCCGGCGTCGGCGTCAGCGGCGCAAACTTCGCCATCGCGGAAACCGGTTCGATTCTGATCCTCGAGAACGAAGGTAATGCGCGCATGTGCACGACGCTGCCCGACCTGCACGTCGCCTTCGTCGGCATCGAGAAGGTGATTCCACGCCTGGCTGACCTGCCGGTGTTCTTGCGACTCTTGCCACGATCGGGCACGGGCCAGGACCTCACGACCTACCAGTCGATCCTGACCGGGAGAAAGCGCGACGACGAAAGCGATGGCCCGCGCGAGCTGCATGTGGTCCTGCTCGACAACGGTCGCTCCAAAATGCTGCGCGAGGAGATCCTGCGCCAGTCGCTCGCCTGCATCCGTTGCGGCGCCTGCCTCAACGCGTGCCCCGTCTACCAACAGGTCGGCGGCCACGCCTACGGCTCCGTCTCCCCCGGCCCGATCGGTGCCGTCATCACGCCGCAGTTGCAGGACCTGCACAAAGCGCGCGAACTGCCGTTCGCGAGTTCGCTGTGTGGCGCGTGTCGCGACGTGTGCCCGGTGAAGATCGACATCCCCACTTTGTTGCTGCGCCTGCGCAAGGACCTCAAAGAAGGTGGCCCTGGACGTGCTCCCGCCGCGCGTTCGCGGCTCGAGGCAGCGGTCTTCGCCGCGTGGGCCTTCGCGATGCGCGGCCCCTTCCGCTACGCCGCCGCGACCTTCGTCGCCCGCTGCCTCGATCGCTGGTTGTCGCCGGTCTTGCGTCGCCTCCCGCCGCTGTCGCGATGGACTCGCGGTCGCACTGCGCCGCGCCTCGCATCTCGCTCGTTTCGTTCGATGTGGAAGGAGGGCCTGTGACCAGTCCTCGCGAACGGATCCTGCAGCGCGTGCGCGACGCGCTCGGCACGCGGCCTGCCGCGTTGCAGTCGAGAAGCGCAGCGCGCCACAACATCGACGGCGACCTCCTGGCTCGCTTTGTCGAACGATTGCTCGCGGTCGCAGGCGAAGTCCTGCAGACCGAGGCCGCGGGGCTCGATGACACGATCGTCGAGTGCCTGTCGCGCGCCGGCGCGAAGACGGTCGCGCTCGGCGGCGGCGACGAGATGAGGCGGCTTGGCGAGGAACTTCGCCGTCGCGGCTTCACGACTCTGTCAGCCTCTGCTCCCACCGAAGAACTCGCGCGCGCCGATGCGGGCGTGACGGCAGCCCAATGGGGCATCGCCGAGACCGGCACCATCGCGCTCGACGACGTCGCGGCGCGCGCACGGCGGGTCTCGCTGCTGCCGCCACTTCACATCGCCGTGCTGCGCAAAAACCACATGCTCGCATCGCTCGACGACCTCTTTGCCGCGACCGCAAAGGCAGGGCTCCCGCATGCGCTGACGCTGGTGACTGGCCCTTCGCGCACCGCGGACATCGAATTGCAACTGGTGGTCGGCGTGCACGGGCCGAGCCGACTCTGCGTCGCGCTTTGCTGAGGCAAGATCGCGCTGCGCCGAAATCGACGGTTGCGAGAATGCTTGGGAGACGGCGAAGATCTGCGCGCCTTTGCTCGTCCATGCCGCATTCATGCGCCGTACTGCCCTGATCCGCACCCTCGCCGTTGCGCTGCTGCTCGCCGCAGCGGCGCTCGCGCTCCTCTGGGGCGGCACTGCGCCTCCCGATGCGACGGTCCCTTCGCCACAGTCGGGGGCAACGACGGAGGCGGCCGCAGGCTCGCAACCTGACGCGAGCGATGCGCGCATCGCGGCTGGGCCTGAGCCACAACGCATCGCGGCAGAAACGACGCGCGCCGAGGCCGACGCCGGTCAGGGCGTGCGCGGCCGCGTCGTCGATGAACGCGGCCGTCCGCTGCCGCTGGTGCACGTCGCCATGCTCGACAGCGTCAGCAACGACCCGCTCGGCAAGTTCTTGGCTCGCGCGCAAGAAATCCCAGAACTCGCGCTGTGCGCATGCCGAACCGGCGACGACGGCGCCTTTGCGCTTGGGCTGCGTGCGCCGACGGAGCGCAAACTGCAGTTGTGCTTGTTCGCCGAAGGCTACGCCGCCGAGGCATTCGGTGACGTCGCGATCGGCCGCTCGCAGTGGGTCGACATCGGCGACATCACGCTCGTTGCCGGCTGCACGATCCATGGTCGGGTGACGGTCGCGGGCACCGATCTGCCGGCGCCAGGCGCAACCGTCACCTTGACGAGCGGCAATCCATTCCTCGACCAAGGCCCTGCTCACGTGTCCGCATGGAGCGAAGGTCGCACCGGCGCGGTCGGCCCCGACGGACGCTACGAGATCCGCCACGCGCCGCAGAAAGGCATGTTTCGCCTCGTCGCGGCCGCGCCGGGCTTTGGTCGGCAGATCCGCGACGAAGTCACGTTGACGGGTCGCTCCTCGTTAGAACAGGACTTCGCGCTGCCCCGCGGGCTGTCGATCCAAGGCCGCATCGACACCGGCGGCCGACCCTTCGGGCAGGTGAAAATCACCGCATTCCCCAAAGCCGCAGAACCACCGTTCTTTGGCGCGGTCGACCGCGACGGGACCTTCGCCGTGCACGGACTGCGCGAGGGCCTGCACCTGCTGCAGGTCGAGGCCGAGGGTTTCCAGAACTTCGCGCGCGACGACGTCGCAGCCGGAGCCGCCGACCTTCGGATCGAGCTGTCGCCGCGTGGACGCGCGGGCGTGCGGGTGCTCGACCATCGCGGCTTGGTGTTGCGCAACTACCGGCTCTCGCTCCGCCGTTGGTTTCCGTCCGGCGGCGGACAGATCGCGATCGTGCGCGATGTGCCGGACCGCATCGTCAAGCTCGACCCACCCAACGAGATCGAGTTCGTCGACGGCATCGAGGACGGCGAGAGCGTGTTCCAAGTCGACGCCGAAGGCCATGTCGCGACCCTCTCCGAGCCGATTCGCATCGACCCGGCGACGCGGCAGCAAGAAGTGACGATGCAACTGCGGCGCGGCGGCGCGATCCGCGGATCGGTGGCCGATGCGCGGGGTCAGCCCGTGGTCGGTGCGCGCATCAAGACCGAACCCGACGGGGCTGCCGAGGACAACCCGGTGTTTCGCATGCTGCAGGCGATGACCCCGGACCGCATCACACGCGCCGAGGCCACGACCGCGGCAGACGGCACTTTCGTACTGCAGCCGCTCGCGCACGCCGCCTACCAACTGTCCATCGAGCATCCGGAGCACTGCCACTTTGTTCGCCGCGGCATCGCAATCACGGAGGATCGAACCGAGACGGTCGCCCCGATCCACCTCGTGCGAGGCTGCCTCGTCGCCGGCAAGGCCCTTGCGGTCGGCGGCTTGGACAAGCAGGTTCAAGTCGTCCTGACGCCGAAGTGGAGCGAACCGACGACCGAACCCGGCAACGCCGCCCCCACCGGGGAAAGCACGGACGAAACTTCCGTGACGCGCGTCGAAGCGGTTACGAAATCAGATGGCCGGTTCGTGCTGCCTCGTCGCATCCCGCCCGGCGCATATGAAGTTCGTGGGGTGACGCTGTCGGGTTCCGACCCGGGAGCAGACGCCTTCCAGAAGATCCTCCAGATGAAGAAGTCCGCTGTGTTGCTCGAGATCCGCCCCGGCCAGGAATCGGCAGAAGTCGAGTTGCGCATCGACGGCTGAACGCTCCTCTCAACGAAACCCCAACCACCGAGATCGCCTTGAACGCCGCCAAGCTTTTATTGCCCGTCCTGCTCGTCGCCGGCATCGGCGCCGCCGCCTGGTTTGCAATGAGCGGCGGCGACGTCGATATCCCGATCGACGGACCGGAGCCAAAGATCGAGCAACCGTCGGAGACGCAGAAGCCGCACTCGGAGACGCCAGCGGTCGCCACCAACGAGACGCCGACCACCGCGCCGCAGGATCCAAAGCGCGTCGAGGTCAAGGTCGCGACGTCCGTGCACACCGACGCTGCACAAGGCATCCGCGGCCGCGTCGTGCTCCCCGGCGGCCAACCGGCGCCGGAGACGGACGTGTTCTTGCTCCGAGGCTCGACGTCGGACCCGCTCGCGCTCTATCTCGCGCACCGACGCGGCCAGAAGACCGAGCCCATCGCGCACGTTCGCACCGACGAGCAAGGCGCGTTCGCCATCGGCATGGAAAAGGCTGGCGATACCTTCGACCTCCGGGTCGTCAGCGACGAACACCCCGAGATCCAGCACAAGTCGATCAAGGTCCGCAGCGAGGATTGGTACGACGCTGGCGACCTCGAGCTGACCACGGGATCCATCGTGCAAGGCCGTGTGCTCGACGAGGATGGCAAGTTCGGCCTCCCCGAGGCGCGCGTCTACCTGACCATCCCCGGCATGGCGCACCAGATGCTGCCGACGCCGGGCCGCGAGCGCGGGATCCTCGCCGTGACGGACAGCAACGGGTTCTTCCGCTACACCAACGCGCCGCGCGGCGGCACGATCAACCTCGGCGCAGAATCGAGTGACTACGCGTTCTTCGAACTGCAGAACCAGCAGATCAAAGACAACGCGCCCAACGACTTCACGATCGAGCTTTCGCGCGGCCTGCCGATCTCGGGCATCGTCGTCGATGGACAAGGAAGGCCGGTCGGCGGTGCCACGGTGCTCGCGACCGCGCAGAGCGCCAAGCAACCACAGTCCGGGCAAGCCGCGTCGGGATCCGACGGACACTTTGCGCTGCCGATCTTGCGCGCGGGTCCCTACCAGATCTTGGTCTCGGCGCCAAACTACGAGGACGTGGTCGAGAAGCCGGTGTTCGCCGGCGCGGATGACGTCCGCATCGTCATGGAGCAGCGCGGCCGCGTGCGACTGCGCGTGTTCAGTTCGAAGGGCCAAGCGATCAAGAACTTCACGGTCGGCCTCAAGCGCTACTTCGCCAACAACCCGAGCAGCATCGGCAAGGTGCCGGAGTTCCGTGACGTGAGGATCACGCCGGGCGATTACGACGGCGACTACGCCAACATCCGCAACGTTCCGAACGGTGAGTTCGTGTTCCAGATCATGGACAACGAGCATGCCAAGACGCTGACGACGAACTTCGTGATGGCGGCCGACAAGGAGTCCCCGACCGTCGAAGTGACGCTGACCCTCGGCGCTGCGATCCTCGGTCAAGTCGTCGACGACGCCGGCGCGCCGGTCGCCGGCGCCACCGTGGTGACCGACATGAACGGCGGCATCGCGGTCGAAACAGGGTTCTTCGAGATGTTCCGCAGCTTCCTGCCAGACAAGCACACGACGCGCTCGGAGAAGACGGGACCGGATGGCCGCTTCCGCCTGACCCGCCTCGCCTTCGCCGACTACATGCTGCGCGTCTCGCACGCCGACTACTGCGAGGGCACGTCGATGGACATCGGCGTTGCCAACGAAGGCGAAGAACGCGACGTCGGGGTCATCCGATTGCGCCGCGGAACGATCGTCGAGGGCATGTGTCGGGTCGGCGGCCGCGGCACCGGCCAGGTCAAGGTCATGATCGGCCCGCCCACGGGCTACCGGCCGGAGTTGGACGCGCAGGGCAAGCCAGTCGGCGGCCCGATGTTCACGGCGACCGCCATCTCCGATGGCGAAGGCCGTTACCGCTTCACCAAACGCGTCCCGCCCGGGACTTACAAGATCCACGCCTTCAAGGAAGCCGGGAACGATGACGTGTTCGGCCGCTTCAAGCAGATGAAGGAGACCGAGCGCCCGCTGACCGTCGGCTCCGGCCAGGACGTGCTGGTGATGGACTTCGACATCGCAATGTGACGCGCCGCGGCAGTCTGCCGACACGCGCTGCGCGTTCAGCCGAGCTACGCGCCGAACACCGGCAGGGGCCGCGACAGTGCGTCAACGCGGCACGCGGGCTAGTCTCCGATCTCCATGGAGCAAGAGCCGACGGCCAAGCCGAGTCCAACCACCTACTGGGACTACATCCGCGTCGAGGACCTGTTGTCGCTGCAGGGTGGCCGCGACGGCGGCGACGAGCACCTCTCGAACGACGAAGTCCGGTTCATCGTCGTGCATCAGATCGACGAGTTGTGGTTCAAGCTCGTGCTGCGCGAACTCGCGACCGCGCGCCGGCTGTTCGCGCGCGTGCCAGTGCCGGAGTCGGACCTCGCGATTGCGGTCGCCGCATTGCGCCGCGTGACAATTGTCTTCGGCCTCGCAGCGACGCACTTCGAGTTGATGGAAACGATGCGGACGCAGGACTACCTGTTGTTCCGCGACAAGCTCTACCCAGCTTCTGGCTTCCAGTCGGCGCAGCTGCGCGAGATCGAGATCCTGATGGGCCTCGATGACCGGGATCGGATCGCGCTAGGCCAGGAGTATTCCTACAAGACCGCGCTGAAGGGCCCCGGCGCTACGTCATCCCCGGCGCTCCTGCGCGTAGAAGCGCGCGAGCGGGACAAGCCGACGCTCAAGGAAGCCGTGCTGAGCTGGCTGTCGCGCACGCCGATCGATGGCAGTTCGCCGGGCGACGCGGGCGACGCCGCGGTCGTGGCGAGCTTCGTCGCGCACTATCTGAAGGGCCACGAGCGATTGCTCGCCGATGCCTGCACCTACGCGATCTCGCTGCAAGCCTCGACCGGCGAGAACGAGCAGAAGCTCCGCGCTCGCTACGACGCGCAGTTCGCTTCGGCAAGAACCCACCTGCTCGCGCTTGACGTCGACGAAACGCAGCGGCCAGCGACGATGCGACTGCGCGCAGCGATCCTGTTCGTCGACAGCTACCGCAGCCTGCCGTTGCTCAGCTGGCCTGGCCAGGTCATCGACACGCTGATCGAATGCGAACAGAGCATGCTGGTCTTCCGCCAGCGCCACGCGCGCATGGTGGAGCGCGTGATCGGCCGCCGGGTCGGCACCGGCGGCAGCGACGGCGTGGCCTACCTCGACGCGACGGCGCTGAAGTACCGTGTGTTCCCCGAGATTTGGGCTGCGCGCACGCTGCTGCTGCCGCCCGAACTTTGCCCACCCGTGACCAACCGCGCCTACTACGGCTTCCACCACTGACGCGGCATCGCGCCTCGCTCAGCGCGCGAGCCGAGCATTCTCACGCCGCGACCAGCGACGCGTGAACGCGAGCAGCTTGCCCCGCTTGCGCTCCTTGCGGAAACCGAGCAAGTGAAAGACCTCCGTCACGAACCAGCGCGCGATGCGCGGGTCGACGAGGATCGTGTGCATGTCGTCGGGGTCGTGACGAACACCGGGCATCCAACCTACGAGGCGATGCAAGCGCAGCCACCGCAGCAGCCGCGCAACGGTCAGCCAGAACGGGTTGATGTCGCGCGCCAGAAAAAACGCGTCGTCGCCCAGCGCCTGGTAGAGCGGGAGCATGACGCGACAGTCGTATGGCGCGTTCACCGGACCGCGCGCGTCGGTGCCGATCTGCTGGCCGCGACGCACGAAGTCGAAGTTCTTATAGCCAGGCTTGGTGACGTAGCGGTCCTGCTCGCTGATGGCGTGGCGATGCACGATCTCGACCACGGACGGCTGACCACGAGTCGAACGCTCGATCTGCTCGCGGAACGGGCGAAGGTCGAGCTTCCCCTTTGGCGCCATGCCGAGGCTGTCCAACAGGAGCCACAACACGGCCTCGTGATTGCCCACCGTCTCCGGGTGCTGATGCCGACCGCCTTCGACCGCAAAGTTGACGACGCCGCGTTGGCTCCACCACTCGAGTGAGGCGCCATCGATCGTTTCTTCGATGCCGAGGATGAGCGGCACGCCCGTCGACAGCGCGACCCGGCGGTTGTCGATCGTGTCGGCCAGACACAGGAATGGCGGCCCGTCGGCGGAGCTCGTGTGCAAGTCGACGAACACCACGGGGCCGCGCGCAGTCTGGATCACTCGTTCGAACGCAGCGAGCAGCGCTCGCTGCTCGTAATCCTCGTCGCCATCTTCGGTCGGATCGCGCTCGAGCATCCGAACGATGTGCGGCTCGCCCCACTGCCGATTGAGGTCGCGCTGCAAGAATCGCACGCCTCTCGCCAGCGCCGACAGGTTGCCGCCGAACGCGACGACGCGACCGACCAAGGGGACCGCCTGATCCCGCAATCTTTCGAGCACGCGCAAGACCGCCTGCACACCCGCCGGCTCGTTGCCGTGGATACCGGCGAGCACGCACAAGGTCGGACCCGCGGCGCCGCAGTCCCACACGCCGAGCTCACGGCGGATGGCAGGCGTCTCTGTCCGAGTCATGTTCATTCAGCCTGGTTCTCGCGCAGATGCTTCTCGAACAACATGGCGGCGACGCGGATCAAGTCGCGTTCCGAGATGATGCCTACGAGGCGATTGTCTTCGACCACCGGCAGGCAGCCGACTCTGTGCTTGCGCATCAACTCGATGGCATCGAGCGTTGCCGTGCCCGGCGTCACGCACACCGGATCGAGTTTCATGATGTCCTTGACCGCCACGGGCGGCTGCTCCTTGCCCTTCATCCCCTGCCCGACGAGGCGCAACAGCGAACGATGCGAGACGAGGCCGACGAGCTTGCCATCGTTGTCTTCGACCGGGACGTGGCGGATGTGGCGCCAGTCCATCAGGCTCGCAGCCAGATCAACGACGTCTTCTGGGTGCACGGTGAACAGGTCCGTCGTCATGAACTGGCCGACCTGCAAGTAGCTCTCGCGCCAACCCTCGAACTCGGCGATGTCGGCGAGTTCCCACAGGTGCACCGGATCGCCGCCGCGCTGGCGCGACGCGGCCGAGCGAACGATGGCGCACATGCGCTGGTCCTTGGTGCCCTTCTCGCCCATGGCGGACAGCGAGTCGAGCGACCAGCGTGCGCCGGTGCGGTTGCGCTTCACGCGCTCGTGCACGACGCCGAGGTAACGGTCGATGTCCGCCGAGTCGACGTTCGCGCTCTTGAGGCCCTCGCGCGCGAGCGGCAGCAGCACCTCCTCGATCAGGACGGGCGCCGGATACTCCTTGCCGTGGAACCACGTCAGGTTGGCTTGCAGTCCTAGCCGCGCCGCAGCGATGAAGTTGGCGCGCGCGTCGTCAAAACGCATCACCCGCTGGACGTCCTGCACCTCGCGACTCACCGACGACATCAGGCCGAAGAAGAACGCTGCCGTCGCCATCTCGTCGAGCACGCTCGGCCCCGACGGAAAGGCGCGCGCTTCGATACGCAAGTGCGGCTTGCCTTCGCTGATGCCGTAGCACGCGCGGTTCCAGCGGTAGACCGTGCCGTTGTGCAGGCGCAGCGCCGTCAGGTTTGGCACGCCGCCTCGATCGAGCACCTTCATCGGATCCTCGTCGAGCTCGGTGGCGAGCAGCAGCCGGAACCGCGCGATGTCCTCGCGGAAGATCTCGATCACCGACGAGCGCATCCAGCCGTCGCCGAAGTCGACTCGCGGCCGACGTCCGCGCAGTTGGTGCACCGCCGAGCGGCCGTCGACCGATTGCTGGAACAGCGCGACGCGCGTCTCACGCCACAGTCGGCGTCCGAGCAGGATCGGCGAATTGGTGGCCGTCGCGAGCACCGGCGCGGTGATCGCCTGCGCACAGTTGTAGAGTTCTGCGAACTCGCTCGGTCCCGCCTGGAAATGGACCTGGAAGCTCGTGTTGCACGATTCGAGCATGACGTTGTCGTGCGTCATCTCGAACTCGTCCACGCCCTTGATGCGGAACTGGAACTCACCGCCGCGCAGTTGCGTCAACGCATCGTTGAGCGCGAGGAACCGTGGGTTCTGCACCATCGATTCGATGTTCAGATCGGAGCGACGAAGCGTCGGCAGGATGCCGGTGAGCACGATGTCGCCACCCAGCTCGGTCGCGGTTCGCCGCGCCGTGTCGAGCAAGCCGTTCAGCTCGCGCTCCATAGCCGACAGGCAGTTGCCGCCATAGGTCTGCGGACTCAGGTTGCACTCGAGATTGAAGCGCGCCAGTTCGTAGGTGAACTGCTTGTTGCCCGCGAGCTTCCGCATCATCTCGTCCGCGCCGCACCACGCGCGCCCGGACTTGTCGATCAAGAACATCTCCTGCTCGGCGCCGATGCGGCGGACGCCGGTCTCGATCCGGTCCTCGTCGAGCATGCGCTGCAGCGCGTGCACGTCGGCGAGGATCGCCTTCATGAAGGCGCGGAGCTGTTCGTCGCTGAAGGCGCTGCTGATGTCGTGACGGCCCATGGCGGAATGAATGCGCGCGCCGCTGCAGGGCCAGAAGCCCGACGCGCAACCTGCGCGTCCGGGCGGTCCACGGCGGGCGGCGGCATGCTCCCGTACCGAGCGGACGATGGGAACCATCCACCTGACCACTTTCCCGCCGCGACGATGGCGACTCGAAAGCTGCTGCCTAGAGTCTGCGCCCCAGATCATGTCCACGATCGTCAAGAACTCAGTCGTCTCCATTCACTACAAGCTCACTCTGGACGACGGATCGATTGCCGACTCTTCGTTCGGCGGCGATGCGTTGGTCTATCTGCACGGGCACGGCAACCTCGTGCCCGGCCTCGAACGACAGCTCGCAGGCAAGAAGCCCGGCGAGAAGTTCGAAGCCGCGGTGCCGCCAGCCGAGGGCTACGGTGAATACGACCCACAAGGCGAACAGACGCTGCCACGCACAGCGTTCCCGCCGGATGTCGACATCCAGCCGGGCATGGGCTTTCACAGCGAGGACGACAAGGGCAACCCGATCCCACTGTGGGTGAAGGCGGTCGACGCGCAAAAGAAGCAGGTCACGATCACGACCAACCATCCGCTCGCCGGCCAGCGCCTCAACTTCTCGATCGAGGTCGTGTCGATGCGCGCCGCAACGAAGGAAGAACTGTCACACGGCCACGTGCACGGCCCGGGCGGCCACCACCACTGAGCCGCGAGGCCGCATGAAGTCTCGCGTCGGCCCTTGCCGAAGCAGCGCAGCGCGGATTGCCTGCTGCGCATGACGCGCCGCCCGCTCCGCATTCTGCTCCCTGCTGTCGCTGCGCTAGGCGCGGCCTGCTCCGCGCCTGACAGCCGGCAGCTTCAGCAGCCGGAGTCGACCGCTGCTGCTGCAACCGCCGCGCACGAACGCATCCATACGAACCGCGACGGCAAGCAACTGCTGCGTCTGCCCAAGGAGGATGACGCGTTTGGCTTTGTCGTCTTTTGCGACCGGACCGGCGGTCCCAAAGAAGGCATCGAGGTGCTGAAGCAGGCCGTGCGTGACACCAACCTGCTCGACCCGGACCTCGTGTTCACGGTCGGCGACC
Source organism: Planctomycetia bacterium (assembly GCA_005776365.1). Taxonomy (GTDB): domain Bacteria; phylum Planctomycetota; class UBA1135; order UBA1135; family UBA2386; genus SXPK01. The sequence continues at coordinate 15,687 of SXPK01000172.1, forward strand.
TCGTCAACGGCTACAACGAGCAGCCCGCCTGGCTCGAGCAGGCTTCCGAGTTCAAGAACGCGATGGCGCAGTTGCGGATGCCGTGGTTCCCGGTCGCGGGCAACCACGACGTCTACTGGCGCGGCAAGGACAAGCCGCAAGGCGAGCACGAGAAGGACTTCGAGACGCACTTCGGCCCGCTCTGGTACGCGGTCGAGCACAAGCACTGCCTCTTCGTCTCGCTCTACAGCGACGAAGGCGATCCAGCGACCGGCAAGAAGGACTTCACCGACCCCGGTTGCCAGCGCATGTCGGACGCGCAGTTCGCGTGGCTGCAAGCGACGCTCGAACGACACCAAGACAAGCGGCACGTGTTCGTGTTCTTGCACCACCCGCGTTGGCTGCAAGGGCGTTACCCAGGCGCTGACTGGGACCGCGTGCATTTGGCGCTCGTCGCCGCCAAGAACGTCACCGCCGTCTTCGGCGGCCACATCCACCGCATGCGCTTTGACGGCGTGCGCGACGGCATCCAGTACTTCACGATTGCCTCGGTCGGCGCATTCCTCGACCTCGACCTGCCGGGCGTTGGCTTCTTGCACGAGTTCCACGTCGTCACTGTTCGCGACGGCGGCATCCAGTTGGCGGCGCTGCCGGTCGGAACCGTCATGGACCCGAAGGCGATCACGGGCGCGATGAGCGATGACGTCGAACGCCTGCACACACAACTCCGGCACAAGAACGCGCGCGGCATCGCCTTCGCCGAGGACGGGAGCGCGCTGGGCGAACTCGTCATCGACTTCGACAACCCGGTGGCGCAACCGATCGAACTCACGGTGCTGCCAGAAGGCGACGAGACCTGGCAATTCGGCCAGGACCACGCGCACGTGCAGATTGCGGCATTGGGCAGCGCCAGCGTCAAGATCGCGGCAAGGCGCGCCGCCGCAGAAACCGCGCCCTCGATGCCTCGGATCCGCATCCAGACGCAATACCTCACCGGCGGACTGCGCATCGCGTTGCCAGAACTCGTGCGCGAACTCGCACTGTCGCCAGGGGACCTGCCGCCGCCAGCCGCAGGCTCGAGAGGCAGCCTCGTGCTCGACGGCAGCGCTGGCACGTGCCTTCGCGTCGAGCACGACATGCTGCGCCTGCCGCAAGGCCCATTGACCGTCGAAGCGTGGGTTCGCATCGACGACATGAAGGGCCGACGCGCCATCGTGTCGAAGGCGCAGAGCAGCGAGTTCGGCCTCTACTGCAACGACGGCAAGCCCCACTTCTCGATCCGGCTCGGCAAGGCCTACGTTTCTGCGACCGCGCCCACGGCGCTCGATGGCGAACGGCAGTGGCGTCACCTCGCGGGCGTCTACGACGAACGCGAAGTCCGCCTCTATGTCGACGGTCAGCTCGTGGCCAAGAAGTCCGGCAAAGGCGCAAGGGCGACCAACGAGCTGGCGCTCTTCATCGGCGCGGATCCGACTGCGAAGGACGCGCCCGAGTCCTTCCTCCACGGCGCAGTCCAGCACGTGCGCATCTCGACCGTCGCCCGCTACGCCGGCGAGAGCTTCGCGCCGCAACTGCGATCCGAGCCCGACGAGGCAACGGCACTGTGCCTGCCGTGCGTGAACCAGGTCTCGCTGTGGACCCCCGACGTGTCCATTCACCGTGCCCACGCTCGTCGGTTGGGCGCGGCGCGCTGCGTTCTCATCGAGAGGTAGGCACGGGGCATAAGGCGCGCACGGCGTGCCGGCTTTTGTGTCGGCGACGTCGGGGCCGACCGGATGGTCGCGAGAGTCGGCCGCAAGCCCTTGCGCCATACGGGTCTGCGGAAGTCACCCCCGGGCTTGCCGCCGGCCGGGTCGGACAGAAGAATCCTCGCCCCCAAACTGCCCCCATCCTTCATGACGACCCCCATTGGAATCCTCGGCGCCGGCAAGATCGGGCGCATGGTCTGCCACCTGCTCTCGACGTCGGGCCTCTACCAGGTCCGCATCGGCGACGTGGCCAAGGGCGCGGTCGACGCGATGGGCGGCCGCTACCGGGACATGCAGGCGCAAGTCGTCGACTTCGGCGACCAGAAGAGCCTCGACCAGTTCTTGAAGGGCCTCTGGGGTGTCGTCTCGTGCGCTCCCTACCACTGCAACCCGCTGATCGCCGAGCGGGCGAAGGCCAACGGCGTCCACTACTTCGACCTCACGGAAGACGTCGAAGTGACCCAGAGGGTCAAGCAGCTCGCGGAAGGCAGCAAGACCGCGTTCGCGCCGCAATGCGGACTTGCGCCCGGCTTCATCACGATCGTCGCCAACCATCTGATCCGCGAGATGACGGAGGTGCAGGACCTTCACCTGCGCGTCGGCGCGCTGCCGCGCTACCCGAGCAATCGGCTCAAGTACAACCTGACTTGGAGCACGGAAGGCCTGATCAACGAATACTGCAACCCTTGCGAGGCGTTGCTCGACAACGAACTCCAGTTCGTGCAGCCGCTGCAGGACCTCGAGCGGCTGACGATCGACGGCGTCGAATACGAGGCGTTCAACACGTCCGGTGGACTCGGCACGCTGGCCTTCTCGCTGCTCGGCAAGGTGCGCAACGTCAACTACAAGACGATTCGCTACCCGGGCCACTGCGAGCTGATGAAGCTGCTGTTGCAGGACCTTGGCATGCGCGACCACCAAGCCGAACTCGCCAGAATCTTCGAACGCGCGCTGCCGACGACGAACCAGGACCAGATCGTCGTGTTCGTCAGCGCAACCGGCACGATGAAGGGCCGATTCACCGAAGCGACCTACGCGCGCACGATCTACCACAAGACGATCGACGGCCAGGATTGGAGCGGCATCCAGATCACGACCGCCGCCGGCGTCTGCGGCGTCGTCGACCTGATGCGCGAAGGCAAGCTGCCGACCTCGGGCCTCGTGCGCATGGAGCAAGTCAGCTACCCGGACTTCCTCGCCAATCGGTTCGGCAGTTACTTCGCCTGACGAACAGGCGCGGGACTCAGCGACCCTCGAGCACACGCTCCAGCGCCGGCCGCACGACCCGAGTCCACTCGGCGTAGCCAGCGGATCCGAGGTGCAGCCGGTCTTGCAAGAACCACTTTGGATCGGGCCGCCCGCTGGCATCGACGAACGACGCCGACGCATCGACGAAGCTCACTCCCCGCATCGTCGCCGCACGCGCCGCGATGCGCGCATTCGCCTCACGCACGATCTCGACGTGCTGCTCGCGACTAGGCGCCATGGTGATCGCGAGATAGAGCAGCGGCGCCTCGCAGCCGAGCGCGCGCAAGCGCGTGACCAGTTCGACGAACCGCTCCTCGACGTAGGCAGCAGAACGCGGCGACTCGCCGGCGATGTCGTTGGTGCCGGCAAACACGACCACCGCGCGCGGCGCAAACGGCGTCACGATGCGATCGAGATGCCACGTGGTGTCGAAGATGCGCGATCCGCCGAACCCGCAGTTGAGCACGGGGATCGGCGCCATGTCCGCGGCGAGCGAAGTCCAGCCCTTGATGCTGGAGGAGCCGACGAACACGACCGGCGAGGACGCTGGCACCGACTGCGCGGCGAGCAAGTCGATGTCCCACTGCCACTGCAACGGATCTTCGCCCGCAGGGATCGAAAGCGGCGGCGTCCCTGCGCAACCAGGCAAAGCGAGCAGCAGCGCCAGCAGAGCGGCCAGCGGACGAGGCAAGTGGAGACTTGGCATCGCGACGCAGTCTAGCCGCACGACGACGAGCGCTTTCTGCACCTGGGTCCTCCTTGCAGACGTGCGTTCGAAGAGTGCCAAGGGAGTCGAAGCCATGGTGCTTTCGCGGGTCGCTAGGAGCCGACCTCGGCCCGGCTGCCGAGGTCGCTCGCGGCTTGCGTTGACCAACCTGCGGCTGGCCACCCGCTCGATGCTCGTTTGCCAAGGCCCGCGACCACCGCGCGAGCATTCGGTCTCGTTGCTTGCGCAGCCCTCGCCACGAGCCAGAATCCCCCGCCATGCCGAAGTTCCCGTTGCTGTGCGCGATGATGTTCCTCCAGTTCTTCGTCTGGGGGAGTTGGTACGTGACTGCTGGGACCTTCGTGCCTTCGTGGGGTTGGCCGCAGTCGACGACAGGTTGGGTCTACTCCGCTGGCCCGATCGCGGCGTTGATCTCGCCGCTCTTCCTCGGCCTGATCGCAGACCGGTTCTTCCAAAGCCAGCGCGTGCTCGCCGTCATGCACCTGCTCGGCGCTTTGCTGATGCTCAACTTCATCCCGGGCGCGATCGAGGCGAAGGACGCGGGGTTGTTCGAGTGGTATGTGCTCGCCTACATGCTGTGCTACATGCCGACGCTCGGCCTGTCGAACACCGTCGTCTTCACGCACATCCAGAACCCGCAGACGCAGTTCCCGCTGGCGCGAGTGTTCGGCACTCTTGGTTGGATCGCCGCCGTCACGCTCGTGAGCAAGGGGATGGAAGCGGACACCAAACCCGTGATGTTCCTGGTGGCCGGCTACTCCTCGCTGGCGATGGCGGTGCTGAGTTGGATCCTGCCGAGCACGCCGCCGCCAGCAGCCGGCAAACAGCTGGGGCTTTTCGACGCGCTAGGTCTTGGCGCCGTCGCGCTGCTCAAGGACAGCTCGTTCTCGGTGTTCTTGCTCTGCTCCTTCCTCATCTGCATCCCGCTCGCGGGCTATTACAGCTTCGGCAGTCAGTTCGCGGCGTCCGCGTTCGAGAACCCCGGCTTCTACATGACCTTCGGACAGTGGGCCGAAGTGCTGTTCATGCTGGTGATGCCGCTGTGCTTCGCCCGGCTCGGTGTGCGGTGGATGCTGGCAGTCGGCATGCTCGCGTGGGTCGTGCGCTACGCGCTCTTCCATTTCGCGGCGGGCAACGCAGCGCCGGTCAGTTGGATGGTCCTTTGCGGCATCCTGCTCCACGGCATCTGCTACGACTTCTTCTTCGTGACGGGCCAGATCTACGTCGACCAGCGCGCGAGGCCCGAGATTCGCGGCCAGGCGCAGAGCTTCCTCGTGCTCGTCACGCAGGGCCTGGGCATGTTGATCGGCGCCCAGGTGATGACGACCATCGTGACCGACAACACTGCCGAAGGCGGCACGCCCGACTGGCACGCGATCTGGCTGCAACCATGCCTGTTCGCCGCCGCGATCCTGTTGATGTTCGTCGTGTTGTTCAAGAACCGCACCGCCGTGGCTCGTTGAGCCAGACCTGCAACCGCAACCGAATCCGAATATGAGCTCCATCGTCTCCGTCCTCGGCCGCGAAGTCCTCGACTCACGCGGCAACCCCACCATCGAAGTCGAAGTCGCTCTCGAGAGCGGCGCAACGGGCCGCGCGATCGTTCCGAGCGGCGCGTCGACCGGCGCGCACGAAGCCGTCGAACTGCGCTACGGCGACAAG
>SXPK01000173.1 GCA_005776365.1 Planctomycetia bacterium
CGGACTTGCTGCATCGCTTCGCTGCGCCCGAGCAACTGTGAGTCGCGGTCGAGTTCGCGCTTGAGCTCGGTGTTCTCGGTCGCGAGTTGCGCGGCGGCGAGCGCGTTCTTGACCGAGACGAGCACGCGGTCGCTGCCGAATGGCTTCTGCAAGAAGTCGTAGGCGCCCTTCTTCACCGCGAGCACCGCGGTGTCGATGTCGCCATGGCCTGAGATCACGATGACCGGCACCTCGGGCCGTTGTTCTGCGAGTCGCGCGAGGACCTCGAGGCCGTCGAGGCCTGGCATCTTCACGTCGAGCAGCACGCAGGCGACTTCGGGGCAAAGAGCGGCCTGCAGGCCAGCGACTCCGTCCGCTGCCTCGCGCGTCGCAAACCCGTGGTAGCCAAGCGCGAAGGCGAGTTCTTCGCGAATCGCCCGCTGGTCGTCCACGATCAACACGGTGGGGGGCGCCTGCGTCATGGCGAAGAATCTAGCTCGTCGGCCCCGCCTTCTCGCCTGCCAGCGGCGGCCTCGCTTTGCTTCGGAACGGCGGAAGGGAATAGGTCGCGCACCTCCCGATGCCACTGGCGGGCGCATGCGACGAAGTCCCGCGGATGCCACGCCCGCTGCTGGCTGCCGTCCTCGCCCGCAAGCAGGGGGTATGCTCCTGCGTTCCCATGTGCCCAAGAGGCGTGCCCTTGACGGCATCGCGACCGAACCTAGCATGGCCCAACCCCTTCCAACTGAGGGGTGGCGTACGGTTCCGATGCGGACTCGTCCTGGTTTGCCCTCCAGGCCGCATGGAACAAAGACGTCAACTTCCTCTCAGCCCGAGACCCCTCAAGCCGTAGTGCATCGAAAGGAGCCACGATTCATGGCCAGCTCGTTGACCAAGTCCCTGCTCGCTTCCGCAGTCGCGCTCGTCGTCGCCGGTGCGACGACTGCGCAGGACTCCAAGTTCCAAGAAGGCGTGAAGTTGCTGCGCCTCGGCACCGCCGAGGACCGCACCAAGGCCCTCGAGGCGTTCCGCGAGGTCCTCAAGGAGGATCCCTCCAACGAGCAGGCGATGTCCTATTACCGCTCGATCACGCAAGACGAGTGGTTCTTGCTGCTGAGCCAGCAGGGTGAAATCCAGCAGATCGCGCAGTCGATCCTCGAGCGCGCCAAGCTCGAGAAGAAGGAACGCTCGCGCGACGCCGCGGCGATCGAGGCATTGGCCGCGACCGCCTGTGCGGCGGACAGCAGCTACGACGACCGTCGCAATGCGATCCTCAAACTCTCAGCCGACCACGGCGAGTTCGCGGTCGCGGCCATCGCCTCACGGCTTGGCAATCCAGATGACGCCGACGGCCAGGTCAATGGCATCGCGGCCCTGATTCAGATCGGCCGTTCGACGGTTCTGCCGCTGATCGAACTGTGCAAGAGCAGCAACGCGACGGCGCGCCTCAATGCGGCCTCGGCGCTCGTTCACATCGGTGACGATCGCGCCGCGCCGGCGATGGCGATGCTCGCGCAATCCGATGACCAGGAGAGCGTGCGCACGGTTGCCCGTTCCTTCCTGACCAAGCGGAGCGTCCGTGGCAGCGCGGTCGAACTCTACGTCGGTGCGTCGGCAGCTTACCTGCAGGGTGGCGTTGCGCCGGGCGCGTTCAGCGAAGTCGTCTGGTCGCTCACCGACGACACGCTCGTCGCGCGGGACGTGCCGGCACTGGTCTACGCGGCCGAATTGGCGAAGTCCTCCGCCCTCGATGGCGTGAAGGCCGACCCGAGCAGCAAGGACGCGCAGAGCGCGCTGGCGCAGGCCAACCTCGCCGAGGCCAACCTGATCGAAACGTCCATCGCGCAAGGTGACGAGAAGGCCAAGGAACTGGAGGGCATGGTCCCCGAGTTCAAGATGGCGGCTCTCGCCACGGGCCCGAGCACGCTGCGTCTGGCTCTCGAAGCCGGTCTCAAGAAGGACCAGGCCAACGTCGCGATCGGCGCGATCGAGGCGCTCGCGCACGTCGAAGATCGCACCGAGTTGTCGCAGAGCTCGATGGTCGCGGCGCTCAACAGCAGCGACAAGCGCGTTCGCTACGCCGCGGCCACTGCGTTGGTCAAGGCGTCGAACGGCGTCGCGGTGCCGGCGGCCGACAAGGTCGTTGACGCGCTCGCACAGGCCGTCACCGAAGAATCGGTCCGCGTCGTGCAAGTCATCGGCAACGCCGAAGGCCTCGCGCAGGCCACGAAGGAAGCAGCGAGCCAGCGCGGTTACGCCGTCGCCTGCGAAGCGAATGCGATCCGCGGCATGCAAAGCCTGCTGGTCAACCCAGGCACCGACGTCGTCGTGATCCAGGAGATCCTGCCGGACGGCCTGCCGGAGGACATGATCAACAACATCAAGAAGGACCCGCGCATGGCGAACACGAAGGTGATCGTCGTGGCGAAGGACGCCGAGTCGGCCACGTCGCGCTTCGAGCCCTTCGCGGGCCTCGTGTCGGTCGTCGCCGGTCCGCTGACCAGCGAGTCGCTGGTCGCCGCCGTCAACACGGCGATGGAAGGCGTCGGCGCCGAGCCGCAGAACGTGCGCGCCGAAGGCTATGCGACGCAGGCGAGCAACGCCCTGCTCGCGATGGCCGCCGGCAAGTGCTCGATCACGGGCGCGCTGGGCAGCCTCGACCGTCAGCTGGACCGCGGCGACTCAGTCGCCGTCCCCGCCGCCAAGGCGCTGGGGCTCAACGGCGCCGAAGGCAACCTCGCGGCGCTCGTCGCAGCCCTGAAGGGCAGTGGCAGCGTGGAACTCAAGGTCGCGTCCGCGGAGTCGATCGGTGACATCCTCGGTCGCGCGGCAACTTGCAGCGACGACATCGCGCAGGCTCTCGCCGACGTCCTCGGCAGCGACGCAGGAATGCAGATCCGCCTCGCCGTCGCCGGCGCGGTCGGCAAGGCCAAGCTCGACGCGGCCCGCCGCGCGCAGTTGTTCAGCTCGATCAAGAAGATCGGCACTCCTGTCGCGAACTGAGTTCAGACGCAAGTTCGGCAACCTTGGTTGCCGATCCCAGCATGCACAAGGCGGGGCCGAATGGCCCCGCGCTCGTTTGTGGCAGCAAGGCGGCGCGAGCCGACACTGGAAGCAGACCAGTTGGATCGTTATGGTGCCCGCCCCCGAATTGCCGATGTAGCTCAGCGGTAGAGCAACGCTTTCGTAAAGCGTAGGTCGTCGGTTCAAATCCGACCATCGGCTCCATTCTTCGGGCGGAGCTGGCGGGCTGCCGCCAGCGAGACTGGCAGCCATCTCATTCCCTTCGGCGGGCGGGCTCTTGAACCAAGCAACCGCGATGCGACACGGAAGTGGTTTCGCGAGAGGTCGACGCGCGACCCGCGCAGTGGCATCGAACTCGACGCGTTCGTCTGGCTCGTGCCTCGTGCTCGCGCTCGCGTTGGCGGCGTGCGGCCCGTTGCCGCGCAACTCGGAGCGCGCTGCGGTCGGACTCCGCTATCGCGTCGAGGATCCCAGTGGTTGGAATGGCGACGGCGCCGCCTATTTGCAGACGACGATGGGAGCCGCGCCGGTCACGGTGGAGCTGCTGCGTCCTGAGTCGCGGCTGGTGATCACCGTCGAAAACCCAACGCCATCCCCACTCCATGTTCGCGTCGGCCCGCAGTCGGGCGCCGCCAAAGACGTTGCCATCGGCGAAGTGCGCTTGCAGACGCGCGACGGTCGTCGCATCGAAGGCGAGAGCGCCTACGCACCATTCGTGCCGAGGTCGCTCGTCACGGTCGAACCGCAGTGCCGCGCCGTGTTCTACGTCGATGCGCCGCTCGGCCGCGAGCCAACCGTGGGGGAGTTTGCCGTGCTGCTCGTCGAGGTCGGCGAGCCCGATGTGAAGCCCGAGCGGCGGCTGCTGCCGCTCATCACCGCGCCGCCGCCGCTTGGGCGATGAAGTTCGCAGCGCTCGGCGATCGTGCCGGCGACGCCTTCTTCCCTGCCTGACAATCTTCGTCCAGTGGCGCGTAGAGATGGCTTGGTTCTTCGCACGTTCTCAGCGCGCGCATCACGGATCCAGAGATCGACCCATGCAGAAACACCCGCTCCTGCTCCCTGCACTTGTTGTGCTTGTCGGAATGACGTCGTGCACGTTCGTCCAGCATCGCAAAGACCGCGAGACGCGGCGCAGCGAGGTTGCCGAAGGCCTGCGTCACGTCACTTGCACCAGTCACAACGGCGCGATCGTCATCCGTGGAGTTCCAGGCAAGGCCACGATCGACGTGACCGCGAAGTTGACGGCATTCGCGACCAGCGAGAACGCGGCGAGCGAACTCGTCGAAGGTCTCGATGTCGAGGTCGCGCGCAACGGCGACGAGCTTGTCGTCCGGGGCATCCTGCCGCCGTCGATGCCTTGGGGCGCGAACGCGTCGGTTGCGTTCACGATCGAGGCGCCAGCTGAACTCGCGTTGCGGCTCGTCACGCACAACGGTTCGGTCGAAGCGAGCGGCAGTTCCGGCAACCTGAGCGTGGTCACGCACAATGGTGGCGTGCGCGTCCGCAGCGCGGCGGAGTCGGTCGAACTCACGACCCACAACGGCGGCATCGACCTGGTCTGCGAAGGCGATGGCGCGGTCCATGGCAGCGCGACGACTCACAACGGCGGCGTCCAGGTCGACCTCGGCACGCGGTCGTCGCGAATCGACGCGTCGACGCGCAACGGACGGTTGGAGGCAACCGGCGTGCGCGTCGAATCGAACGGCAAGCACGAACTGCGCGCAGTCGCCGGCGATGGCGCTGGTTCGTTGCGCGTGCGGACCCACAACGGGTCCGTGCGTGTCCGCTCGAGCGGCAGCTAGCTGGACTCGGTCAGACCTGGTCAGCGCTGGTTGCTGCTGGCGCGTCGTCGTCTGTTGCGGAATGCGCGCAGTTTCGCCCACGCAGCCTCGTGCTTCTCCGCGACCTTCTGATACCAGCGCCAGCGCAGCAACCAGACATGCGCGCGGTGCTTGATCGGCAGGTCGATCAAGCTGAGCGCGACGAGGATCATCAGCCATCCTTGCAGGATCGGCAGCACGAGCCCGGCAAAGCCAAGCAGCAGCAGCACGATGCCGAGGCCGTTGCGCACGAGACGCTTGCCGAACGCACGGTCGGCATCGTCGCGCGTCGGGATCTCGCAGCGCGCAGAGTCGTGTGCCTTCGGCTCGGTCATCGGTGGCAGTATCGCAGTCAGGCCGCGAACATTCTTGGAATGCGCGCGTTCGCTTCGCGGCGCGGGGGCTCGACCAGGCGCTCGATCGGAGAGAGGCCACGAGCATCCCAACAAGGCGGGGGCGGGTTGCGGGTCGGCGCCCCTGGTGGCCGCAGCTACTCCATGTGGCCGCTATCGCGGAGACCCTTGTTGCTGGCATGCTCTGTCGGCAGTGCTCGCTTTGCTCCTGATCGCTGACGCCGCGAGTCCATGGCATTGGACTGCGATCGCGTATTGGGCGGTCATTGAGCTGCTCGTGGTGATCTTCGTCTGGCGCGTCGTCGCGAGCGGTGGCGCGCCGTCCAGCACGCTCCTCTGGATCTTCGTGATCCTCGTGCTGCCCTACGGCACAGGGCTGTTGCTCTACTATTTGTTTCCGCGGCGGCTGCAGTTGCGCAGATTGCGGCAGCTTCGCACGAGTCAGCAACGGTGGCGTGCGCCGACTCGCCCTCGCGACGGTGACGGTCAGGGTGACCTGCAAGAAACCGGGCCGCTGTGCCGTCTGCTCGCGGGCATCGCGCCGGACTGGCTCGCTCGCGGCAACCGCGTCAGCTGGCTGCCGTCGGGCAACGACTTCTTCCATGCGGCTGCGCTCGCGATCGCGGGCAGCCGCGCTTTCGTCCATTTCGAGGTCTACATCTTTCGACCTGATGCGACAGGGCTGCGGTTGTTGGAGTTGCTGGTCGCGGCGGCGCGGCGTGGCGTGCAGGTGCGCCTGCTGTTCGACTCGATTGGCAGTTTCAGCCTCAAGTCGCGTCACCTCGCGGAACTGCGCAAAGCAGGCGGCAAGGCCGAGCCATTCATGCCACTGCTGTGGAAGCAGAGGCCGTTCACCGTCAATCTTCGCAGCCACCGCAAGATCCTCGTCGTCGATGGCGAGGTCGCGTTCACCGGCGGCCGCAACGTGGGCGACGAGTATGCCAACGATCGCTTCGGCAAGAAGCGCAAGTGGCTGGATGCGATGGTGCGCGTCGAGGGGCCGGCGGTGTCGGCGATGCACGAACTGTTCGCCGAGGACTGGTTCTATGCGACCGACGAGGAGTTGACCGACGCTCGTTGGTACCCGCCGCAGCCGAACAAGGGCCACGACATCGTTGGCATCGTCGCCAGCGGACCCGACCGCGACCGCCAGCCCTTGTGGCTCGCGGCCTTCCAGGCGATCACCGATGCGAAGACGAGCATCGACGTCAGTTCGCCATACCTCGTGCCGCCGCCCTCGTTGTTGCTCGCGCTGGTTGTCGCCGCCGCGCGTGGCGTGCGAGTTCGCGTGTTCACCAACGGCAGGCGCAGCGAGGCGATCGTGCTCTACCACGCGCAGCGCAGCTACTACGACGAACTGGTGCAGAACGAAATCGAGGTCTACGAGACGCAGGCGGACTACAACCACGCCAAGGCGCTCGTCGTCGACGGCAAGACTGCGATGGTCGGCAGCGCCAACCTGGACCTGCGCAGCGCGCACCTGAACTTCGAGGTCGCGGCGGTGCTGCCAGACTCGCCCGACTTCGCGCGCGCCGTGCTGCAGACGCTCGACGAGCGCGCGGCCGAGTGCCGCCGCGTCACCTCGCCTGCGCAGTCGCGACCGGTGATGCGCCTCGTCGACGGCTTCTGCCGCCTCCTTTCGCCGCTGCTCTGAGCCTTTGGTTCGGCAGTGCCTTCACGCGGTCAAGGCTGCCGCACTTCGCGCCAGAGATCCCCGTCATGCGTTGCGCGCCCTTCTTCTTCGAGCTTGTGCAGGCCGGCGAGCAGTGAGCGCGCGGCGAAGCGATAGAGCTTGGGGTCCGCGTCCCAGTAGACCTTGGGCAGCAGCTGCTCGACCGTGCCGGCCGACCCTTGGAGCGCCGCGACGAGGCTCGTTTCGCGTTGGCGGCGGTGGCGAAGGTACTGCTTCACGAGCCTCGAACCGTCGCGGAACGCGGGGCCGTGCGCGGGATACAGCGTGGTCAACGGTTCTTGCAGCAGCCGATCGAGACTGTGCAAGTAAGTCGCCAGATGGCCTTCAGGCGGGTCGACGATGATCGTCGACACCGTCGACAGCATGTCGCCGACGATCGCGGCGCCGTAACGGCTCTCGACGAAACAGAGGTGGCCGCGGTCGTGGCCTGGCGTGTGGATGGCTGCAAGCGTCCAGCCCGCGCTGCCGTCTGGCGCGACTCCGAGTTGCAAGACGTCGCCGTCATGGATCGCCTTTCCGATCCTGCAACCGGCGGGAAGGCGCGACAACGTCTCGGGGTGACCACGCACCTCGAGATTGCGAGCGGCGCACAACGCAGCGATGCCGCCAGTGTGGTCTTGATGGTGGTGGGTCGAAAGCACGCCACGCAGCGTCGCGCCGTCAGCGCACAGTTCGTCGAGCAGCGTGAGCAGGCGGCGCTGCTCGCCTTCGTGCGGACTTCCCGGGTCGATCACCCAGAGTTCGCGATGCCCTACGACGAGGCAGTTCGTCGTCGTTGCGGGCGGCAGCGTCGGCGTGCGCAACGGCGCGAGCACCACTCCCGGCGAGAAGCGCACCCGATGCAGCGCGCCTTGCTGGTAGCTGCTTTCCGTGCGTGCGATCGCCGCGGCGAACGCGGCAAGATCCGGATGCGCGGCGAGGTGCTCGCACAAGATCACGACCGGGGGCACCAGCTGGATCTCGCCCTGCCGCCAGGCGCGTAGCGCATCGTGTGGACGCCAGAAGCGCCCGTGCGTGAGTTCGCCGTTCCACACGTCGGGCTCGGGCATCCCGTTCGCGTCGCGCTTCGTGCCGTAACGGCATTGCGACAGCGGCAGGTGGAAGAAGACGGTGTCATAGCGAACCGGCGCGAACGGCGGCGTCTCGATGCGGCACAGCGGCAGCAACGGAGCGGGCTGCGAGCAGTCCGCGATCAGGTCGAGGAATGGCGAGCGCCCCTTTGGCGAGGCGTCTGGTTCTCGGCCCTTGTTCTCACGCGCGAGCAGGTCTCTGCGTGCCGAGACGAGCGCGGCGTGCGTCGAGCGAGCATCTGGCAACTCGTGCCGCACGAGCCCCGTCTCCTCGAACAGCTCCCGCAGCGCGCACGCTTGCAGCGCCGCGCCGTCGTCGGCCGAAGGCTCGCAGCCCGCGACGACCCAGTCTTCCGACGCGAGCGTGCCGCCAGGCAAGGCATGGTAGCCGCCGAAAAACCTCAGCTCCGGCGCGCGCTCGCACAGCAGGATCTCGAGGTCTGCGCCCGACCCGCGAGTGATCAGGAGGGCGGCGGCGTGGCGGCGGCTCATCAGGGGCAAGCAGGATAGCGAACTTCTGTCGCGCGTCACCCGCACGGCGGCGGGGATGCGTCAGCGGCCACCGCAGGCCACGTCCGCGAAGTCCATTGCCGGCTCTTGTAGAGACCGCGCGCGCATCGGCGGAGCGCAGCGCCCGCCGTCGCCGACCACTGCATCGGCGCTTGGGTGAGGGAGGCGCGAATGCGGGTTGCAGCAACGCCAAGTTGCCGCGAACTCGACGGGCCTACTCATCTGGCGCTGCGATGCCGTTGCGCCAGTTCTGCAGATCGACGGAGCGACACAGCGCGACCATGCGCCAGCCTTGCTGCAAGACGATGTCCTGCGTTGCGCCAAGGCGCAGGGTCGTGCCGTCGTCGGTTGGGCTTTCCACCGTCAACGGCGCCATCCACGCGAGCGCAGACACCGGCAGGTTGTCGATCGCGAGTCCGTGCCACTCGGGCGGCACGATGAGCTCCGTGATCTCCCAACCGATCGGAAGGTCGATCTGTTCGCTGCGCTTTCTGTCGAAGGAGCGCAGCCGCGCGCGCCGTTGCTGGCCGAGCACCTCGCTGCGGAAGCCGGCGATCACGTCCTGCTGCCGGACGCAGCCGAGCAGGCGACGTGGGTTTGCCTGGGTCACTGCGATCTCGCTGACGGATGCGTCGTCGAAGTACGGCAGGATCGATGCGATCGAATCGTCTGGCGAGGCGGTGACCGCCGGTCGCGTGAGGTCCTGTGCGATGACGACCGAAGACAGTGTCGGATCGTTGATGAAGTTCTTCACGTCGTGCAGCTCGATGCGGCCGACGAGGGCACCCTCCGCGTCGAGCACATAGATGGCGTCGGAGCGTTCCTTGGACAGCAGATCCATCACTTCGTCGAAGCCCGCGACATCGCGCACGGTGGCGACTTCTTTGCGCATGACGTCGCGGACGTAGGTGGTCTTGAGGGCGAGTTCCTCGAGCCCGGTCGGCAAGGTCTCGCCCTTCTGTCGCAGCGCTTCGGAGTAGTAGCTGTCTTCGTCGATCATGCGCGCGACGACGCTCGCGGTGATGCTGCACAACATCAGCGGCAGGGTCAGCTCGTAGTGACCGGTCAGCTCGAACACGAGAACGATCGCAGTGACTGGCGCGTGCGTGACGGCGGCGCACAGGCCCGCCATGCCGACGAAGGCGAAGGTGATCTGCGCCGAGCGCGCGGTCGTGACGTCGGTGCTTGGCGCGATCGTCTCGAGCACCCACGCGAAGAACGCACCAAACGCGGCGCCGACGACCAAGTTGGGCGTGAAGATGCCGCCGAGCCCGCCGCTGCCGATCGTCGTCACGGTTGCAGCGACCTTCCAGACGAACAGCGACAGCACGAGCGTGATCGGCGCCGGGTTCGCGCCACTCACGATGTTCTCGATGACCTCGAAGCCGTTGCCCCAGACTTCGGGCATGAACAGGCCGATTGCGCCCACGCACAGCCCGCCCAGTCCGAGCGTGATCGGCGCTGGCGTGCGCAGTGCGGCAAACGCCCGCCGGCCAAGCGTGAGCGAGCGTCGGAACAGGATGCCGCCCATGCCGCAGAACACGCCGAGCAAGAGGGCAGACAGCACGAGGTGCCACGACAGTGCGCCCAGGTCGACGGGCAGGCCACCGGCGTAGATCGCGTGATCGTCGAGCAGCGCACGGCGAAGGATCGTCGCCACCACGGACGCGACGACGATCGGCGCAAACACGTCCATCGCGAAGTTGCCGAGCACTGCCTCCATCACGAAGATCGCGCCCGCGATCGGCGCGTTGTAGGAAGTCGCCATGCCCGCTGCGACGCCACAGCCGAGCAGCATCGCGCGCGTGCGCGAGCTGACTTTGAGCCATCGGCTGACGATGGCCGCGAACGTCGCGGCGAGATGGGAGTTGGCGCCTTCCTTACCGATGCTGCCACCGCTGCCGATCGTGCACGCCGACGCGATGATCTGCGCGAGGCTGTCGCGGAATCGGATCGTGCCTTTGCGCAACGCGACGAGGCCGATGATGTCGGTGATGCCGAAAGGCGCCTTCTTGTCGCGGCGCAGCATCAGCGCGAAGCCAGCGGCGACGCCGCCGAGCGCCGGCACGGCCAGCGTCTGCCACGTCGAGAGGTGCGTTCGCACCGCGTCGGAAAGTCGGTCCCCCGGGCCTACCAGCGCGTGTTGGATCCACACCAGCACGTGCTGAAAGCCGGTGCCAAGCAGGCCGCCTGCGACGCCGATCGAGGCGGCGAGCAGGAAGATTCCGACCGTGCGCGTCGGGACGCTTTTTGGCCCACCCATGGAGAGGCGGGGAGGTTCGTGCAAGCGAGGCGCGGGGTCAAGCGCAGCGGCTCATTGACCGGCTGGCGACAGTCTGACGACGCGCAGAAGCAGGGCCGGACCGCCCGGTTCGCGCCACCAGATCGCCTCGGTCCACGTCATTGCAACGTCAGTCTCGGTCGCCGTGAAGTCCGCGGTCTGTTTCTCGCCGGCCAGAAAGATGTCGAGGCTCGGTGGATCGAAGCTGTGGCCGACGAGAGATGGCGTGACGAGCAGACGGCGCCAGTTGGCGTCGATCGCCTCCATCGAGAACAGTCGGTAGCGTCCGTCCGCATCGGTCGTCGTATCCATGCTGCCGAGTTCCGGGTCGTCGGGCCAAGTGGCGAGCATCCGCACGCCGGGGACCGCCGTGCCGTCGATCCGCCGCACGTGGCCGTTCAGTTCGACCGATGAGTAGAAGCCCATCCCACAGGCAAACGACGTGGCCGCGATGAATGCCCAGATGGTGATGCGCAATGCGGAATGCATGGTGCTTCCACGCGCTTCGTCGGCCAACTAGGCGCGATCACCATGGGCAGTCGTGCGAAGTCCTTTGGCGCCGAGCCGATTCGGAAGGCGATCCATGTGGCCCGCGTCGCAGGCAGGCGCCGTGCACGGTCTGCGTCAGATAGTCGAGCGGCGCGTAGCCTTCTTCGGGCACGGGCACCGATCGGTCGCGTGTGTAGACGGAGCAGACGGTGCGCGTCTCCCCTCGCAGCGTGGCGCCGATCGCGACTTCGTCGGGCGCGTCAGCGGTGAGGTCGGCGCCGCCGGGTCCGGTGAGAGGTCGCACGATCGGCGTCGACGGCATGGCGCCCTGCCGCAGCACGACCGCCAGCGAGCCGTCGTCGAGCCTGACGCGCGAGCCTTGCGGGAAGACGCCCAGCGTGCGGACGAACGTCGACAGCCAGCGCGGGTCGAAGTCGTGCGCATGGCGGCGCATCACCGCATACGCCTCCATGGGTGTCAGCGCGCGCTTGTAGGGCCGCATGGATGTCAGCGCCTCGAAGACATCGCAGACGCGGATCAACCGGCTCGTGCCGCTGGGCTTCAACGGCAGCAGAGGGCTCGGATAGCCGCCGTCATGACCGTCCATGTGGTGGCAGAACGCCGCGCCTACCGCGCTCGGCAGCACGACGTCCTGCTCGAGCAGGATGTCGGCGCCAAGACGCGGATGCTGCGCCATCCAGACCCACTCTTGCTCGTCGAGCTTGCCGCGCTTGTAGAGGATCTCGGGCGGCACCTTGGACTTGCCAATGTCGTGCAGTAGCGCTGCCACGCCGACGTCGATGAGTTGTTGCTTGAGAGCGCCAGCGGCGCGCGCGACCTGCAGCGCGAGCAGCGCGACGCGGACCGAGTGCCCGACGGTGAATCGGTCGACGTTGTCTTGGGTCGCGAGTGAGAGCAGACCGCTGGGCGCCTGGTCGAGGCGCAGCACCGTCTGCTCGATGAGTCCTTGCGCGCCGGCGACCCCGAGGACGCGGTTGCCAGCCGCGAGCGCGGCATTGTCGTGCAGCGCGTCGGCGAGGTCCTGGTAGTGGCGCAAGTCCTGGCGGTCCGCGTCAGGCAGCGACAGCGCGCGGTTTTCCGGGTCCGCCGGCGTGCGCGAGGACACGCGGGCGTGGCGCACACCGAATGCGGCGAGCGCCGCTTCGCGGTGCTGGCGATGCAGCGAGTCGCGGTTGCAGTCCTCGAGCAGGAGATCGAACAAGCGGTTGCACTCGTCGGCGTCGAAGCCGTCGGCGAACGTGATCGCCGCGACGTCGCGCGCCGCAGCGGCGCGCAGCAGCGCCTTGGCTTGCAGGCTCGGGGCAACCAGCGGTTTCCCTTCGTGGTGCATCGCGTCGTCGGCGAACTGCAGCGAGAACGGCGCCTCCACACCTTCGTGTCGGCATCGATCGAGCGAAGCGACGAAGCCCGCGAGCGCGCGCGCGACGTGCGTGCTCTGGCGGCCGTGCAGAAGCCGCGTCCGCGCCGCGTCGACGAAGGCCTGTGCGCATTCGAGCGCGGCCTGCGCACGGATCTCGTGCTGCGTCGTCAGGACGGTCACGAAGCGTCGTCCTCCCCAGATGGCTCGCTGTCGTCCGGCGCGATGTCGAGCGGTCGTGCCTGCGCCGCGTCGACGCTGCGTGCCGCCGCGTCGGCGATCCGCTCGCACAGGCTGCGCAGCGCGGTCTCTTGCTCGCATGCCGCATCGCCGTCGCCATCGAGCCGTGCGCCGACGTTGCCACGCAGGATCGCGGCAAGTCCGTCAGCGATTGCGCGCGCCGCGTCGTCCATCGTCGCGGCGTCGGCCGCGTTCTGCTGGGTCAACAGTTGCTGGCTTCGCGACTGGGCCTTGCCAACCGAGCGCGCCGCCGCCTCCGCGAGGATCGCCGCGAACTCCGATGCCGCATGCTCATCGAGCGCTGGCGCGTCGCCGTCGAAGTTGCTGTCGAAGTCGCCGTGCAGTGCGGCGATGAGCAAGCCGGTGAGTTCGTGCTTCGAGACCTTCTCGAGTCGTTGCTCGCCATCGGTCGGCAGCGCCTGCGGCGTGTCCCATTCGAGCAGTTGCTGAAAGATGCCCTCCGTGGCGGCGCAAAGTTGTGCCTCGAGCATCGCGTCCGTGGCGTCGAACATCGCGCTCGGCAACGCCGTCGAGCGCTTGAGCTGCGTGTGGAGGTCGAGACGATGCCGCGCAATCGCGGCCTCGAAGTGCTCGGCGTCCTGTTCGTTGCGCGATGGGTCCACGGTGAGGTCTGGCGACAGCGGCCGAAGGGACGCTGCGCGCAGCCCCTGGTATCGACCCTTCCGTCGAAGTCGCGTGAGACGCGCTGTGGTGGCCACGAGTCGCCGCTGTCATCGGCAGTTGCCGCATGGGCTCGGCAGAACCGGCTTCGCTTCGAGCGTGGGCGGCCCGTATGGTGCTCGCCCCAGAAGCCCGGATCGCCTCATGGAACGCATCGTCATCACCTCCGCCGTCCGCACCCCGATCGCCAAGTTCATGGGCGCGTTGTCGTCATTGTCTGCGGTCGAACTCGGTGCGCACGCGGTGAAGTCCGCGCTCGAGAAGTGCGGCACAGCGCCGACCGACGTGGAAGAAGTGTTCATGGGCCAGGCGCGCCAACTCGGCTCGGGGCCCAATCCTGCGCGTCAGGTCGCGATCGCTGCCGGATGCGGCGACGGCGCCGTCGCGACGACGATCAACAAGGCCTGTGGCTCGAGCCTCAAGGCCTTTGACTTCGCACGCGCAGCGCTGTTGCTCGAGGGCAAGAAGGTCGTGGTCGTGGGCGGCATGGAGAGCATGACGAACATTCCCTTCCTGCTGCCGCAGTACCGCCAGGGCTACCGCCTCGGCCACCAGCCCGTGCTCGACGGCAACTATCAGGACGGCTTCACCTGCGGCATCCTCAAAGAGCCGATGGGGATGACGGCGGAGTATCTCGCGCAGGACTATGGGATCTCGCGCGAGCAGCAGGACTACTACGCGCTGCAGAGCCACGCGCGTGCCGAGGCGGCGCAGAAGGCGGGCGCCTTTGCCGACGAGATCGCCAAGGTCGTGATTGCGGGCAAGAAGGGCGACGTCGTCGTCGACACCGATGAGCACGTTCGTCCCGGCGTGACGAAGGCGGACCTGCAGAAGTTGCCGCCGGTGTTCATCCCGAAGACCGGCACCGTGCACGCGGGCAATAGCTCGGGGATC
>SXPK01000174.1 GCA_005776365.1 Planctomycetia bacterium
CGACGACGGAGTTGCACAAGGTGCCGGACACGATCCGCTCGCGTTGCCAGGTGCTGCACTTCCGGCGCATCGGCGACACCGACATCAAGCAACGCCTACGGATGATCGCCGACGCCGAGGGCGTTGCGCTCGGTGACGACCTGCTCGAGGAGATCGCTGCAACCAGTAAGGGCGGCATGCGCGACGCCGAGACGGCCTTGGAGCGCGCGCTGCAACTCGCTCGTGACCATCAGGGGACCTTCGACATCGCGGCCTACCGTGAGTTGACGCAGCGCCTTGGCTCCGATCGCGTGGTCGAGGTCGTCGCGTCACTGCTGAAGGGCGATGCTGCGGCGGGCCTCCGTTTCTGCGCCGAACTGCAGGATTCCGGCGCCGACGAGCGCGAGGCGCTCGGCGAACTCGTCGAGGCCCTGCGTGCGGTCATGCTGCTGCAAGTAGACGGCGCGGACAGCGGCCTCGTCTCACACATCGGCGCCTTGCGCGAACGACTGCTCGGTTTGGCCAAGGACTCCGGCCGTCAGCAAGTCGAAGCGATGATCCAAGCTGCCGTGCTCGGTCGCGAGCGGCTGCGTCGGCTCGAGGATCGCGCGGCGATTCTCGAACTCACGGTCGTCCGGATGGCAGAGGCAGGCACGCTGCCGACGCTCGGCGAACTCGTGGCTGCGATGCGAGACGGCCGGCAGCTGTCGACGCCCGGGTCGAAGTCAGGCATGACCCTTGTGGCCGGCGCGGCGCCTGGTGCAGGCGCTGTTCACCCGGCAGCGAAAGAGGCGGCTCCCCCTACGGATGCGCGGTCCGTCGTGCTCGCAGCATGTCGCGAGGAACCGTTCCTCCTGCGAACGATCGAGCAATGTCGTTTCTCGGTGCCTGACGGCAACGGTGTCGTCACGATCGTCCTCAGCAGTGACGTCAAGATTCACCGCGACCGGGTGCAGTCGCCTGATGTTCAGCAGCGCATTCGTGCCTGCCTTTCGCAGGCCTACGGTCGGGTGATCCAGGTCGCAGTGCAGGTGGTTGCATCGAGCGAAGGTGCTGCGAGCCTCGCTGCTGGGCCGCCACCGGGTGCCGCTGCGAAACGAGTGCTCGACAAGTTCGGCGGCCGCATCGTTGGCGTGAATCCGGAGGAGCGACGCCCGGCCCCGGCCCAGAATGTCGAGCCCACGGATCCCGTGCCGCCAGAGCCCGACGACCGCGACAACTGATCGCCGCAGCCATTGAGCCGGGTGGCTTCGCCGCTGCGTCCACGGCATGATCGCTGCGATGAGCACCGGATTCGGCGACATGCAGGGCCTGTTGAAGCAGGCGCAAGAAATGCAGCGGCGCATGCAGGACACGCAGCGATCGCTCGGCGAGCGAATCGTCGAAGGCACGGCTGGCGGCGGCATGGTCAAGGTCTACGTGAATGGCCAGATGGAGATCCAAGCGGTCAAGATCCAGAAGGCCGCGGTCGACCCCGATGACGTCGATGGCCTGGAGGATCTCGTCACCGCCGCGGTGCGGCAGGCGCTGGTGGCGGCGAAGGAACTGCGCGATCGCGAAATGGCCAAGGTAACCGGCGGCATGAACCTGCCGGGCATGGGCTTCTGAGTCGGCGCTCTGGGAGCCACGCATGGTCCAGCGCCATCGATCCATCGAACGGCTCATGGAGCTGCTGGGGCGGTTGCCCGGCGTAGGTCCCAAGACAGCGGAGCGCTTCGCTTATCACCTGCTCCGAATCGGTCGCGATGATGCGATCGCAGTCGCTGATGCGATTGTCGAGGTTCGTGATGCCGTGCGAACTTGCTCGGTTTGCTTCCAGCTCGACGCATCGGATCCTTGCACGATCTGCGCCGACGAGACACGCGACCGGGGCATCATTCTCGTCGTCGAGGACCCGCGCGAGATCGCGCGCTTCGAGGAGGCTGGGTGGCGCGGCGTCTACCATGTGCTGCAAGGGCGCGTGAGTCAGCTCGAAGGCATCGGCCCCGATGACCTGACCACCGAGTCGCTCATTGCAAGATGCAAGCGCGACGTCGTTCATGAGGTCTGCCTCGCGAACAACCCTGACCTCGAAGGCGAAGGCACCGCACAATTGGTCGCCGAGCGTCTGCGACCCTTCTGCGCCAACGTGACGAGGCTTGCTCGCGGCATGCCAGCGGGCAGTGCGATCACGCAGCTCAGCAAGTCGATCCTCGCAGACGCGCTCGACGGCCGCCGGCCGCTGCAGCCGCCGGGCTGAGGTCGATGCGCGATTCGCTGCCGATCGATCCGCTGCTGCCCGACATCGTCGCCGCGGTGCGAGATCATGGGCTGTTGTTGCTCGCGGCGCCGCCAGGCTCCGGCAAGACGACGCGCGCGCCCGCCGCGTTGGCGCAGGCGGGTTTCGGGGGCGAAATCGTCGTGCTCGAGCCGCGTCGAATCGCCGCGCGTGCCGCCGCGACGCGCGTCGCCCAGGAACTCGCGTGCGAGGTCGGCGATTTCGTTGGCTACCAGGTTCGCGGCGACCGCCGTGTTTCGAAGCAGACGCGCCTGTCGTTCGTGACCGAGGGCGTTCTCGTCCGTCGTCTGGTGCAGGATCCCTTCCTAGAAGGCGTCGCCGCGGTGGTGCTCGACGAGTTTCACGAACGGCATCTCGAGGGAGACCTCGCGCTGTCGATGTTGCGCGAGGTGCGCGAGACGGTGCGGCCCGAACTGCGGCTCTGCATCATGTCCGCGACGCTGGATCTCGGTCCGTTGCGCGCGTTCTTGCCGGGTGCGCGCGAACTGGAAAGCGACGGTCGGTTGTTTCCAGTGCGCGTCGAGCACGATGCAAGGCGCGACGATGCTGCCCTCGATGTCCGCGTGCGGCAGGCCGTGGATCGCGCCTTGACCGAGACCAAGGGCGACGTGCTCGTGTTCTTGCCGGGCATCGGTGAGATCGAGCGGTGTGGCCGTGCCTTCGACAACTTGGCGCGACGCACTTCGACGTTGGTGCTGCCACTGCATGGAAAACTGTCTCCGCAGGATCAGGACCTGGCGATTCGACCGGGCCAGCATCGAAAGGTCGTGCTGTCGACCAACGTCGCCGAGAGCTCACTGACGATCCCGGGCGTAACGGCTGTGGTGGATTCTGGGCTGTGCCGTGAACTGCGCTTCGATCGCGGCCGTGGCGTCGACGTGCTGGAGTTGTCGCGCATCAGCCTCGCGTCGGCGACGCAACGCACCGGTCGTGCGGGACGCACCGGTGAAGGCATCTGCTACCGACTGTGGACTGCAGGGGAGGAGCGCGGGATGAGCGCGCGGACGATTCCTGACGTCCAGCGTGTCGACATCTGCTCTGCGGCATTGTCGGTGCGCGCCTTTGCGGGGCGCGACCCAGCGGAGTTTGGCTGGTTCGAGATGCCACCTGCCGCGGCCCTGAAGGCTGCCGACGACTTGCTCCGCGACCTTGGCGCCGTGGGCAAGGAGGGGCAAGTCACCGCGCGTGGGAGCGACTTGCTGTCGATGCCAATGCACCCTCGGCTTGGCGCAGTTGTCATCGCCGGCCGCAAGCTCGGTTGCGCGGCGTCGGCTTCCGTGGCCGCTGCGTTGTTGTCGGACGTCGAATCGCTCGGCGCCGGATCTGGCATCGATTTGATCGCGGCCACGGCTGCGTTCTTGCAGGCCGTCGAAGCCGGCTATCCGCCGCACTTGTGCCAGTTCGCCGGCGTCACGCCACAGCAGGCGCGCAACGTCGCGCGAACGGTCGAGCGACTGCTGCCACGCGATTCGAGTTCCTCGCGCGATGACAGCGATCGCTTGCCGGAGTGCCTGCTCGCCGGCTTCCCCGATCGTGTCGCGTTGCGGCAGCAGAAGGACGCACGCGAAGCAACGATGACTGGTGGCCGTGGCCTAGTGCTGCCGGCAGCCGCAGACGGCCACGACCTCGTCCTCGCCCTTCGGTTGCACGAATCCGGCAGGCAGCAGCGATCGCAGGCGATCGTCGTCGCGACGGTCGACGAACGATTGCTCGAGCGCGCAGGAGCATTGCGTGTCGGGGTCGACGCGGAGATCGACGAGGAACAAGGCCGTGTGTTCGCCGTGCGAGTTCGTTCCTACCGCGACCTGCGCCTCGCCAGCGCGCGCGGCGGCGAGCCGCCGCAAGAGCGCGTGCGTGAACTGCTATCGACGTTGTTGAGGCGCGACCCTCTGCGATGGCTCGGGGAGTCCATGGACACGCAACGGTTTCTTTCCCGACTCGCATTCTTGCATGAGCGGATGCCTGAACTGGCGCTGCCGCTGTTCTCCATCGACGAGCAGGCCGTGTTCGCGTTCGAGTCCTTGGATGGCGCAACGGACTTGCGTGGGTTGCGCGACAAGGACTTGACGCCACTGCTCGCTGCGCGACTGACGCCGCAGCAGGCAAACGCTCTGCGCCAGCATGCGCCCGAACGGGTCGAGTTGCCGTCGGGTCGCCACGTTCTGATCGACTACGGGGCGCCCGCGGGACCCAAGGTCCGCGCCCGCATGCAGGAGTTCTTCGGGTTGCCGTCGGTGGGGCCACTGGCCGGCGGTCGCGTGCGACTCGTGCTGGAGTTACTTGCCCCCAATCAACAACCCGTGCAAGTGACGACGGATCTCGCGAGCTTCTGGCAAAACGTCTATCCGACCGCGCGGCGTGAGTTGATGCGGCGCTACCCGCGACACAGTTGGCCGGAAGACCCCTTGGCTGCGGTTCCAGAAGCCCGACCGCGGCCGCGTCGGCGCAATTGACGCTCGCGCATCGGACTGAAGCCTTTTCGTCGGGGGATCCCGCATCGAGAACCGTCCAACGCTGAGCCTCTACGCTCAAGCGGTGCGCGCGCACGGACGAAACGACTTCGAACCGAGCGCCGGATGGAACTACGCGCAATCACTACCCAGCGGATGGAGCAACGGCTCTTGCCGCAGATGCTGCAGTCGATCGAGGTCCTGCAACTTGCGACCACCGACCTGCTGCAACTCGTGGCCCAGCAAATGGAGTCCAACGAGGCGCTCGAACTCGAAGTGCCGACGAACGGCGCCGAGGTCGAGGCGCAGATTCTGGAAGCGACTGCCAAGGCTGCGTTGGAGTGGGATGCCCCGGGAGTTCGACAGACTGCAGAGGATCTCGATGGCAAGCGAGCGCTGATCGAGAACCAGCCCGCGGAGTCCGATGAACTTGCCGCATCCGTGCGACTGCAGGCCTCGATGCGGGGCCTGTCCTCGGAGATGTGCGAGGCGGTCGCGGCGCTCGCCGATTGCTTGGACGAGCGCGGCCTTCTGCCCATCACGGTGGAGGATGTCGCCGCAAGCGCCGTGCTGCCGCTCGAGGTTGTGCAGCGTGCCTTGACCGAGTTGCAGACCATGGAGCCGCGAGGGCTCGGCGCCGCCACGGGAGTCGAGGCCATGCTGTTGCAGGCCGTCGGCGATCCTGACTACCTGACGATCGAACGGCTGTTGACCCAACACCTGCAGCAACTGGCGGACAACAAGTGGCCCGACGTGGCGCGCGCGCTGCGCATTTCGGTCGAAGACCTGGCTGCCTTCGTCGAACGGATCAAAGAACTCAGCCCGGCGCCCGGCGCCGACCTGCGCGCAGAAGTCGAACCGGCGCTCGTGGTGGACGTTGCCGTGTGGCTGGTCGATGGCGAGCTCCAGGTCGCGCTCGCCGAGGATGGGGTGCCCAAAGTCGCCGTGAGCGAACTCTACGCGCAGATGGCGGCCGACACTTCGGTCGACAAGGATGTGCGGGATCGCCTGCGCAAGAGTGTTCAACAGGCGCGCGATCTCGTCGATGCGATTGCGCAGCGTCAGGTGACCCTGCTCCGCGTGACACGCGCCGTGTTCTTGCGGCAACGCGAGTTTCTCGAGCGCGGGCGCGTGGCGCTGCGGCCGTTGAAGATGTTGGACCTCGCCGATGAGCTGGGACTGCACCCTTCCACCGTGAGTCGGGCCATCGCGGGCAAGCATGTCGCGACGCCGGTGGGCACATTGCCGTTGCGCGACTTCTGCAGCACCGGCTCGGACGGCGTTGACGCCGTCGGCCACGCGCGCGGCGCGGTTGCCGAGCGCGTCATCGCGATGGTCTGCGGGGAAGACCCGGAGAAGCCGCTCGCTGACGACGCGATCGTCCTGGCGCTCGGTCGACAGGGCATCGACATCGCCAGACGCACGGTTGCGAAGTTGCGCGATGAACTCGGCATCCCTTCGAGCTACCGCCGTCGCAAGCACGGCACGGAACGATCATGAAGTCAGGTTTGGGTGCGCGCGGCGGTCAACAACGAGTTCCGGTGGCCATGAAAGCGAAGGACTCGTCCGTGGATGACGTGCTGTTCGCGGCCCCAGTCGAGTCGGCAGAGCGCGAGCGCGTGACCGCCTGGGGCCAGCCCAGCGGTAGCGAGGAACCGAGCTTCCGAGAAACTGAAGGTGCAAGGCACTTGGGTGCCGCAGGCCATGGTGCCGCGATCGAGCCAGCTGAGCCGATCGATGAAACGCCCACTGCCTGGCAGCCCGAAGGAGCGCCGTCGCTGCGCCAGGCTGCGTCTTGCTTGCAACCGCTGGTCGCGCCGTCGATGGCAGCACGCTTGGCGACCGCCACGAGTTCTTCCCGGTCGGTCCTGTTCGCCGCCGCGTCTGCTGTCTGCGCTGCCACGGCTTGGTTCTGGTTCTCGGCGGGCGGCCCGGTGGGTGGCACGCTGGCCGCGTTGCTCGGTCTTGGCCTCCTCGCCTTCGCACGGTTCGCAATGCGCGGCTGAACCGCGCTCGCTATCTTCTTCCGCCCCGTGTCCACGTGCCTGCTGACGATCGCCTACGACGGCACGCATTATTCTGGCTGGCAACGCCAGCTCGGCGAGTCGACGGTGCAAGAGCGCCTCGAAGACGCGCTGGTCACCATCTTTGGCCAGCGTGTGCCGGTTGAAGGTGCGGGGCGAACGGACGCGGGCGTGCATGCCTTTGGCCAGTGCGCCCACGTCGTGTTGCCGCGCCCCTTCCCGTTGGAGCAACTCATGCCGGCGCTGAACGGCAATCTTCCCGAGGACATCGCCGTGCGCGCCGTGCGTCCGGCGCCAGACGGCTTCCATGCGCGTTTCTGCGCCATCGGCAAGCGCTACGCCTACCGCTGCGTCACGAGTCGAATCCGACCGGCGGTTGGGCGTGGTTACTACCACTGGGTACGGCGAAGTCTCGATCTGGATGCGATTCGCGAAGGCGGTCAGGCATTGATCGGGCGACACGACTTCGCGTCGTTCGCGACCAATCCTGGCTACGCGAGGAAGCGCGGTACCGTGCGAACGATCCGCAAGCTGCACGTCGCGCGCCGCAGTTGGGGATTCGACCTCGTCGTCGAAGGCGATGGGTTCCTCTACAACATGGTTCGCGCCATCGCCGGCACGCTGATCGACGTGGGTTCTGGTCGGCTCGTGCCTGCGCAAGTGGGCGAAATCTTGCGCGCATGTGATCGCCGCGAGGGTGGGCCGACCGCGCCCGCGTGCGGTCTCTACCTTCTGCGCGTCGTGTATCCGGATCCGCTCCGGCCAGCAGTCGCTTGCACGGATCCTGACGATTCCCTCTCTTAGTCACCGCGGCGATGCCGCATCCAATCCGATGACCAACGAAGAACTGCCCATCGTGTTCAAGGGCCGCCACGATCACATTTCCACGCGCATGCAAGAGCACGCCGTGAAGAAGCTGGAGAAGCTTGCGCGCTACAACGATCGCGTGTCGCGCATCGAAGTGGTCGCCGACCACGCGCACGAATCGCCGGAGGTCGAGTTGATCGTCCACATGCGCCGCGGCAAGCCGATGGTCGCCAAGGACCAAGGCGAGACCTTTGCCGCCACCATCGATTCGCTGGTCGCGAAGATGGAGAAGCAGCTCAAGAAGCAGAAGGAGAAGTTGAAGGACCACAAGGTCCCGGGTGCCCGTGGCGCGACCGCGTCAGGGAAGGGCGGCAAGGCCACGAAACGCGGCAAGGGCGCCGGGAAGGGTGAGGAGACCTACGAGGACGTTGTTCGAAAGAGCCTGCGTGGGTAAGACCTTCGCCCCCGGACGGCAGGGCCGCCCGGCCCCCAGGCCCTCGTCCGACGCCTTGTGGCTCGACCCGGGCCGCACTGTCCTTCCTTCGCAGCCATGATCGATTTGCTGGTCGCCAACACCGCCATCCTGTCCGAGGTGAAGGCCAAGACCAAAGAAGCTGCGCTGAAGGAGCTGCTGGCTGCCGCTGCAGAAGCTGGCTCGGTCGCAAAGAAATCCGTCACCGGCCTCGGCAAGAAGCTGCTCGAGCGCGAGGCGATCGGAAGCACGGGCCTCGGCAACGGCGTCGCGGTGCCGCACATCAAACATGCGGACGTCGAGAAGCCGTCGCTGGTGCTGGCTCGGACGCAGGCTCCGATCGAGTGGCAAGCGATCGACGGTAGGCCCGTGTGCATCATGTTCTTGGTTGTCTCGCCTGCTCAGGATCCGGAGGCGCACCTGCATTGCCTGCGCTGGATTTCGACGCTGGCTCGAAACCCGGACTTCCGCCGGTTCTTGCTCGACGCGAAGGACCAGAAGGCAATGCGCGATCTGTTGCGCGAGTTGTCGCCGAAGGCCTGATCCGAAATGGGCGCCGTCGACAAGACATGCCGCGCCGCGGTGGCGCTCTGCAACCGCGACGGGCTTCATGCGCGGCCTGCGCACCTGTTCGTGCAGACTGCGAACGCCTACGCCAGTCGCATCACGGTGCGACGCGAGGGCGAAGCAGAGAGCGTCGATGGCAAGTCCATCATGGGGATGATGATGCTCGCTGCCGAGCGCGGGGCGATGCTGGCGCTCGAATCCGAAGGGCCTGACGCGGACCAACAGGTTCGTGCGCTGGTCGAGTTGGTCGAAGCCGGCTTCGGCGAGGAATAGCGCCTCGGCAGCCCCGAGACCGTCGCATCTTCGGTCTCTGTCGGGTTTCGCGACGCATTGCCGGCCCTGCTTGGGTCGCTGTCCCAGCATGAGCCAGGCTGCTACGCCGTGCCCGCCGTCGGGTCCTCTTGCGATCCGACTCAATTCGCGACGGCCCGACCGCCGATAGGGACTCCGGATCGGTCCACCCCGCACGGAGCGCGCAAAGGAGCGCAGGACGAAATGCTGAAGCAGCGCAAGAGCCTCGTCGGTCTCGATATCGGCACGACCTGCATCAAGGCCGTCGAGATCACGCACGACAAGTACGACTACGTCATCACGGGCTATGCCCAGGTCGAGGTGCCTGACGAACAGGCGCGGCACGATGCCATTGCGGAGCTCTTCCGCGTCGGCAGGTTCCGCACCCGACGCGTCGCCACAGCAGTCAGCGGCAAGAGCGTGATCTTCCGCTACATCAGCATGGTCGATGTGCCTGAAGATCGCCTGCAGCAGGCGGCGCGGTTCGAAGCGGACAAGTACATCCCCTTCGACGTCAGCGAGGTCGAGATCGACGCCCAGAAGCTGTCGTCGAACGTCGGCGAGGGTGGCAAGACCGAGTCCAAGGTGCTGCTGACCGCGGCGAAGCGAACGATCCTCGACGACCACGTGCGCATGTTGACGGACATCGGCCTGCAGCCGATCAGTGTCGGCATCGACGGATTCGCGCTGGGCAATGCCTACGAGCTTTCCGACGTGGTGAATCCAGGCGTTCGTGAAGGTGGCCGCACCGTCGCGCTCGTCGATGTCGGCGCGACCAAGGCCAGCATCAACATCCTCCGCAACAACATCACGTGCTTCGCCCGTGAGGTGCCGATGGGCGGCGACGAGATGACGCAAGCGATCACGCGCCGCCTCGGATTGGAGACTGCGCAGGCCGAGGCGTTGAAACGCGATCCAGGCGAACAGCTCGCGGTTGTCCAGGAGGCCGTCGCCCAGGTCCTCGAGGACCTCGGCAACGAGATCAACCTGTCGTTCGACTTCTTCGAGAATCAGAACGACGGCGAGGTCCAGGATGTGCTGCTCACTGGCGGCGCTGTCCTGCTGCCCTTCCTCGAGGAGAGCCTCGAGAAGATCTTCGAGAAACGCACGCGCGTGTGGAACCCGATCGAGGGCCTCAAGGTCCGGTCGGACAACGTCAACGTCGAAGCCCTCAACCAATTCGCGCCCCAGATCGCGGTCGCCGTCGGCCTCGCGGCCGGCGCCTGATTCAAGGAGCCCAGCACATGATTCGCATCAACTTGCTGCCGGCCGAACATCGGCGCGGCAATCGCATCCCGCCGAGGGTGCTCGCAACGGCCTTCGGTTCTGCGCTCGCAGTCGCGGCCAGCATCGGC
>SXPK01000175.1 GCA_005776365.1 Planctomycetia bacterium
CTTCGCGTGAAGAGGATCCTCCTCGTCGCGCTGGCGATTGGCACACTCTGGTTCGCGGCGCGTGCCGCGGCCGATGCCCTGCGCAGCGACGAGGAGCGCATCCGCCTCGTGTTCGAAGCCGAGGTGGCGGCCTTCAACGACGCAGCGGTGTTCTCGACATTGGCTAACTTCGCGGACGACTTCCGCGACACGAGCGGGGGTTTCGATCGCGCCCTGTTGCTGTCTGCGCTGCGTTACGCGTTCTTGAACCGTCGCGACGCGGAAGGCGCGTTTCGACATCGGTGCCAGATTGCCTGGGACGGCGTGGTGACGGAGATCCACGAGGACGCGGGCCTGGCCGAGGCCCGGTTCACACTCGCGTTGTTCTCGGGGCGCAACGAAGACTCGCCAGTCGAGTGGGAAGTCGATGTCATCGCGAAGCTCCAGTGGCGTGACGGCCGATGGCTGATAACCGAGTCGAAGCACACGACGAACCGCGGCCGGCGGCCGTGGTGAAGCTGCGTCGTGGCGCGCTTCAGAGCAGGCTCATCACGTAAAGACCGATCGCGATGGTGGGCACGAGCACGGCCACCAGGATTCCGAGCGACCACAGCGTCGCGCCCAGTCCGCGCGGCAGGTCGGCGCCGAGGTAGGCGCGGCTGCGTTGCAGTTTCCAGAACGCGAAGTAGCTGAGCGGCAGCAAGGCGCCGCAGGCGATGTTGGTCGGCACCGCGATCCAGACCGGCACCGCGGCAAAGAGCGCTGGCGCGATCGCCGCTGGCGCAGGCAGCAGTTGCCAGAGGCGGTGCCGGCGCGAGCCAACCTCGCAGCCAAACCACTCGGTCGCGACGAAACCGCACACGAGCATGTGCAGCGAGATCGTCGAGAACGCCATCGCCAACATGCCGAGGTCGAAGACGACGCGGCCAAGCGTTGCGCCAAGCACGGAGCCCAGCACGCGTGAGACCTCGCTGATCGCCGCGCCCTTCCCGACTGGATCGCCGCCATACAACGTGTTGGCAGCCGCAATCGTCATGAGGCTCGTCGCCAGCGCATAGGGCAGCAGCATGCCGCACGCCAGGTCGCACTTCGCGAGCCCGCGGTGACTGCGGCCCCAGCCGCGCGCAAGCAGCGAGTAGGGATAGAGGAAGGTCATGTTCACTCCCACCGCAGCCGCGAGTCCGCTCGCGACCATGCCGAACGCAGAGTGACCGTCGCGGTCTTGCGGAATGCTCGGCCAGAAGCCAGCCACCACGCCGGCCCAATCGGTGCTCGTGTTGGCGACGACCCAGACCAGGCTGGCAACGGTTGCCCAGATCAGGATCTTGCAGAATGCCTCGTAGCGCCGGACGAGCACGGGAGAGCGGCCGTAGCTCCAAGACAGCCAGACGGCCGCGAGCAGTAGCAGCGGACTCGCGGCAATTGCCGGCACGCCTTCGAAGCCAAGGACTGCGCAGAGGTCGACGACCGAACTCGCGGCGAGGTTGTATTGCGGTACGTGCCAGACGATCGAGGCCAGCAGTGAGCTTGCGGCCCAAGCGATCGCGAACGGGGCGCCTGCAAACTTGCGCATCGCGGGCAAGGGGCGGAGTCCCGTGCTCAGCGTTTGATGCGCAACCGCCGCGAGCACGATCACGCCGAGAGCCATTGACGCGGGCGCGACCCAGAGCAACTGGTAGCCAAACACCGCGCCGCTGAACAACGAGGCTGTCGCGGTGCCGGCTCCGAGCGTCAGCGCGCTCTGCAAGTAGCCGGGGCCCGACAACGACATGTAGCCGCGGATTCTGGACGTCCACGGGCCGCGCTCGAGTTGGTCGAGCCACTGGGCCTCGCGCAATAGCGCCTCTTGGTCCGGCGGCGCCGCCATGCGAAGGCCGCGCTGCAGCGATTCGGCATCTGTCCTGACTGGATCGACGGGCGTCATCGTGCGAGCCCCTGTTTGATCGCCTTCAGCCGCTCGGCTTCGGGCATCGCCTTGTAGTACGGATCGAGCGGGAAGCACCCAGACACCATGCCATTGCGCGGCGCGGTGGTGCAGTCGGAGAAGGTGCGACACAGCAACTTCGCTTGCAGCGGCCTTCCTGCGAGCAAGTCGTGCGGCAGTTCGGGATAGCTGAGCAGCATGCGACCAAGACCGATGAAGGCCGCGTCGCCGCGAGCCACGGCCCACTGCGCCGTGTGCGGCAACCACTCCTGCAGGTAGGT
Source organism: Planctomycetia bacterium (assembly GCA_005776365.1). Classification (GTDB taxonomy): domain Bacteria; phylum Planctomycetota; class UBA1135; order UBA1135; family UBA2386; genus SXPK01. The sequence goes on from SXPK01000175.1 coordinate 2,185, forward strand.
GTAGCCGGTGCCGACGAACTGGATCTGCGGCACGGCGTGGGCGAGCTGCCGCGTCGCCCGCAAGTGCGTGGCAACGAAGCGCAGCGGATCGTCCGGCGGCTGGTAGCCGTCGCTTGGTGGATACGCGGCTGGCCGCTGCAGGTGGGGGTTCCAGTAGGGCGAGCCCAGTGTGACGTTGCCAAGAGCGATGCCAAGGTCGGCACACCGCGCAAAGAACTGCGTCGCCTCGAGCAGGTCGAGCTGCTGCGCATTGGCGTCGTTGATCCAGTTGAATGCGTGTCGCGCGGCGTCGAAGCCTTCGAGTTCGGTGCGCGCGCCGCGGCCCGTAGTTGGGTCCTTGTGGAAGGCTCCCAGGTCCGCAGCGGACAGTCGCACACCGATCGCGAGCGTGGGGCAGGCCGCTTGGATCGCACGGACGATGCGCTCGAAGAAGCGCATGCGGTCTAAGAGCAGTTCGCCGCCGTAGCTGCCAGGGCGTGACCTGCACGCCAGCATCTCGTGCAGCAGGTAGCCGTGGCAGGCCTTCACGTCGACGAAGTCGAACCCCGCTCGCTGCGCGACACGGGCGGCCGCGACGTAGCACTCGCCGATGCCATCCAACTCGCCGTCGGTCAGTGGCTCCGTGTTCTCCGGCAGTGGATAGCGGCCTTCGAGGATTGCGTGGCGTTGCCCGATGCGCGGCGCGAACGGGCCATGCGGGCGCGAAAAGCGTCCGGAGTGCGTCAGTTGCAGTCCGACCAGGACTCCGTCTTGGGTGAGTCCATGCTCTCTCCGGCCATCTCGTAGCGCTCCGAGCAGCGACGCGAGGTCGCCTTCACTGCCGGTGTGGAGGCAGAGTTGGCGCGGGTTCGCCTTGCCGTCCTCGCGCACCGCGAATGCCTCGCCTCCCCAGATGAGCGCCGCCCCGCTCTTGCCGAAGCGGTGCCAGCGACGCAGCGTGAGTTCGCTCGGCGCGCCGTCGCCGGTGCCATCCCAGCCCTCCATCGGATGGGCGCAGAAACGGTTGTCGAGCGTCTTGCCGTGGACTTGGATCGGTTGCGCCAGCGCACCGCCCATCGTGAGCGCTTGGTCGCAGCCAAAGTCGAGATCGAGCGACGCGAGGTGCGCGGCAAATGCTTCGGACGACTTGAAGTGGCCTGGCGGGGAGAAACGCATGCAGCATCACTATGCGGGAGGGCACGCGCGTGCGAAACTTCGTGGCTGCCTCAATCTGCCACTGGAACCCACGACAGCGCGTTGCGCAGCGCCAGCAACGCCATCGGATCGCAGCCGTAGCCGGGGCCGAGCAGCGAAGCGCACCGCAACGCACCGTCCTCGATCGCGACCCGAACGGAACCGTCCTGGCGCGAGCCATAGAGGTCGGGATGGCAATGCAGAGCCGCTTGCTGCACGGCGGTGGGCAGGTGGTCGAGCCCTCGAAAGTAGTGATGGCCGTTGCGTTCGACGTGCGCGATGCCAAGCGCCGTCATGGTCACGAGATCCTGCTGCAGCGCGAGCAGCGGCAGGTTGGTCAGGTCCTCGCCGCAAACAAAGGCGGAGTCACCGAATCGCCGTGCCGTTGCCGCATTCGCGAGCCCGCGGAAAACGCCTTTGCAGTTCTTGATCGAGCAGCCTCGCCAGCCGAGAGCGAGCGCGCGAGGGAATGACGAGGGGTGCGCGTCGGCTTCGTCGAGCACGAGCGGGGCGTAGTTGCGCACGCGATCGATGGCGCGGTTTGCCTCTTGGTCGAAGGTCAGCGCGCGCGGCAGCGGTTGCTCGATGTGCGCGAGTCTTCGCAGCAGCTGCTTGCCGAGCGGGTCGGCGGCAATCGCATCGAGCAGGTCGGCGACGCTGGCGAGCGACGCGCACTGCTCGTTGCCATCGAGCGTGATGCTGCAGTCGACGTCGAGGTCGGCGCACAGGCGCGCGATCGCGAGCAGCCGCTCACGGTCTGCATCGAGCCCCTGACCGAACTTGACCTTGAGCCACCGCACGCGGTGTTCCCGCAAGTAGCGCTCGAGCGAACGCGGTTCGTCGTCCTCGATTTCTGCGCTGGCGTCCGCTTCGCGCAGCGGGTCGAGCATGCCGACCGTGTGGCGCACCTGGATCTTCGTCGGCATCGCATCGGGCATCAGGCTCGGCACGTCGACGTCCGAGAGCGCTCTGTCGATGTCGCCGAGTCGCACGCAGAACAGGTTGGTCTGCAGCGCCGACCAAAAGCTCCGCCGCGCGAGTCGGCACGTTGCATCGAGCAGCGCGCGTTCCAGCAACGCCGTGCCGAAGCCCCGCTCGAGCGCGCCGGATTCGTCGCCGGTCCGTTCGAGCGCGACCGACTCGGCGAGCATGCGAGAATGCGCGAAGGCTGGTTGCGGTCGACGTTCGGCGAGCAGCGCGCGCGCCGCGTCGAGCGCGAACGCGCGCAGTGCACCTTGGTCTTGAGCCGCGGTGCGTGCCGGGTCCTTCTTGAACCACTTGGGCACCAGCAGATCCGCCGACGCCCCTTCTGCCGCGCGACCGTCGACCGACTCCACCCGCACACATGCGTGCAGGAGCGGCGCGCCGTGCACCGTCACGCCACCAAAGCGGAAGGGCGTGCGAGTGACGCACGGCACTTCGGCAAACCAGGCGGCGACGACGCGGACTTGCATCGTGCCGATCCTACGCGCCAGACTCGCTCAACCGATGACGATCAAGGATCCGTTCGAGACCACCAGTTGGTTCGGCAGGAAGGCGGGGTCGAATGCCACCGTCTGGAACGCCAGCGAGAAACCGAGCAGGTAAGAGGCATTGGGCAGCGTCAGCGCGTAGGTGGCTGCGCCCGATCCGTTGAGGAACACGAGTCCCAGGTTGTCGAAGGGAAACTCCTCGAGTTCGAAGGGACAAGTCGGCACGAACTCGACTGGCGAGGTCGAAAGCCGGAAGCCGAGCATGGTCAATGCCGGCTGGCTGGGCGGGGCCTGCGTGACCGATAACGTGATTGGCGCGCCGCGCAGTGGCGTGCCCGTGATGCTCTGCAGCGGCGCTTGCGGTTGCGAACCAGCGCAGCCATTGCCTTGCTGCGTCGTGCCGCCAGCGGGCACGTAGGTGACGATGAGCCGAGGGCGCAAGGACGATGTTGCGTAGGTGCGACCCGCCAGACGCCGCGCGATCTGATTGAAGGTCTCGTCGATGCGCAGGATCCAGCCGTGGTTGGGCGTGCCGCGCGCCCAAGCCTGCACATCGGCGTTCATGCCGGCAGAAGGGCCGATCGTGAACAGGCTGTTGGTGAAGTAGCCGATGGTCGTGGTTGCAGAAGGCAGCGCGACGAAGTCGCCGCCGGGCGTGTTCCAGGTCGCACTCGGATACTCGCGGTGGATCCAAGTCGTGTCCCCGTTCGCAGACGGTCCGCCGCCGCCGCCGGGAGATGGTGCGACGGTGGAGCCTTCGCTCCACGATGAGGTGATGCGATGCAGCGTCACGAGGTCCTGGTTGAGCGAGACCGTCTGGATGAGCCCGATCGTCATGCGCGCCTCGATGACGACGGCATTGGCTGGGATCGCGCTGGTCGGGAACTTGAGCACTGCGCGGCGGATCTCGGCGAAGCCGTTCTTGCCAGCGAACAGGCTGGGGCCGCCGTCGTTGGCCAGCGAGCCCGAAGGTTCCTCGTAGAGCGTCGCGTCCTCGCTGCAAAGGATGGTGACGGTTTGCCGTTGCGCGACCGCTGTTGACGACAACAGAGCCAAGGCTGTCAGCAAGAGTGCGAGGCGTCGGTGGTGCATGTGGTGCTGCGAGGGGCGGCGGCGGGGCAGGAGTCTAGAAGGGGCCTCACGAAGCACCAGCGGCGGCGGCTTCGCCTCCGCGGCGAGAGACGAGCTTGGGACCAGATCGAGCTGCGCCGATCCGAAGCAGAAGCGGCAGTCCGCAAAATGCAGCCGGATCGCCTCGTCGCGAGCAATCTGCGGCGCTGCGCCATCGCGAGCGGGGTTGTCGACAACGTGGCGAAGCGCAACTAGCTGTCGGCGCGGACGAAGGTCCCGTGATCGCGGTCCTTCATGACACCAGGGAAGCGCAGCACTTTGTTGTGCATCGCGACGTAGACCCCCGGCACGAGCACCTGCACGGCGAGCAGGGCCTCCGTCAGATTCTGCATCGCGTCCGTGTTGCGCATCACGTAGGGGCGCATCGCGCCGGTGAGCACGATCGGCACCAGCGGTGTGCCGAGCAGTTCGTGAATGCGCTCTCCTGAGACCGACAGTCGGTCGGTGCCATGTACGATCACGACGCCGTCATGGGTCTCCGCCATCGCTCCCGCCGTGCGCGCGATCAGCGTGTGATCTTGCGGGGTCATCTCCAGGCTGTCCTTGTTCATCAAGGGCATGCGGATGATCTCGACGCCGTCGAGCTGCAAGGTCGCGAGCACGACGTCGAGCACGCTGGCACGGTTCTGCAGCACCCCGGCCAGTTCGTCGTAGGTCTTCTCGATCGTGCCGCCGGTCGAGATCAGGGCGATGCGCTTCTTGGATTCCATCGTTGTGCCCATGGTCGCAGAGGTGGGGCGCGCGGGGAAGCGCGTGTCGGAGGTGGCTTCGCCTGTGGCGTCCAGGCGCATTCCCGCTACAACGTCCGCCCGAAATGTCGTGCCACGCGCCGAGCACAGGATCAAGGGCCCGCCGCGAGGTGCGAGGATGACGGCTGCCCACCGGCGCGAACCCAAGACGGTTCCGGGCATCGCCGACCGCGGTGCGCTCGTGCGGATGCCCGACGCGCAATCACTCAACGAAGTGTTCTGGCTCAAGTACGGCGACAAGGAGCAGCTCGGATGGGGACCGCGCCTTCGACTCGCCTACGGCTACGAGAATCCGGACGACTGGTACGAGACCCTGTTGTCGCTTCTGGTTGCCAAGGGCATTCGATGGCTCGACGTGGGTTGTGGCCGTGAACTGTGCCCGAGCAACAAGCCGCTTGCGCGGTTGCTGGCCGACCGCGCTGGCCTGCTCGTCGGACTCGATCCCGACCAGAACCTGGCCGAGAACCCGTACGTGCACGAGAAGGTGCACATGGGCATCGACGCTTATGACGGCAAGGGTCGGTTCGACCTCGTCACATTGCGCATGGTGGCCGAGCACATCGGCGACCCAGAGGCGTGCGTCCGCGGCATCGAGCGTGCGTTGACGCCGGGTGGACTTGCGGTCATTTACACGGTCTTCGGTTGGTCGCCGATGCCGATGCTGACGCGACTCGCGCCCATGGAACTTCGGCACGTAGTCAAAGCCTGGCTGTGGCGCACCGAGAAGAAGGACACGTTTCCGACGCAGTTCAAGATGAACACGAGACGCAGGCTGCAGCGGCTCTTCGCGGGCGTTGGCATGCGCGAAGCCGGTTTCGCGCGGCTCGACGACTGCCGCACCTTCGCTCGGTTCCGGTTCCTCTCCGAACTCGAGCTTAGGCTCAGGTCGGCTTGTCGTATGGCGTCCATGCCTTATCCCGAGCACTGCATCGTCGGGATCTACCAGAAGTCGTGAAGTTCCAGGATTACTACGAGACGCTGGGGGTGCCGCGCTCCGCGTCCGCGGACGACATCAAGCGCACCTATCGCAAGCTCGCGAAGGAATGGCACCCGGATCGGCATCCGCCGCATCGCCGCGCCGAGGTCGAGGCGAAGTTCAAGCAGATCGCAGAAGCGCACGAAGTGCTCTCCGACCCTGAGAAGCGAAAGCGCTTCGACCAGCTTGGTGAGCACTGGCGGCATGGCCAGGATTTCCAGCCACCGCCCGGCGGCGGCCGCACGATGAGCCAGGAAGAGTTCGCGCGCATGTTCGGCGGCGCATTCGGTGGCGGCGGTGGACGCGGGGGGGCGGGAGGTGGGTTCTCGGATTTCTTCGGCCAGATGTTCGGCGACATGTTTGCCGGCGATGGCGCGCGCGCGCGCGGCGGGCGGCCGTCGCGACCGCAGGCGCAACGCGGCGACGACGTCGAGGCGGATCTCGAACTGTCCGTCGGAGAAGCCCTCCGCGGCGGCAAGCGTGCCTTCGAGTTACAGGTCCATCAGCCGTGCGAGCAATGCGATGGCGACGGGCGGCTCGACTTCGGCGCCTGTCCTGCGTGCGGCGGCATCGGTCATGCTCGCGCCAAGAAGAGCGTCGAGATCACGGTGCCGCAGGACGTGCGCGACGGCCAGGTCCTGCGCTTGCGCGGCCTTGGGCAGCCAGGCGACGGCGCGGCGGGCGATCTGCTGCTGCAGTTGCACCTCGTGCCGGATGACGTGCATCGCATGCGCGGCGAAGATGTCGAGGCCGACGTCGTCGTCGCGCCATGGGAAGCGCTCGATGGGACCAAGGTCGAGGTCAAGCTGCAGAAGGGCACTGCGAGCGTTCGCATCCCGGCGGGCACGCGCGCTGGGGCACGCCTGCGGCTTCGCGGCCATGGGCTCGCGCGGCCCTCGGGCGAGCGCGGTGATCTGCTCTTGGTCGTGCGACTTGGCTTGCCAGAATCGCTCACTGCGGAGCAGCAAGCGACGCTGCGCAAACTCGGCGAAGGCTCGGCGCCGGTTCGCGGTGGCGTGCGTGAGGTCTGATCGCGCGCTTCGGTCGAGATCGCAGTGTGATCGCAGTGAAGACGCAGCCTCGGGAGGGATCGCGGGCCGTGGATGGCCTGGGCGAGCAGGCAGCTGCGCCTCCTGCCTCGGCAATCGCGTCGACTAGCGACCGCCTACCGGCGCCGCGGCGTGCGCGGTGAGGATCTCGAGCAGGCGCCCCGAGCGCTCGCGACGTTCGGAGTGCTCGCGCGCCGCTTCGATCAGCCCGCCGAGCGAGTCCCGCGTGCGATCAGGATCCTGCCTTGCGGAGCGGTCGATCAGGCCCTCGCACATGCGGCCGACAGAGGGGTCGCGCGTCTGCAGGTAGGTCTTGGCGACCGACTCGGCACAACGCGGGTCATCCAAGGTCTGCAGTGCGCGCAGCATCGCTTCGCGCGCCGCGTCGCACTTCGCACGCGGCAGCAGGTCGTTATGGAATGCGAATAGGTGCGGGTCCGTGGCTCGCGCGATCATCTCGCACGCTTCGCCATCGTCGCGACCGCGGCGTTCGACGCGCTGCAGCGCATGCAGCAGACTCAGCTCGCTCTGCAGTTGCGCATCGAGTTCTTCGGCGCGTTGCTGCGCGGCCTCTGGAAGCGACGGTCGCGCTGCTGCGAGCGCGGCGCGCGCTTCGTCGATGCGGAGCTCGAGTCGAAGGGCCTCGGCGGATCGCATCATCCGCATCGCTTCCTCTGCCTCGACCTGCGCCGCAAGGCGGCGACTCGGAATCAACGACGAGTCGTCGGCGATCTCTCGCAACGCTGGCATCGTCGCGGCGCCGACTGCGTCCGCAGGACGTTCGCGCAAGATCGCGGCGAGTCGGCGGCTTGCGCCCAACTCCTCGCTGGCGGCGATAGCGATCGTGATGGCTGCCGCGGCGGCGCTGCCGATGCTCAGCAGCATGCGGCGGCGTCGCTGACGCAGTGCCGCGTGGCCGCTCTCGATGTCGTGGAGCCGCTTCTGGATGGTCGCGTCGTCGGGTTGTGCGGCCAAGGCAGCGCGCAGACAACGGATCTCCAGGTTGACGTCGTTGCCGCCGTAGAGGTCGACGAGTTGCACGTAACGTCGCGCGGCGCCAGCCAGGTTGCCGTTCAACTTGTCGAGTTCGGCGCATCGCAGCAGCAACTGCTGGTCATTGCGCAGCGAACCGGAGTCGACGTTGGTCGTCAGCACTTCGGCCGCGCGGTCGGCGAGTCCGAGGTTCTCGAGACGTTCCGCCCACTGCAGCAACGCTGCGCGCAGGGCCTGCTTGTCGCCGGCCTTCCGCAGGACCTCGCAGCGGCGCTGGTGGAGCATGACGTCCGCGGGGTCGAGGGCGATCGCGCGCTCATAGTGCGCCATGGCGTCTTCGAAGCGCTCCTCCTCGGTTGCCTGGAACGCGAGCATCGCGAGTTCGCCGGCGGCTTCACGACGCTTGCCCGCCGCGGCCAGCGTCTCCGCGAGCCTGCGGCGGAGCATCTGCTCGCGCGGCATCCGGACCAGCGCCTGACCCAATAGGCGGATCGCGTCATCGCGATCCTGTCCGAGCAAGGCCTCCTCGGCCAGCGCAGCGATCTCTTCGCCGGTGGAAGGCCGGGCGAGTCCTTGCTGCACGAGCCGCAACAGAGCACAGCTGACCTCGAATCGGCTGCGCTGCACCGCGCGCGCGACTCCGGCGACGTCGGTGCGACCGTCGAGCAGGCCCGCGACCATCGCAGTCAGTTCGTCAGGTGCGCGCTCTGCCGCCTGCGCATCGGCGACGAAGAGGTCCTGGTCGGTGCCGACCACGGTGCGGATGCGGGTGTATTCATCGGCGCGGCGCGCGCCTTCGAGCAGGAGCGGTCCGACTTCGAGCCGGATCTCGCACGCGAGCAGGTCGGCGTCAAAGGTCTCGGGCGGCGCATCGCCTTCGTGGAAGACGAAGGTGGCCGCGCTGACCGTGAGCAGCTCATAGGTTCCCTCGGCGACGATCTCGCGGAAGGCGCTGTCGATCGACTCGGGGTCGCAGATCTTGTCGTCGCGCAGGATTCTCGCCGGGCGCTTGCGGCGCTTCTTGACGTTGCCTTGCAACTCGCGGATCCGCTCGGGATCGGCGTAGCCTCGCTCCATGACGTGGTCGAGCAGCGGCAACTCGCGGCCAGGGCCAGGGGACCAGCCAGACACCTGTCCATCGGTGAAGCGCACATGCCGCTCGCCCTTGTCCCACCGCACATGCAAGGTGCCGGTGGCGCGGTTGCCCGCGAGATTCTGGAAAACGTCGCCCAGGCTGATTTGTGAGAGGTCGCCGGAGAAGGTCATACGGCGGGTTTTTCGACACTTTCTGGCCCGCGGCCCCAGGTCGTCGAGACGGCCCGTTGCCATCGCGGCCCCCGGCCCCGGAGATCAGCACGTCGCGCTTCGCCAAGGTCGATGCGGTCGCTATGGTCTTCGCCCTCGCAGACCGGAAATCCCGTTCCTTTGACCCTACAGAGAATCCGCGAGTGAAAGTCCTCGTCGTC
>SXPK01000176.1 GCA_005776365.1 Planctomycetia bacterium
CACGGTGGCATCGGTGCGCGACAAGACCATGGCAGTGAAGTCCATGTTGTTGTAGTAGGTGCCAACCAAACCAGCGCCGCCGCCACCGGCTTCAGCGCTGGTTACGGCGCGGTTCGCGAACTGCTGCAGGACCCGGACTGGTTTGCGCGGATCCGCACGCTCGTCAGCGCCGACTCCATGTACGCGAGCGTCGTTGCGCCCACGGTGCGGGCGCCGCGCATCGAAGACTGCGAAGGGTTCGTGCGTTTTGCTCAGGCTGCCGCGCGCGGCGAAAAGACCTTCATCGTTGCCTACGGCATGTACCAGACCGACTACGCATCGACCTCCGAGACGGCCGCGCTGCTCTGCGCAAGCGTCGCGGCGCGGCTCTTGCCCTGCGAGGAATGGACGCAACGTGGCGTCCCGATCGCGAAGCAGGCGCATGTCGGGTCGTTCCATTGCTACGAGTTCGCAGAGGCGAGTGCCGGCATCCACGTCGACTTGCTCTACTTCGTGCCCGAGATGTTCCTGCGGCATGCACGCTGAACCCGGTGGCAATACCGCGATTCATCGCCTCGCCACCGCCGCCGCCCTAGAGTGCAGCGATGCCTACGAACAAGCTCGCGCCCGACCATCACGACGCGGAACTGGTCCTGAAGCTCTACGACCTCCGCCGCGAAACGATCATGCGTCAGTCCCGCGACGCGATCGCCAAGTTCCTGCCGCGCGGCGCCGAAGACGTGCTGGCGCTCACCAAGCCCGAGCATCCGCAGAACGCTGCCTGGCGCCAGGTATCCAGCTACTTCGAGATGGCGTTCAGCTTCGCGCGCCACGGCATCGCGAATCCGGACTTCCTCGCCGAGAACAGTGGCGAGGGGCTCTTCCTGTTCGCCAAGGTGCAACCGCACCTCGCGCAACTGCGCGCCGCGACGTCACCGCTCGCGTTCCAGAACGCGGAATGGCTCGTTGCCAACTCGGCATCGGCAAAGCAACGCTTCGACATCTTCAGAAAGCGCGTCGCCGGGATGTTGGCGCAGCAATGACCACCGCCTTGCGGCCTTGCCTTCAGCGATCGCCGCGCGCGAACACCGCGTAGTCCTGGCGGGCGCGGCCTTCGGCTGCCGCCATGTCCATCGCGGCGGCAATGGCTGGGAGCACGCACAGACGTTGCGCGCTGGCGGTCGCGACCATGAGCCCGACGTCCTTGCGCGCCATCTGCAGTTCGAAAGTGGCGGGCTTGCTGCCGGCATTGGCGACCGCCCGGCCGAAGTAGGAAATCGAGGTCGCTGGATTCCACTGCTCGTAGAGCGACAGCACCTCGATGGGCTCGATGCCGAGTTCGCGCCCCATCGTCAACAGGTCGCCGACGAGCCCCATCAACCCGATCAACAGCCCATTGCCGCTGATCTTGTGGAATGCGGCCAATTCGTCGCGCGCGCCGACGTAGAGCACCTTGCCAGTCATCGCCTGCAGCGCCGTCGCGTGCTCCGCACACTCCACTGCGTCGCCGGACAGCAGGATCATGCCAGATGCCTCGCGCGCATTGCGCGGCGACATGAAGGCCGGGGCCGAGACGTAACGCACGCCTTCGTTGCGCAACCGCACGATGCGATCCTTGACGCGCTGCGGCAGGTTCGTCGAGTGGTCGTAGACGGGCACGCCCGCGCCGAGCCCAGGCTGCAACGACGCGATGACCGCGTCGACCGCATCATCGGACGTCAGCACCAGGTGAACCGCCGTCGCACCACGGACGCATTCGGCCGGATCGACGCACGCACTGGCTCCGAGCCTTTCCAGCGGCTCGCACTTGCTGCGCGTGCGGTTCCAGACGCGCACCGTGCGGCCCTTCGCCAAGAAGTTTTCTGCCATGCCGCTACCGAGGAGTCCGGTGCCGAGAAGCGCGATCGTTGCCATGCTGCGTGTTGATCCGAGGATTGGGCGCGCACCAGACCCCGCCGGAGCCCGCCGCGCAAGCTGTCTTCCGACCGCGACGATCACGGCGTAGCGTGCGCGCATGAGCAATGACGGCGTGCGCATCGACGTGACGACCGACGACGGCAACAAGGTCGCATGCGTGATGCATGCACTCGCTGGCGTCTTGCTCGCCGATGCCTGCGATGCCTACGGTGCGCCGGTCGAGTTCTCGTGCCGGGCCGCCTGCTGCTCGTCGTGCCGTGTGCGCGTCCTCCATGGCAGCGAGCACCTTGCGGCGCCTAGCGCGATGGAGCAGGAACTCATCACCGGGAGCGGCAAGGGCAACGACGTGCGCTACTGCTGCGCCGCGACACTGCGCGCTGACGCGCCAGCCGGCGCCGTCGTGCGCATGCAACCTCTCGGCCGCGCGTTTTGACCGCCGTCCGCTGCGGTCAGTGCGCTGCGCCCCGCATGCGCGCGGTCGACTCGTAGTCGCCCACGAACGCTTTGCCCGTCAGGAAGAAATCGGTGATCGCGAGAATCACCATTTCGGTCGCACCAAGATTCTGCGACTGGTGCACGGCCCAGCGCGGCACGAACACGCTGTCGCCGGGCTTCACCGCGATCCAACGGTCGTCCACCATCACCCTGCCCGTGCCTGACACGAAGTAGAAGACCGTCTCGTGCGCGTGCTTGTGGCGCTCGTTGTTCTTGTGCGGCGGGATCCGCACGACTCGCGTGTCGATCACTTCCGCCGGAAACGGCGCGCGATCGGCCGTGAACTCGATGTTCATCGCGTCGACCTTGTTGGCGTAAAGAGTCGCCCCCTGCTTTTCCGCCGGCAAGAACCGCAGCTGCTCATCGCGGATGTCTGCGCCAAGCAGCGACTGCTTTTGGTTGATGCGCTGGAGGTGGCCATCGACGCGTCGCCGCTGGACCTCGTTCATCAGCGCGTCGAAGAAGTCCCGCCGCAGGTCAAGCGAGAGGCCGAGCGACGAGCGACACTGCGGCTCCCAATCAGTCTGCTCACGGAAGCTGCAGAGGATGTCGTGCATCGTTGCCGCATGCGCGTCGTCGCACGCGATGTGGAGATGAAAGAACTCGAGCTGCTGCTCCTCGATGCCGGCCTTCCGCAAGCCCTCGACGAAGATCGTGTAGCTCCGCGACACGATGCCCTCGGTGCCGAGCGACAAGAAGGCGCTCGCGTGCAGCGCGCTCGCGTGGAGGCAGTTGGCCAAGAACTGGTCGACAAAGAGCCGCGCGCACGATTCGAACTGGATCGCGGCTACGTCGATGCCGAGCCCTGCCGTCAAGAAGTTGCGGAAGATCTGCGCGTGACGTTGCTCCGGCGCAGCGCCGCCGCCTTCCTCCCATAGGTTCTCCGTCAGCCGGGACCGCAACAGGTCGTCGTCGAGGTTGGCCAGGAGGCCGCTCAGAAAGCGGGTGAAGTTCTTCGAGTAGAGATAGTACTGCGAGAAGACGAACTGGAAGTCGGCCTTGGTCAACGCGCCGGCGCGGCACGCCGCGAACAGACGATTGTTCCAGAACGAGTGCGCCGATTCGTAAGCCTGCAGCGAGGCGAGTTGAGAATCCGGCGTGGCGCGGGAGGGACGCGCGATGTTCGAGATAGGCTCAGCTTGGCCGTGCATGGCAGAACTCGGGCGGACGGGTTGCGTGGCCAGACCACGCGAAGGGGGCGGAACTCTAGCAATCGTCGCGACGATCGCCCGCGCCACCCGACAAGACACGATCCAACGATCGGAGGAGCCGGTCCTTGGCATCGACTCGCAGATGCGGCAAAAGTCGCGCTCCATGGCCGCTCCCGCACCCGTCATCGTCACCGTCAAGAGCGCAGGCACTGAGTGCACCTTTGAAACGGGGCGCATCGCGCGCCAGGCGACCGCCGCGGTCGTTGGCCGCAGCGGCGACAACGTGGTGCTCGCCACCATCGTGGCCGCGCGCGAGCCAAAGCCCGGACAGTCGTTCTTTCCACTGACCGTCGAGTATCGCGAGAAGTTCGCCGCCGTCGGCCGCATCCCCGGCAACTACTTCCGCCGCGAAGGCAAGATCTCGGACCACGAAGTGCTCGTGAGCCGATTGATCGACCGCACGATCCGATCGCTATTCCCCGACGAGTATCGCAACGAAGTCCAGGTCCAGGTGCAGGTGCTGTCGGCCGAACCGACGAGCGACGTGCAAAGCCTCGCGCTGCTCACTGCTGCGTGCGCATTGCACATCAGCCCGGTGCCGTGCAAGGGCCCCGCCGCCGGCGTGCGCGTCGCGCGCACCAAAGGCCAACTCGTGACCTTCCCGAGCGCGGCGCAACTCGAACACGCGGACCTCGAGTTCGCGGTCGGCACCGGCCCGGAAGGCCCGGTGATGCTCGAAGGCGAGTCGCTGCAGGTCCCTGAGGCCGAGTGTGTCGCGGCGATGGCGCACGCCTTGGATGTCTGCAAGAAGTTCCAGTCTGCATTCGAAGAACTGCGACTGAAGGTCGGAACCGAGAAGTTGCCGGTGCCCGAGGCCAAGGCGCTGCCGACGCTGCCCAAGGCGACGCGCGACGCGCTGCGCGCCGGATTGCGCACCGTCGAGAAGAAGGCGCGCCGCGCTGCAATCGCGGCGGCGCGCGACGCCTGGCTGCCGACCGTCGACGAAGCCTTGCGCGCCGACGCCGCCGAG
>SXPK01000177.1 GCA_005776365.1 Planctomycetia bacterium
CCGCGCGCCGATCGGTCCGTTCTGCTCCGCCTCGGCGATCGCGCGCGCGGTCGCCGCCGCGTCGGCATGCGGCACCACGACGACCTTGGCGCGCGGCGCGTAGTGCCGGTGCAGCATGCCTGGCGAGGCACGCGGCGCATCGTCGCAAACGCCCGTCGCGGCAATGGCAACCGCGCAGCCGAGCACGGCTTCGAGTTCTTCGCGCGAGACGCCGCCGGGTCGCAGCAGCACCGGCACCGCGCCACTCACGTCGAGGACCGTGCTCTCGATGCCGACCGCGCACGCGCCGCCATCGAGCACGAGCACGTCGTTGCCAGCCAGCGAAGCGGCGACGTGCTGCGCCGTCGTGGGGGACACCGCGTTGCTGCGGTTGGCGCTCGGCGCCGCAATCGGCACTCCAGCACGTCGAAGCAACGCGAGCGCGACCGGATGCGATGGCACGCGCACGCCGACCTTGTCGAGGCCGGCGGTCACTGCGTCAGGCACGCGCGGCGACTTCTTCAGCACCAGCGTCAACGGGCCCGGCCAGAACCGCGTGGCGAGTCGCTCGGCCGATGGCGTGAAGCCGCGGACGATGTCGCGCGCCGATGCCGTGTCGGCGACGTGGACGATCACCGGGTTGTGCGCAGGTCTGCCCTTGGTGGCGAAGATGTCCGCGACGGCAGCCGCGTCGAGCGCATAGGCGCCGAGCCCGTATACCGTCTCGGTCGGAAAGTCGACGAGTCAGCCAGCTCGCAGCTGCGCCGCAGCGCGTTCGAGGGCTTCGTCGGTGTTCGCGTCCAGGACGACGACATCGGGCATCCCGCCAAGATAGCCCGGCCTCTGCCCCTTCGTGCATGTCGTGGCGTCGTAACGGCGCGAGTTCGCGCGCGATGGACCGTGGCGCGCTAGCGTATGCGGCCTGCGTGGCGGCTTGCCGCGCGTCCGCACCGGAGTCCGTCATGCATTCGAACTTGCGCTTCTGGTCCGTCTTCGCGTTGTTGCTGTTGTGCGCGTTTGCCTCCGCACAACAGAAGGCCCTGATTCCTGAGAAGCTCGAGCGCCCGACCGCCGTCGACGACAAGGGCGTCACGCAGTGGGCCGAGCACAAGGCGGAGCAGTGTCCGGCGTGCGTCGGCAAGGGCAAGGTGAAGTGCACGACGTGCGAGCGTTACCCCGATGAGGTCACGCAGTGTCTCGACTGCAAGCGCGCCGATCCGCGCGAGGCCACGTGCCGCATGTGCGCGGGCGAAGGCACGCTGCCAGATCCGCTGGAGAAGACCACGTGCCCCGGCTGCTCCGGCGCATCATTCCTGATCTGCAATGTCTGCGCCGGCGCTGGCGGCATGCACATTGGCGGCGCCAAGCAGCGCTCGAAGTGTCCAGCTTGCGGCGGCGATGGCGGTTGGAAGTGCGGGGCGTGCGATGGCAAACGCCTGGTCGAGGGCGCGGCGCTCAAGCCCTCGCTCAAGGAGGCCAAGGACAAGGACCTGCAGAAGGCGCTCGCCGCCACGGACGCTGTGATCGAGCAACTCTCAAAGTTCGAGCCCAAGGGCGGACCGAAGGCGCGCAAGGACATGAAGGCGCTGGTCAAGTTGCTCGAATCCGTCCAGTCGACCTATCCGCCGATCAAGCGCAGCGTGAAGCCGCTCGACGACTTCATGAGCAAGATGTATGCGGGCTCGCAGTTCCAAGGTTCCGAGGAGAACGAGGCCGCGACGATGAAGAACATGGCCGAGCGCGTCACCTACTACCTCAAGCTGCAAAAGCGCATGATCGAGCTCGCGCACAAGCGCAACGAAGCGAATGCGCAAGCGGCCGCGGGCTGCGCTGCCGATGGCAAGGCTGGCAAGGACGACAAGGGCAAGTGACGTTGCCGAGGCGGCGGCCTCACCGCTACCTTGCGCCGATGCAGTCCGCCCGTCTGTCGCTCGCCGCCACTCTCCTCGCCGCGCTATCGCCGCTCGTCGCACAGGACGATCTCAACCCGACCTTGTTGCTTCCGTCGGCTGACGAAGCGGCTTCGCCCGCCCGCCGGGCCGGGCCGGCCGGACTCGTCGCATTGGCGCGTGCCTGTGTCGTGCACGTCGTGGTCGAAGTAGACGGACCGCGCGGGACCTTTCCGATCGTGCGCTCGTCGAGCGGTGTGATCGTCGCTGCGGAAGGTCTGGTGCTGACATGGCGGCATCTCGTGCGCGAAGCCGAAGGCGCGGACGACAAGCGTCTCTTCGTGCAGCTCGACGACGCGCAGAACACACGGCTTCCTGCATCGGTGGAGGTCGCTGATGACGCCAGTGGCCTCGCTTTGCTGCGGGTCAAGCCCGCCGCGCCGCTTGCCGCCGCTGCCTTGGCCAATCGCGTTGCGGCACCCGGCGAACCGACCCTCGTGCTGTCGCGCCCAGAAGGCAAGGAGATGCTCGCCTTCGTCGGCGTCGCGAGCGCTGCAGCGTGCGGCGTCATGGTCGGCGGCGCGACATTCGACGCGTCGCAACTGTTCTTGTGCGACTCACGCAATGACGAACGATGCGATGGCGCGCCGGTGTTCGGCGTCGACGGTCGCTTGCTCGGCATCTACGCCAGCGAGCACGTGCAGCGCGACGTCTCCGAGCCGACGCTTGAGGACTTGAAGAAGCCGAGCTTCGGCGTCGTCGTGTCGTCGATGGCGTGCAAGCAAGCGTTCGTCAGCCGCTTACCGACGACGCAGAGTCGAACCGACACGCCGCATCCATTCGCCGCCGCGGTCGCCGCCGCTGCTGGTTCGATCGTCACCGTCTATGCCGGCGAAGGCGCGTTTCCGGCTGCGACTCCAGACGATCCGGGTGGCGTCGTGCGCAGAGAAGGCCTCGGCAGCGGCGTCGTGCTGACGGCGGGCGGCCTCGTCGTCTGCAACGCTCACGTCGCCAAGGCTGGCTCGCCGCGCATTCGAACGCGAGACGGCAAGACATACGAAGCCGAGGTCATCGCCAGCAACGGCGCAACCAACCTCGCGTTGCTCAATGCCAAGCTGCCCAGCGGCAGCAAGCTCGCCCCGATTGCATGCAATGACGACGGCGACGCGACCATCGGCGAGGATGTGCTCGCGATCGGCAATCCCTATGGCGCGCTCGCAGTGACGAAAGGGGTGGTGTCCGCGAAGCGCGACCGCGAGGGCGGCCGCATCCAGAGCGATGCAAACCTCGGCAACCAGAACGGCGGCGGGGCGATCGTCGACGCAACGGGGCGCCTGCTCGGCATCGGCGACGCCGGCCCGATCGACCCGATCGACATGCAGTTCGCGCAACGCGGCGACCGCGTCTCGACCGAGACCAACCTGTCGACCTTCGTGTCGATTGCGCGCCTGCGCCGCGCCTTCAAGTCGGAGATCGAGGCGCATGCGTCGCCAACGGACACGGTCCGCGCGAAGAACGGCGGCGACACGCACGCGCGCGCGACGGCGCTGTCGCGGATGGTCGATCAGCACGCCGGGGCGATGCTCAACATCTACGTCAGCAAGGACGTCACGAAGGTCGACGAGGATGACCCGTTCGCGTCGATGAAGGAGCGCACGTTCGTGCCGATGAGCCTTGGATCAGGCGTCGTGATCGATCCGTCGGGACTCGCGTTGTCCAACTGGCACGTCGTCGATGACGCAACCAACCCCGATGGCTCGATGGTCCCGGACCATCAAGTCACGGCGCGGGTCTTTGGCGGCAAGGAGTATCGCGTCAACGTGCTCAGCATCTCGCGTGAAGACGATCTGTCGCTGCTGCAACTGGAACTGGCGGATGGCGAGCGCCTGCACGCGGTGGAGCTTGGCGACAGCGACGCGCTCGCCGTCGGCGAGCCGGTGGCCGCGATCGGCAATCCGCACGGCCGCGCCAACACGGTGACGTTCGGCGTCGTTTCCGCGAAGGACCAGTCGATCCGGGTGAAGGGTCGCTTCGAGAAGCTCGGTCCGCTCGTGGAGACCGACGCCGCGATCAACGGCGGCAACAGCGGCGGCGCGTTGCTCGACATGAACGGTCGGCTCGTCGGCATCAACAGCGCAGGCGGCGGCACCTTCAACAACAAGGGCTACGCCATCGAAGTCGGTCACGTCAGGAAGCAGGTGCTCGGCACTTTGCTGCAGTCCTACAAACTGCGCAGCCCCGATCTAGGCCTGCGACTTGTCGACGCCGATGGCGCGGTCCTCGTGCTCGATTGCGATCCGCGCGGTCCTGCGCACCGCGGCGGCCTGCAGTCTGGCGACAAGGTGCTGACGCTCGATGGCGCTGCGATTGCGTGGAGCCCCGCGTTCGCGTTGCGCCTGCGCAAGGTCGCGCCGGGGCAATCGGTCGTCATCGGCTACGAGCACAAGGGCGAGAAGAAGACCGCCAGCCTCGTCGCAGTCGCTGCGGAAGCATGGTCCGTGCTGCGCATGTCCGGCCTGCAGGTGCGCGCCTTCGCTTTTGCCGACGACGAAACGCGGATGCGCAACGCGTCGATCGCGCTGCATCGAGAGTTCACGGGCGATCGGACCGGCGAGCCGCAGCAGATTCAGGAATCGGCAGTGCGGGTCGAGAAGGTCTATCCCGGCGAGCAGCGGGTCGAGTCGGACATCGCGGACGGCGATCTATTGCTCGCAGCAGAGTTGCGCAACCAGGACGGCGACCCGGTCCTGCGTCGCATCGACGGCGTCGTTGCACTGCGCGATCTCTGGAACGACCGCGAACTCGGCAGCTACGAAGGCGTGCAGTGGGTCCTGTGGATCAGTCGCGGCGCCGAAGTGAAGCGCGTCCAGGCGACGGCGAAGCGCTTGTTCTGGTGATGGAGCGCGCTCGCGGCGATCACTTCGCCGCGAAGCCGCCCTTCAGCGTCTGCTGCTCTTGCCCAGCGAGCCAGCTCCACTGAAAGGCGATCTTGCCCTTGGGCAACGGGTCCAGTGGCCAGAAGGTCGCCATGCCGGGCGCGCTCGTCGTGCGACAGGTGCCTTCGTCGAACACCAGCACGCCTTCGATCGCATCGCCCTTCGGGCCCTGCGCGACGCAGCGCAGCGAACCGCGCGCTTGGATGCCGCCCGTGCTGCCAAAGTGGATCGTCAGCGGGAAGCCGATGGTCTTCTTGCCGGCGCGGCCATGCTTCTCGAGCAGCTTGACGATGTCTGGCCCGAGTTCTTCGACGGGCACTTCGCCCTCGACGATCAGGCCGCCGTCGTTGCGCGGCGGGTAGCAGTCGGCGCCGGAGTTCGAAGCTCTCGGAGTGCCGATGCCGCTCGTCGCGTTGATCACCAGCACATCGCCTTCGAGATACATGCCGACGGACAGGATCGTGTTGTTGAGCAGCGCGTCGCGGTAGCCGGGGCGGTTGAGCCAGGGCTCGAAGGTCTTCTTTGCGTTGCCGATGCTGGCATCCGGGATCACCAGCGCCATCTGCGCAAACAGGCTGCCGACGTAGCTGCCGCCGAGTTCGACGGACTGCGTGTGCATGGAGGCCGGGTCGCGGAGGTCCTTGTTCTTCTTCAGGTATTCCGCGTGCTCTTTGCAGCGCGCCGAGAAGTTTGCCGACCACGTCACCGCGGCGCGGCCGTGGGACTTGCGCGCGGCGTTGAACGCTTCGAGCCACTTGTCGACGCCCTTGCTGATCGCGGCGATCGGCGGCGTGTTGTTCTGGATCGCTTTCAGCACCGGCGAGGCGCCAGTCCAGAAGTCCTCCCACTCCTTGTCGAGCTGCGCGACCGGGACCTTGTGCGCCTCTTCGAAGGCCTTGTCGAACTCGGCGGGCTGCTTGATGCGCTTCTGCTTCAGGTCCTGCGCGATCTGGTCCATCGCGCGCAGCATCTCCGGGTCTCGACGCATCATGTAGTCGCAGAACGACCACGCCTTGATGCGCTCTTCGTTGGTGAAGTTGGACGCCTCGGCGAATGGGACCTTGTTGGCCGGGACGCCGCCGGTGCTGCGCCAAGCGAGCTCGAGGCTCAGGTTCTTCCACACGTCGAAGTCAGGCGACTGGAACTCACGGTCCTCTTCGCTGGCGACCGTGCCTTGCTGCTTCTTGAGGTCGACGGAGAACAGGCGGTTGTTGTTGAAGATCATGCCGACGAAGGTGTGGCCGATGCCTTCGACGTAGCCGTCCGAACCAAAGCCGGCGTAGCCGCGCGCGACGTTGCGGACGCACGAGTCGAAGGTCACCTGCACGCCGCTCGTCGCCGCGACGGCGGTCCGACCGATGCCGCAGGTCGAAGTGTGTTCGAGGCGCCACTCGAGATCCGGCACCTTGTTGGCCTTCAGGATCTGCTGATAGGTCTCCTTGGCGGTGAAGCAGGCCCAGTCGTTCGGCCATGGCCCGTCCTTGAACTCCCACGGGAACGCGACCTTGCAGACGCGCAGCGTGCGCTCGGCCCAACGCAGCGCATTGCTCAGGTTGTCGAGTTGGTCTTCGTCGCCGTGCAGCGTGAAGTGCTCGCTGCGCACCGTGATGTACTTCACCTGCGCGCGATCGAGCGGCTCGCACTGGACGTCGGTGACCTGCTTGACCTCGTAGTCGGTCTTCGATTGTTCTTCGACCGCCTTCTCGATGGTCTTGCTGCGGTCGTAGAGCGTCTTCTCCAAGTCCGTGCCCGACAGCGTGCCGACCTCGACGTAATCGAGCGCCTTCTTGGCCTGGTCGTCGTCGTCGACCCAACGCAGCACCATGCGCCAGTGGTGGTTGGCCTTGTCGGCGCGACCCGCCTTCTGCCACTTGTCCGCCTGCAGGCGATGCTGACCCGCGAGGTCTTTCTTCAGTTGCTCGTAGGCGCGCTGGAGTGGTTGGCCTTCGGCGCCATTGCCGGTGTCCTGCGTTGGGTACGGCTTCTTGGTGTCGGGGCTCCAGCTATTGCCGACCTTGACGTAGCCGAGGCCAGACCACGCGTCGGCGTTCTTGTCGTCGTAGAGCTTGTGAACCTGCATCCAGACGACCTTGGCGATGCGCGGGAACCCCTTGTCGTAAGCCTTCTTTGCGAACGCGTTCAGCGACTTGGCTTGACGCTGGTTGAAGTCAGCGTCTTCGTCCTGCGCATAGGCTGCGGCGATGACTGCAAACGCGACGAGACTCGGAGCAAACGTGCGTGGATTCATGGGCGCTGGGGCGGATCGGGGCGAAGCAGTCTAGCGACGGATGGAGCGCTGCGCATGAGACGGCAAACGGCTTTCGCAGCGCCGCCTCAGTCCGCGATGCGCACCAGTTGCAGCGAATCAAACCGGAACCACGCCTTGCCGGCAAAGCCCGTCAGTTCGCACGACAACTCGACGTTGCGCTGGAACTCCGCGATCTCGAATGCGCAAACGAGCGGCGTCCAGTTGGCGTTCGCCAAGAGCCGTGCGCTCCTGTTGCCGTCGCAGCACAACGTGACGCCGCCGGTCGGCGCGCCCTCGGCGTCGTCGGGTGGCGCCTCGACCTTCTCGCAGCGCGCAAGGCCGCGAAGTTCGTAGCGACCCTTTGGGAGCAGCACGTTGGTCCGCCAGGCGCCGTGCCGCGGTTCGTCGCCGCGCGTCTTGATCAGCAGGTGCAGCGACGGCGCGCCGATGTGGCTCTTCTTTTCCAGCTCGATGCCTTCGGTCTCGGCTGCGGTGCGCCACTGCTTTTGGGCGTGCGGTTTGCCGAGCGCAAGTTGCAGCGGCTTGGGCTCGGGCGCTCTCGCTTGCGCGATGAGGCTCCTGTGGCGCGCCTCGACGCGATCTCGCAGCGAGCGCACTGCCTCTTCGTAGGCGCGCGCCGCGTCGTCGCCGAGCGACTCGTGCTCCTTCTCCAGCATCGCGGCGTAGGGCGCCATCCGCGTGAGGATTCGTTGCGGCGCGAACAAGGGCAGCAGTTCGCGCACCCGCTCGCGGTAGCGCTTGCGCAGCACGATCTGCTGCATCACGGCGCTCGCGACCCTCGCTGGCGGATGCGCGAGGATCGAGTGGTCGGCGTCTTGCAGCAACTGGTCCATGCCGTGCGGCAAGAACACTGCGCCGCCCTGGCTCGGGATCCAGAGCCGGTAGTTGTTGGCGTTGCCGACGTAGCCATCCCAGTGGCCGAGCATCGCCTCCAACGCACAGAACGTGACGAAGCGCTCGAGGTCGAGCACCGCGGTCAACTCAGCTTGCCGATCGCGGTCGACGCCGGCGCAAGCGGCCGCCAGCGCCCGCAAGTCGCTGCGGTCGTCGGGGCCGTCGCCTTCGTCCTTCTGCAACTCCGCGTCGACATCGGCGCAGAAGCCACCGTCGTAGAGGTTGCACGGACCCTCCCCGAACGCGCGCTCGAGGAACTGTTCGTCGAAAGCCTCGCGCAGCACATAAACACCCAGGTCACGACCGCCCTCGCTGACTCGTGCGTGGGCGACGCGGGGCGCTGGATAGCCAGCGGCATCGAATACGAAGTGACCGATCCAGTCGGAGAGCCGTGACTCGTCTTGTGCTGCGTTGTTGAGGTGGAACTTCAACAGCCCGTGAAAGCGGCCTTGGCCGCCGTGCTTGCCGAGGTTCACGGTGAACGCGGGTCGGTCATCGAACTCACGCGTGCTGCCCGCCGCGCCCTTGATCTTGATCCCAGCGCCCTCGTAGCGCGCGTCGTCGAGCACGATCGTTGCCTTGGCGTAGTCGCGGGGTCGGTCGCGCAGTTGTTGGCGCATTGACTCATCGAGTTCGACGCGCACGCGCACGATGCGCGGCTTGGCGAACAGCGCCGCGGCCGCGTCCGTTTGCTGGCCCGACTTCGCCTGCGCCAGCGCATGGACCCCGCATGTGGTCATCGCCAAGAGCACGAGCGTGAGTCGCTCGACTGCCGCGCATCGTCGGCTCACAGCAACTTCTCCAACTGCGGCCACACCGCATCCGCGGCGTCCTGATGCATCGCTTGCGATGGGTAGTAGACGTTGTGGGTCCAGACCATCGCCGGATCCTCGCCGGAGAAGGCATCGGCGGGCCGCACCGCGATCTCCTTGCCCGTGGCGAAGTCGCAGAGTCGCTCTGGGCTGCCGCGTCGCGTCGTGCACTCGATGTAGGCGTCGACTCGCGTTCGCAAGGACTCGACCATGCGCTTGTCGACGAGTTGCGGGTATTCGCCAAACATCGCGGCAAGCGAATGAAAGCGCGCCTCGTAGTCGGGCGAGCGACGGCTGAACCACAGCAGCGCCTTCTTGGGCGTGGTCGCATCGAGCAGGGCGCCGAACTGGGCGATCCAGTCTGCGCGCGTCTCGTCGACGAGGCGCTTCACATCCCTTCGCGCAAACGTGGCAAGGAAGCGGTTTCTCAAGCCGCGCAGCAGCGGGCTGCGGATGCCGCGAAGGTCCGCGTGCAGGGCCTCGGTCCAGGCGGCGTCGGCGCTGATCCTGCGTCCATCCGACAACAGGAGTTGCTCGCGGCCGTCGCTGCGAAAGCGCGAGCAGTTCGCGCTGCGGCCGCTCATCACCTGAAAGACGACGGCGCGCGCACCCTGGATCAGCTCCTTCCATTGCGGCTGCAAGAAC
This sequence comes from Planctomycetia bacterium, assembly GCA_005776365.1. Classification (GTDB taxonomy): domain Bacteria; phylum Planctomycetota; class UBA1135; order UBA1135; family UBA2386; genus SXPK01. The sequence goes on from SXPK01000177.1 coordinate 9,425, forward strand.
AGCTGCGGACCCGAGCCCGCGACGCCGAGGTTGAGAGTCGGCAGGCCGGCGCGCTCCGCGAGCAACGCGGGCCAGGGCTGTTGCACGAGGCAGCCAAAGGTCTGCGCGGCGCCGACGCAGGCGATGTAGGACCCGGGCCTATGGTCGCGAGGTCTTGGTCCGCGCAAGAAGTCGCCGCCAGGCCAAGCCTGCCACAGTTGGTAGTCGACGACGGCACGATCGCGCTTCTGATAGCCTTGCGACACGCAGACAGCGTAGCGTCGGACGCTCTCCGCCAAACCCCAACACGCACGCCGATCCCGCGCGATGTCGAACGCGTCCACTGCCGGCAGCCCCCTTCGTCCGCGCCTATTGCAAGTGCTCGGCGAGCGTTGCTCCGGCACCAACTACGTCGCGCAGTTGTTGCGCCGCAACGCCTTTTGGCTGCGGCTCACGGACCAGCACGGCTGGAAGCACGGTTTCTGTGAAGAGGTCGGAGGTCCGGCTTCGGACACGCTGTTCGTGCTCGTCGTGCGCGATCCCTTCGACTGGGCAACGAGCCTCTGGCGTACGCCCTGGCACGCGGCTCAGCCCTTGCGCGATGCCGCCTTCTCCGAGTTCGTGCGAATGGAATGGGAGTGCGAGTGGGGGCGCGACATGGAGCTTGCAGCAAACGATCCGCGAGTCGGCACGGAGATGGTGCACGAACGCGACCCGTTGACGGGTCGGCGCTTCCTCGATGTGTTGGCGCTGCGCGCGGCAAAGTTGCGCTCGTGCCTCGCGCTCGCCTCGCGCGTGCAGCGCTTCTCTGTCGTGCGCTACGAGGATGCCGCGGCGAGGCCGCGCGAGCTTTGCGCGAAGTTGCTTGGCGCGCATTGCGTTCGACGTTGGCCGTGGTTCCGCGCCGTGCGGACCTGGAAGGGCGGCGCGGAGCCCTTCGTTCCAAAGCCAAGGCATGCCATGTCGCGTGCAGACGTCCTGCACGTCGCTTCGCGCCTCGATGCCAGTCTCGAGCGCGAGCTTGGTTACGACGTCGATGCGCGCAAGGACCAGCTGTTGGCCGCAGCGGATGGCAGTATCTGATCCGTGATTGCCGACTCGGCTCCAGCGGAAGAAAGAGCATGGGTCTGCGCCGCGGTCCTCGAGTTTCGTCGCGAACCACAGTTGCCGAAGCGTCGGTGCATCCCTTCGATTGGTTGTCGATGCGAGTCCATCCCTGCGTCCGTCTGCTGCCGTTCGCCGTCGCCGCCGCCTTGTCCGCGCAGGAAGGCCAGATGGACGGCTACCTCGGTGCGCCGCAGGAGCGCGTCGACGAGAGCTACGGCGGCGGTTACTCGATGCACGTTGCGGCGTGGCCGTTGCTCGCCGCGTATCCAGGCAATCGCTTCCAGACCGGGTTGTTCGGCACCTGGATGCACGCCAACGTCGGCGACGACAAGGAGAAGCAGAAGCTCTACTCGGACATCGAAGGCGGGCTCGGTTGGTGGCGCGACACGCGATTTGCGACGACGACGCCGAAGTTCATCATGGGCGGTGTCGCGCTCGACTTCTCGATGTGGGCCAATGGCCCCGGCGCTGGCAAGGGTCGCGATTGGAGCAAGCCGCTCGGCAAGTATGGCGTCGCGCAGTTGAGCCCCTTTGTCGTGTGGCCGCCGGACGGCCTCAACCTGAAGCAGGGCGTGCGCGGCGAGTTGTTTGGCTACGGCTACCTGCCGCTGCCGCTCGCTGAGGCCAAGCAGACCACCGCTGGCAAGGACGTGCCGACCGGCGATCAGTGTTGGACGCTGTTCCTCGACACCGACAACTTCAAAGGCCCGGTCGCGTTCTTTACGCCCTTCTTCTTTTCGGAAGCGACGGTCGAGAAGCCGCAGCACGCGGGCTTGTTCCTCGACAGTCGGCCGGCCAATCCCAATCGCGCGTTGCAGATGGAGACGCAGTATGTGCCAGCGGTCCTCGCGAAGGGCGAGGGCACGGCGACGCAGGCGCGCACTGCATCGGTGCGCTTCCCGGTCGGCGCGGACGGTCGCTCGACGCTGGTGCATCGCATCCGTTCGTATCGCACGGAGGCGTTGTGGCCCGCGCTGCGCGAGTGGTTTGACGGCGGCGCAATCGCGAGTGGTCGGATCGACGAGGCGCAGAGCGTGCTGCACACCTTTGCCGGCAAAGGCTGGTCGACGTGGCGCATTCATGACCAGGACGTGAAGAAGGAGGACCGCGGCACGGTGGTGTGGCAGAGCCTTGCCGAGTCCATTGCCGATGATCCGCACACCTTTGGCTACCGCTGGAACGCCACGAGCATTTCCATCGAAGCCGGCCTTGCGCACTTGCCCCAGTGGTGGGCCGCGTCCGCAGACGGCAAGGTCAAGTGGAGCGCTGCGCCGCCAGACGTCAGCAAGCACGCGAGCCTCGTCTCGCTGTCGTTCGAGGAGGCGCGAGAGAGCGATCCCGAGCCTTATGTGACGCCGGACGATGGTTGCTGGCAGACACCCGGGCCCGTCGCTGGCCCCTTTCGCAGCGAACTCGGCGACGGCAGCGTGATCACCTACTCGTGGTGGCGGTTCGCGGATCAGCCGGCGTTGCAGAACGCGGACATGAGCAAGGAGGAGCGCGAGCGCATGCAGCAGCGCGTCGAACTCTTGCACCGCCATTGGGCCAAGGATCGAAGCTATCTGCCGGGGGCAGCAATCGGCGCGCTCGCAGCGCTGGATCCAGGCGTGCTCGTGACGCCGCCGAAGGGCTGCGAGGTCGGCTATGTTCCGATCGTCACGCGGCAGGAGAAGCAGCCCGCGCGGCGATCGCGTTGAGGGTCACTTCTTCTCGTTGTGCGCAAACGAGGCTTCGCACTTCGCAAGCAGCTCGAGGGCGTTGCCGCGCGAGCCGAATCCCGGGCACGTGAGCTTGCCCTTGCCTTTGTAGTTCTCGAACCACGTCTTCAGGATCGCGGTGACGCCGGGCTTCTCGCGCTCGAGGTCGTCGAGGCTGTCGATCTTGCCGAGCGGGCCTGTTGCGACCACGGCGAGCAGCTTGTCATCGGTCTCGCCGCCGTCGACGAGCTGAATGCTGCCGATCACGACGACCGAAGCGACCGTGCCGCGCGGCATCGCCGGCCCGAGCACGAGCACGTCGAGCGGATCGCCGTCGCCGCCGATCTCTTTGCCGAGCATCGCGCGCGGCACGATGCCGTAGTTGGCGGGATAGCCGAGATACTCGACGACGCGCGGCGCGCCGTTCTTCAGATCCCAGCGCATCACACCGTCTTGCTTCACTTCCCACTTCTCGTTGGTGCCGCACGGGATCTCGACGACGGCGTTGGCCGTGCGCTCGCCGGTCTTGGCCGGGAAGCCGCGCAAGAAGTCATGCGGAGCCTTGATGGTCAGCGGGTCGGCGAAGGACAGTCCAGCAGCGAGCGGCACGGTCGACTCTTGCACGTTGGGGTCCTGGGTCACAAACGGAACGGAAAGCAGCGCTGCTGCGACGAGTCGGATGGCGAGCATGATGGATCGAGTGTGTCTATCGGAAGCTCGGGCCTTCAGGCTGCACGAAAGGTCGGGCCTATCGCGGCCTCGCTTGCCGTAGCATCGGTGGTTCGGCCCGGATGTGAAATGCACGTTGCCGGCCGCCTCACTCCATGAAGACCTTCTCCCTCGCGTTGGCGTTGTTGTGTTCTCTCGTTGCGGTGCGCTCCCAGGAGCCGGCGAGGCTCTCCATCGAGACCTCGGATGGCCGAGTCGAGCAGGTGGAGCCGATCGCAGTCGACGGCGGCAATGCGCGCTACAAGGCATTCGTGCTCGGCGGCGAGATGACGACGACGCGCAAACTGTCGGATCTCACGCCGGAGTCCGCTTTCGCGTTCGAGTTGGCAGTCGCCAAGCCGACGACGAGCGAAGCGTGCTTCGAGTTCGCCAAGAAGGCCGCCGCGATGCAGCTGTTCCAGCAGGCGGGAGCGCAGGCGCGGCGCGCGGTGGAGTTGGCGAAAGGCGCGCCGGATGAAGCGACGCAGGTTGCCGCGATCCGTTCCTGGGGAGCCGATCTCGTCGAGTCGGTGTGCAAGGCGGCGGTGGCGCGCAAGGACCTCGCGGTTGCGCAGCGCTCGCTCGGGTTGCTGACCACTCGCCTCGCCGATCAGCGCTCCGAGGAGCAACTCGCGCAGTTGTCGGCCTCTGTCGAGCATCTGCATTTCACTGCCGTTGCCGCAGCAGCCGCCGACCGCAAGGCCAAGGTCGATGCGAAGAAGCACGACGACTTGGAGAAGAAGCTCAAGCCGATCTACGACAAGGTCACCCAAGGCGACAAGCTGCAGACGCAAGGGATCGCCAAGTCCAAGAACACAGGGCAATCGGCAAAGCTGTGCGAGCAGTCGATCGACGCTTACAAGGCCGCGGGCAAGGCCCTGCAGGAACTCGGCAAGCAGTTGGTCGAAGACGCGGACCTCGCCAAGGAAGCGCGCGTTCTCGGCTCCCATATCCACGACAGCGGCATCCGCTCGGCCTTGCACGTCGCCAACATGTTGACCGTGCAGAGCGACTTCAAGAACGCGATGGACTGGACGACTCGCATCCTTGCGTTCGACCCGAGCAATCTAGAAGCGAAGGCGATGCGCCACACGATCGAGGTCGCGCAGGCGGAAGCGAGCGAGAGCTGGCGGTGGAATTGGCAGGTGGTCGGGGATTCGCCGCGACCGCGCGGTGGCTCGCGCTGGTGAGTTGGGGGGGTGGGGGTGGGTGGCGATGCTGCTGGGAAGGCTGGCTAGGGTCCGCATTCCCCCGCGCATTCCCCCGCGTGCTCCCTCACACCTCCGCCAATCCCCATCCCTCACCCTCGCTACTGCTTCCCGCCAACCGCCTTCTCCAGCGCCTCGACACCGCCGACGATCGGCAGCACCAGACTCGAGCCGTCGAGGTCCACCGTGACCTTGGTGCCGGCTTCGGGCCAGAGCGTGAAGTCACGGTCGGACGCAAAGATCATCACAGCGAGGCGTTCGCCGACGGCGAGGACTTGGTCGTCGGGATTGAGGTCGAAGTTGACCTCATACCAATCGCCGGGGACGAGCTTGTGGCCCTTGTCGAGCGACGCATGGTTTTGCGGATCGGCCCAGCCGCGCGTGATGAGGTCATCGGTGATGCGGCGCGAGTCGGTCCAGGGTAGCGAGACGAGCCAGACGGAAAGGTTGGCCGCCTCCTTGCTGACCGACAGCTTGATGCGAATGCGCGGCGTGCCGCTGAGGTGCAGCGGCTCCTTCAGTTCGGGCAGCGCGAAGAGCAGGCGGTTGTCCGAGGTCTCCTCCTTGGCCAGCTCGGCGCCGCTCTTGCCGACGTCATCGAGAAAGGTCTCGGGTTGCTGGCCGCGCTTGACGTCGCGGAGGAGCGCGCCGATCGCCGAGCCGCCTTGCTTGAAGCGCAACGTGACTGGAGCGGCCTGCGGGTGTGGATAGTCGGCATAGGCCGTCGGCTTGCTCATCTTCTCGCCTTCGCGAACGATCCAGGCCTTGTCGCCCGTCTCGACGCCGTTCTCGATGCCGAACAGAAAGCGCGTGAACCAGCGATTGACGAGAGCAAAGGGCGGGTCCCCGCCGTGCGCGTTCTGGTGGAAGTAGGCAATCGTCGGAACGCCGCGCTGCTTCAGCGCCGCATAGACCGTGACACTCTGTTCCGGCATCACGTTCCAGTCGTTCCAGCCGTGCGCCATCAGCACCGCGGCTTTGACCTTGTCGAGATGCTTGGTGTAGTCGCGCGCTTTCCACCAGTCGCTGTAGTCGCCAGTGAGGCGGTCCTGGTTCTTCTGCAGGTCCCCGTTGCGCACGTTCTCGATGCACCAGTCGCGCTTCTTGGGGTCGCCGCTCGCGACAAAGTCATAGAGCACATCGACGTCCTCGCCGAGGTAGCCGCCCGGATGCCGCACGAGGCCATTGCTGCGGTAGTACATGTACCACGAGGTCGCGGGCGCGACGGGGCAGATGGCGACGAGACCGTCGACGCCGGTGGTGGCGGCGGCGAGCGGCAGCGTGCCGTTGTACGAAGTGCCGATCATCGCGACCTTGCCGGTGCACCACTCGGCCTTCACCTCTTCGTCGCCGTCGAGCGTCGTGTAGCCCTTGGCGCGACCGTTGAGCCAGTCGATGACGGCCTTCGGCGCTTGCGCTTCGTTGTCGCCGCCGATCGTGGGGCAACCTTGGCTATAGCCAGTGCCCGGCGAACACGAGTGCACGACTGCGATGCCGCGCGGCAGCCAACGGGTGACGAGCGGATCGTTCTGCGCGATCATCCCTGGCTTCTTGCCAAAGCCGATCGGGTTCATCTTCTTGCGCGGCGGCGGCACGGCGCCGAGTTCGTGCTTGGCGTCCCAGTAGTAGCTCGTGTCCATCGGGCCGGTGCCCGCGAAGTAGGGGCTCGTCTCGTAGACCACCGGGACCTTGAACGCGCCGTCCTTGGTCTGCGCGGGGCGCGTGACGTCGACGTGCATGCGGTCCTTCTTGCCGTCCCCGTCGGTGTCGAATGCCGACTCGACGAACAGCCATTCACGGATCCACTCCGATCGGTCGGAGAACATCTCGACCGCTTGCACCTGGCCGTCTTCAAAGACGTGCTGCGCCGGCTCGGCTGCGGCGGTCGGCGCCTCTTGCGCGATGAGGATCGGGGCAAGGGCGAGGGCGACGAAGACAAGGCGAAGTCGAAGGCAGTGGGTCATGCTGGGGTCCGCGAGTGTGTCGGGGCGGGCACGATAGGCCGCGGCCAGCACGAACGCACCCTCTGCACAAGGACTCCAGGGCCGGGGTTGCGGACCAGGAGACTCGTGCGAAGAGATGGGCCTCGCTCGAAAAGGTTGGGCATGAACCCTTGCGAGCGCCGCGCGCCAGGGGCCGTAGCGCACGCGGTTGCGCCTTGCCCGCGCGCCGTTCAACAGAGGACTCTGCGTCGAGTGCTGCGATCGGATCCGGTCAACCGTGCACGCGCACGCGCGCGAGCAAGGGCAGGTGATCGGACGCGGTCTTGGCCGGCGCATGGCGAATGGTCGTCAGGTCCTGCAGTTCGACGTCACCGCGCACATAGACGCCGTCGAGCGCGCGCAGCGGCGCGTAGGCCGGAAAGGTGCGCAACGGCTTTGCGCCGCCGACGAAGCCATTGGGCGCGAGCAACTGCGGGCCGAGCGTGCCGTAGACATCGTTGAAGTCGCCGGCGACGACGATTGGCGTCGAGCGGCGCATGTGACCAAATGGATGCGCAGCCAAGAACTGCACGAGCTGTCGGCGACGTTCTTGCTCGCCGAGTCCGAGGTGCAAGTTGAATGCGTGCAGCGTGCGGCTGTGGCCATCGCCAGTCGGCAAGCGGATTTCCGCGTGCAAGACCGAGCGCGCCTTCTTGCCGGGTTGCGTGAGGTCGATGTTGGCGGCGTGCGCGATCGGATGTCGGCTCAGGACCGCATTGCCATAGTGGCCGCGGCGCGGACCGAAGCGGACGTTGACGAAGAACGCGCGATGCGGAAAGCCGAGCAGGTCACCGAGCACGTCGACCTGGCGTTCGCCGCGATACCACGCGCCGTTCTCGGCGACTTCTTGCAGCAGCAGCAGGTCGGGCTCGACGCTCGCCGCGAGTTCGGCCGTGCGTGCTGGGTCGTAGCGGCGGTCGAGGCCGCCGGTGCACTTGTGCACGTTCCAGCTCAACACGCGGAGTTGCATCAGCGGATGTTTCGGTCAGGAGCAGCAGCCGCCCGAAGATGCTTCGATGCCGCGCCACACGAGCGTCGCCGCGGCGAGCAACATCGCGCCGCGCTGCACGAGGACCAGCGCAGTGGGGGACAGCCGGCGCGCGAGTGACGGCGCGTTCCATTGTGCCAGCAACAACAACGGCAGCGAACCGAGCGCAAAGCCGCCCATGACCTCGGCGCCGCCTAGCGTCGAGCCGGCGACAGCGGCTCCGGCGCACGCCGACCACAGCAGTCCGCACGGCAACAGCGGCGTCAGCGCGCCCAGCAATCCGGCGCGGAAGATCGGTGGCCATCCGCGTCCCTTCGCCGTTGCTCTGCCGAGCAGGCGTGAGAAGAACGGGAGCTTCATGGCGCCGCGTTCGCCCTTGAGCGCGAGCACGACGAGCGCTGCAGCGAGCACGTAGGCAGTCGTCGCTGCCGGGACGCCAAAGGATGCGCTGCCGAACGCGGCGCCCGTGGCGCCGAGAGCCGACCCGACGAGTGCGTAGGAAGCGATCCGAAAAAGTTGGTAGGTCGCAGTCCCGCTTTGCCCGCCAAAGGCGAGCGCCAACGGCCCGCACATGCAGGCGCAGTGGACCGAGTTGGCTGCGCCGAAAACGAAACTATCGAACAGGTGAGTCATTGCCGGGTCATGCGCCTTTCTGCCGCGACCATGGTGGAACGTACCGCGCAGGGCCGGATTTCGAAGGCCCTCGCGAGCCACGAACGGTCCGCGCCCGCGCGTTGTTCGCACTGTGGCTTGGTCGTGCCGGAAGAACGGCTTAGCTCGGCCTATTGCTGTGCTGGCTGTGAGGCTGTCGCCGGCCTGCTGCAGCAAGAAGGTCTGCAGCAGTTCTACGCATTGGGTGGTGGCAGGCTCTCGGCGGTTGGCTCCTTGCCGCGTGTCGCTGCGCTCGACTGGCTCCCCGAACTCGAGCAGGCTGCGACGCAGCAAGACGGCACCGTTTGTCTGACTCTGGACGTGCAGGGCATTCGTTGCGCCGCGTGCGTCTGGCTCTTGCAAGAGGTCTACAAGCGTCAGCCTGGCGCGAAGGCGCTGCGCATCGACGCGTCGATGGGGCGGGCAACGCTCGTCTACGACCATCAGAAGGGCACGGCCGCGAGCTTCCTCGAACGCGCCGCGCGCTACGGCTACCCGATGGCGCCCGCCACGCGCACCGTGCAGCGCGACACCTCGTTGCTGCTGAAGCTCGGCATCTGCGCCGCGCTCGCGATGAACGCGATGATCCTCGCGGTCGCGCAGTATGCGGGCCTGTCCGAGTCGGACGCGACGATCGACGCCGTGTTCAGCTGGGTCTCGCTCGTGCTCGCGACGGGCAGCGTCGTGGTGGGCGGTCCGGTGTTCTTTCGCGGCGCGATCGCCGGTCTGCGCGTGGGAGTGGTGCACATGGATGTGCCGATCTCCGCCGGTCTGTTGCTGGCCTACGCGGGCTCGATCCACGGCCAGTTCACCGGCGCGCCGATCTACTACGACACGGTCGCGATGTTCACGTTTCTGATGCTGGGCGGCCGCTTCGTCCAGCAGCGGACGCTGCAACGATCGCGTGATCAGGTCCTCGCTGACGACGGCGCCGAGCACTTGCGTGTGCGCCGGATCCTCGATGGCGAAGTGCGAAAGATCCCGGTCGAGAAGGTCAAGAAGGGCGACGAGCTGGTGTTCGCTCCCGGTGACCTGGTGCCGGTGCGTTGCGCGCCGCGCACGGAGGCCAGCTGCTCGCTCGATTGGATCAACGGCGAGTCGGAGCCGCGCGCCTTTGGCCTTTGCGACTTGGTGCCAGCGGGCGCATTCGTCGCCGGCAGGCGCGCGGTGCGCATGGTCGCAACCGCCGACTACATCGAGTCCGGCCTTGCACAACTGCTCGCCGAGCCGCCAGCGGATCGCGAGGACAGCAAGGGTCGCGTCGTCTTCTGGCAAAGGCTCGCGCGCTTCTATGCGACCAGCGTGCTGTTGCTCGCAGCGGTCGCAGCGACGGTGTGGTCCTTCATCGAGCCCTCGCGAGCGCTGCCGGTTGCAGTGTCGCTGTTGGTCATCACGTGCCCGTGCGCCTTTGGGCTCGCGGCGCCGCTCGCGTTCCACCTCGCAATCGCGCGATTGCGCAAGCTCGGCGTCTTCGTTCGCACGCGCGCCTTGCTCGACAAGCTCGCGCGTGTGAAGCACATCGTCTTCGACAAGACCGGGACCGTCACGCACGGTGGCCTGCGCGCGCGGGCGATCCTCGAGCCTGACGCGACGTGGCGAGCCGCGCTGACGACGATGGCCGCATCGAGCAATCACCCAGCCAGCCAGGCGGTGTTGCAAGCCCTCGAATCCGGCGAGGCATCGCGTTTTTGCGGCGACGTCGAGGTCGAAGAAATCGCCGGCGGCGGGCTCGTTGCAACGATCGACGGCGTCACGCTGCGCTTGGGCAGCCCCGCATTCGCTGGCGTCGCGCCGGTCGCCACCACGGGTCGCGAGTGCGTGCTCGCGCAAGGCGGCGTGGCGCTCGCGCGCTACGAACTGGAGGAGGACTTCCGTAGTGGCGCGGCCGCAGAAATCGCGCGGCTGTCGGCGCGCGGTCTTCACGTGCTGCTGCTGTCCGGCGACCGCAAGGACCGCGTTGCGCTCGCTGCGGCCCAACTCGGCATCGCCGCGAGCAATGCGCACGGCGAGATGTCGCCCGCCGACAAGGCTGCGTTCGTCGCGCGACTCGATGACGACGACACGATGATGATCGGTGACGGGATCAACGATGCGCCGGCGTTCGCGGAGGCCTTCGTTGCCGGCACGCCGGCGATGGATCGCCCGGTGTTGCCGAACCGCGCAGACTTCTTCTTCCGCTCGGCCGACGCCGGCGCGGTGTCGGCGGTGCTCGCGGTTGCGGACCGCTACCGCAAGGTCACGCGCCAAAACCTCGGCCTCGCCTTGCTCTACAACGCGACGACCGTCGCGCTCGCCTTCTGCGGGCTGATCACGCCCGTCGTCTGCGCGGTGCTGATGCCGCTCAGCTCGCTCTTGTTGATCCTCCACACGAGCTTGCGCCTCGACGGCGCAGAGGAGAGCCAATGAGCATCGTTCCGTTGCTGCTGTTCTGCAGCCTGCTGCTCGTTGCGGGCTCGATCGTGCTGTTCGTGGTCTCGGCTCGGCAGGGCGACTGCCACGAGTCGGATCGCATGTGCCTATTGCCGCTCGAAGACGACCACGGCACCGCTGCCGGCGCATCGAGCGACCCCGTCATCCAAGGATCGGAGAAATGACCATGAGTTCGTCCGCAATGACCGAGACCAAGACCGTCGTATTCGACGATGGCGTCGTCCGCGGCTTCGTATGGGCGTCTGTCGGCTGGGGCCTGATCGGCCTCCTCGTCGGGCTCCTGTGCGCGCTGCAACTGAGCTGGCCTGCGCTCAACTTCGACCTGCCCTGGCTGACGTTCAGCCGCATCCGTCCCTTGCACACCAACGCGGTGATCTTCGCGCTGGTCGGCAACATGATGTTTGCCGGCATCTACCACAGTTCGCAGCGGCTCTTGAAGACGCGCATGGCGAGCGACCTGCTGAGCCGGGTTCACATGTGGGGCTGGCAGTTCATCATCGTGGGCGCCGCGTTGACCTTGCCCTTTGGCATCACGCAGAGCAAGGAGTACGCGGAGCTCGAGTGGTTCCTCGACATCGCGGTCGTGCTCGTCTGGGTCGCGTTCGCGATCAACTTCTTCTGGACGCTCGCGATCCGCAACGAGAAGAACCTCTACGTCAGCATCTGGTTCTACATCTCGACGGTGGTCACGATCGCCGTGCTCTACATCGTCAACAACATCGCGCTGCCGGTCACCGGCACGAAGAGCTACGGCATCTTCAGCGGCGCGCAGGATGCGCTGACGCAGTGGTGGTATGGGCACAACGCAGTCGCGTTCTTCCTGACGACCCCGATCCTCGGGATCATGTACTACTATCTGCCCAAGGCGGCGGATCGGCCGGTGTTCAGCTACCGGCTCTCGATCGTGCACTTC
>SXPK01000178.1 GCA_005776365.1 Planctomycetia bacterium
GAGCATCGCGATTTGCGCGAGCACGGAGCCCATCGTCGCCGCCTTCTTGCCGCCACCGTTGCCGTCGTCATCTCCTTCGAGCTTGCTGTGGATCTCGCTGACGCTCTTCCAGATCAAGAACAGGCCGCCGCCGAGGAGGATCAGGTCCTTGCCGGAGAACTCGCGCTCGCTGAGGGTGAACATCGGCGTCGTGAGCTGCATCACCCATGAGATGCAGAGCAGCAGCACCAGCCGCAGGCCGAGCGCGAGCGTGAGCCCTACCCGCTGCGCCTTGTTGCGCTCATTGGCGGGCAATCGACCCGTGAGGATCGAGACGAAGACGAGATTGTCGACGCCCAGCACGACCTCCATGACGGTCAGCGTGCAGAGTGCGATCCAGGCTTCCGAAGACGTGATCCAGTCCATGCGCGACCTAGGAGTTCACCGTGGCGCGGGCGGGAATGCGAGCGGCATTGCATGATGAATGGATGCGCCGACCGTCCAAGACCTCCTGGTTGTCCTTCGCTTGCGTCGCGTTGGCTGCAAGCATCCTGTCGCCTGCGCGAGGATCTGCTCAACGGCCGACGTCGTTCGCCTGCAAGCGCGTGCTGGCGCAAGACGGCAAGTCTTGGCTCGAAGACCAATTCTTGCTGGCAATGGGAACAATGATCTTCCAGGTGCGGCCGCGCCGCGACGAGGAGCAGGTCGACGTCGACTTCGGCGACGCGTGGATCGTCCCTGGGTTGATCGACCTGCACACGCACTTGTTCTTGCGGCCGTATGCGGAGAAGTCGTGGGACGAGCAGGTGCGCAACGAGAGCGTCGCGCTGCGTTCGATGCGCGCGGTGCGCCACGCTGAAGCGACCCTGCGCGCGGGATTCTTCGTCGTGCGCGATCTCGGCACCGAAGGGGCTGGCTACGCGGACGTGGCCTTGCAGCAGGCGTGGAAGGAAGGAATCGTCGCCGGGCCTGAGCTGTTCGTCGCGACCCGCGCGATCCACATGCGTGGCCGCTACGGGCCCGAGCCCGACGATCCCAAAGTGGAGAAAGGCGCGCAGTGCGTGACTGGCATCGAAGAGATCCTCGCCGCCGTGCGCGAGCAGCAGCGCAAGGGTGCGCAGTGGATCAAGGTCTATGCCGACTATCGGAACGGGCTGAGCGGCATCGTCTCACCGACCTTTTCGCCGCCCGAAATGCACGCGCTCTGCGCGGAAGCGGAGAGCCTCGGGTTGCATGTGTCAGCGCACGCGACGACGGACGAAGGCATTCGCAACGCGATCGAAGCTGGCGCGAAGTCGATCGAGCACGGCGCGGGGGCCAGTGAAGAGACGCTGCGACGGATGAAGGAACTCGCCGTTGTGCTCGTGCCCTGCCTGACCGCCAACGAGACGATCGTGCGCAACGCGGGTCACTCCGGGCCGATGCTCGATCGGTTGAACGCGGCGAAGGCTGGGTTCCAGCGCGCGCTGGCGATCGGCGTGGAGATCGGTTGTGGCAGCGACGCCGGCGTCTTCGCCCACGGTGAGAACGCGCGCGAACTCGAACTCATGGTCGACTACGGCATGCCGGCGGACGCGGCGTTGCGTGCCGCGACCGTGGTCGCGGCGAAGGTCCTCGGCACCAACAAGTACGGCAGCGTCGGCGGCGTGTCGGGCTTCATCGTGTTGCGCGCGGATCCGTGGAAGGACATCTCGACCTTGCGCACACCGACGGCGGTCTATCGCGGCGACGAGAGGGTTGGACTGTGAGGCGTGCGCGAACAGGGGGTGCACGACACCAACTCGGCTGCGGCTGGCCGCGAAGCCCGGTGGCAGCGCCGCGAGCCCGCCTCGGGATCCACAGTTGCCGCCGCGCAATCGCTTCTTGCCCGCGGTGGTCGTTGCCCGGCTTCGCTCACCGACCTGTCGGGAAAGCGCTTCTCCGCGCAGTGAAGCTCGTCTTCCTTTGCGCGTGGCTCGCCGGTTGCTCGCTGCCTGCGGGCCGCAGCGTGAGCGACGAGCGCATAGCCGCCGCGCATGCGGCCGAGTCGGCTCGCGCGTTCATCGCGGCCTTGTCCGAACCGCAGCGCATCGCGGCGACGGCGCCGCTGGGTGATCCAACGCGGACGAAGTGGGGCTTCGTGCCCTCCGAGTATCCCGGCGTGATGCTCGGTGACCTCGACCTCTCGCAGCGCGAGTCTCTGCGCGCGTTGTTGCGCGCGACGATGTCGGAGCGCGGGCTTGCGACCATCGACGCGATCGTCGCGCTCGAAGCCGAACTGCACGCGCGAGAGTCTCTTCGCGGCCTCGACGCACGGCATCGCGATCCGCGTCGCTACTGGCTGCAAGTGTTCGGCGAACCGTCGGCAACGGGCGCATGGGCGTTGCGACTCCAGGGGCATCACATCTCGCTGCACCTCGCATTTTCGGGCGGTGCGATGGTCGGTGGCTCCCCGCGGTTTCTTGGCGCCAACCCGCATCGCATTCCCGACGGCCCGCGCGCTGGCGCGCGTGTGCTCATCGCCGAAGAGGACCTCGCTCGCGCCTTGCTGGCGTCTTTGACCGATGCCCAACGCGGCATCGTGATCGTCGACTCGACCGCTCCGCCCGACGTCGTGCTGGGGCCGGCGCGCGCCGCCGCCGAGGCCGGGCTCGCTCGCGGACTCACGTTTGGGGCGATGACCACGGCGCAGCGTGATGCGTTGTGGCTGCTCGTCGAGCACTTCGCCGGCGCGCTTGCGCCAGAGTTCGCCGCCGCTGACTTGCGGCGCATTCGCGACGCCGGCCTCGACGGGATCGCGTTTTGTTGGATGGGCGGTGAACGGGTCGGCGAAGGCCACTACTGGCGCGCACAGGGCCCGACCTTCGTCGTCGAATACGACTGCACGCAAGATGGCGCGAACCACGTGCACACGGTCTGGCGCGACTTTGCTCGCGACTTCGGCGGCGATGCACTGCGCGCGCACTACGAGGCGGCGCACCTGAGGCCGGTCTTGCGTTCGGATTTGTGACGATTGACGCGCTCGCACGGCGAGCGTCTCGGTCGCATCATGCGCCTATGTCCGATGAGGGCTTCGACCAGCCGCCGCACCGCGTTCGCGTCCGCTACTGCGAGACGGATCGCATGGGCATCGCGCATCACGGCAGCTATGTCGCGTGGTTCGAAGAGGCTCGGACAGAACACATGCGAAGGAGCGGCACGGCCTACCGCCAGATGGAAGACGACGGCTACCTGCTGCAAGTCGTCGATCTCTCGATCCGCTACCAGAAGCCGATCGATTACGACGACGTCGCGCTCGTCTCGGTCCGGCTGAAGGAGCGCGCGAATGCCGCGTTCACTTTGGAGTATCGCGTGCGACGCGAGTCCGACGGCGCCGTGACGGCCACTGGCGAGACGCGACTCGCGTGTGTCGGTCGCGACGGCAAGCTGCGGCGGCTGCCTGAGGGGATCTGATGCAGCAGTTCGCGACACCTCCCGCGCAGCTCCAGTTCTTGCGGTTCGAGATCAAGTATGTGCTCGATCGCACGACGCGCATCGCGGTCGAGGAAAGCGTGCAGCCCTTCGTAGGACTCGACCCACATGTGCTCGCGCTGCCAGAGCAGAGCTACTTCGTTCGCAGCCTCTACTATGACGATGCTGTGCTGACTGCGTTCCACGACAAGGTCGACGGCCTGCGGTCCCGGTCCAAGTTCCGATTGCGCACCTATGCCAAGACCGCAGCCGACGCTTCGCCTTGGTTCTTGGAGATCAAGGGTCGTCGCGACCAGCTTGCGTTCAAACGACGGACGCCGGTGGTGGCCGTCCTCGACCCTGGCACGCGCGGCGATGCGCTGACGCGGCTGGTGCTTCGGGAGGCGCAACGGGGCAACGTGCGCGATGAGTTCGAGTTTGCGACGTTGCGTCGCGGCATCCGACCGATCGCGCTCGTCGACTACGTGCGCCGCCCTTATGTGAGCCATTTTGATCCGGAGTTCCGTCTGACCTTCGATTCCGAAATCGCAACTCGCGCGACGGACGCGCTATTCCCTTCGCCATCGACGGCTAGCCGTCACGTCGCACGCGGACGCACGGTGCTCGAAGTGAAGTTCGCCCAGCGTGTGCCTGCCTGGTTCCTCCGCATCGTCGAGCGCCACGAACTGCGGCGCCGCCCATTCTCCAAGATCTGCGAGAGCATTGTCTCGCTTGGCATCCGTTCGCCCGACGCCTGAATCCCGACCCGCCCGATCATGCTGCACGTCCTGTTCACGCAAGCGCCTCAAGAGGCCGTTCCACAAGCCGTCCAACAAGCGGTCCTGCAGGCTGCCGAGCCAGCGATCACTCTGGACTTGCAGGTCGAGGCCGTGCGCATCGCCATGGCTGTCGCCGTCGGCGTCGTGCTGGCGCTGGTCTACCGCTCGACGCACAAGGGCCTTTCCTACTCACAGACGTTCACGCAGACCATCGTGTTCGTCGCGGTGATCGTCGCCATCGTGATGATGACGGTGCGGAACAGCATCGCGACGGCGTTCACGCTCGTCGGCGCGCTGTCGATCATCCGGTTCCGCACGGTGGTGAAGGACACCCGCGACGCTGCGTTCATCTTCGCTGCCCTCGCGCTCGGCATGGCTGCTGGACTTGGGTTCTGGGAGCTTGCTGCGCTCGGCGTCGGGGTCGTCGCTGCGCTTGCGTGTGTGTTGCACACGACGAACTTCGGCTCGCTGCAAAAGAGCGAGTTCGTGCTTCGGCTCACCTTCGACCAGGACCGAGACAGCACTGCCTACCTCGCGCAGGTGGGCGCTGCTGCCAAGCGATCCAGCCTGTTGCACGTCGAGCCGATCGGCGATGGTCACAGCCTGCGCCTCTGCTACGACATCAGCCTGAAGCCGGGCGCGACCGCGGAGTCGCTCGTGGGCGCGCTTTCTCGCGCCGACGGCGTCTCGGAAGTCGCACTGCTCGTGAGCAAGAACGAAGTCGACTACTGATCCATGCGCCGCTTCCAGTTGCTGAACGTGTTGTGGAGTTCGATGCCGCTGGTGTTGTCCGCCTGCACCGGTGCGCAAGAGCGCTCGCAGGCGCATGCGACGGTCGCGTTTGGCGACGCGGCGCGGTTCGAGTTCGGCAATCCCGCAAGCATTGCGACGCTGCCAAAGGCGTTGCGTGAGATTTCCGGCATCGTTGCGCTCGACGACGAGCGCGTTGCGTGCGTGCAGGACGAGAAGGGCAACCTCTACGAGGCGCGCGTTCGCGATGGCGAGCTGCTCGGCAAGCGCGCGCTGTTGCCCGATGGAGACTACGAGGCCATTGCGCGGTTGGACGAACGGTGGCACTTCGCACGCAGTGACGGCGCATTGCTCGTCGTGCGCGAGGTGGACGGTGCGCCGCCGCAAGTCGAGGAGCACGCGCTGCGGTTGCCGCAGAAGAATCTCGAAGCGCTCGCGGTCGATCCGGCGACCGAAGAACGTGGCGCGCGACTGCTGCTCGCAGGCAAGGAGCCGCCCGAGGGTGACAAGGAGGAGCGCGATCTGCGCTACATCTTCGCCTTCGATCCAAAGCGCGGCGAACTCGGTGACGAGCCTGTGTGGACGCTCTCGCGCAAGGGGATCCGCGCACGCGTCGCCCAGTGGATGCAGGAACAGCAGCAGGCCGATGACAAGACAAGGACTGGCGCGACAGCGGACGTCAAGGCTGCTGCGAAGCCGAAACTCCTGTTGCACGTCAGCGAGATCACGGTCGAGCCCTCAACTCGTCACTTGTGGGTCCTGTCCGGCCCGGACCGTGCGTTGTTTGCCGTTGACCGCCAGGGCGCATTGCGCGCATTCGTGCACTTCGATGAGTCGCTGCTGCCGCAGCCCGAGGCCTTGGCGTTTCTTCCCTGCGGGGACCTCGTCGTCGCGAGCGAAGGCAAGGACGGACTCGGAGTCCTCGCGCGATTCGCGTTGCGGCGGTGACGGCTGGTCCTTGCGCCGAGTGCGCAGTCGCCGTGCGTCGCCTGCATCTTGTTCGTGTCGCCGAAGTCTGTCGCAGCGGGGATCGAGGCTTGGTTGCGGTGCGCCCGTCCCCATCGCTGGCGCCGCATTTTCTTCCTCGACAGGCACGTCGGTGCACTGCGCGTTATGGTGGTGGTTCTTCGCCCCCTGACCAGGACTGCCCAAGATGAAGCCTCTCGCCCTCGTTGCCGCGTTGTCCCTTGCGACCATCGCTGATGCCCAGGCCTGCGCGTTCACATTGTTCGGCCGACCTTGCGGCGGGGACCTCGCTGGTCAGCAAGTCACGACGCCAACCCGTTCCACCATCCGATTCGACGGACAGAACCTCGCGCCTGGCGCCGTCGCGATTCTCGTCTTTGCGCCGCAGGCGACACGGGGTGTGCAGCTTCCTGGTTCGAACTGCACGCTGCTCGTTCAGCCGGGTCACACGGTGCTCGGACAGGTCGATGCTGCGGGCGCCTGCACCTTTGGCTTTCCGATCCCGGCGCGACTCCCGATCACGGCGGATTTTCAGCTCGTGACCATCGGTTTCACGCGCAACGGACGCATCGCCGAGTCGACCAACGGCGTCCATCTCGCCTGCCGCTGAGGCTGCTTTGACTGGGCTCGGCGCGTGCGCATCGTGGAATGCGCGCCGCTGCGCCGACCGGGGGCTAGCATGGCGCGCCGCATGGCCCTCACGCCCGAAGTCGCCTTCGAGCAGCACCGCGAACGATTGCTGTCGGTGATCTATCTGCGCATGGGCCCGCAACTGCGCACTCGCATGGACGCGGAGGATGTGCTGCAGGAAGTTGCCATCGAAGCGATCAACTCGTGGCATTCGCTAGCAGAAGAACAGCACGCCGGCGCGTGGCTCGTCACACTCGCCAAGCGCAAGATCGCGCGCATTCTGCGCGACCAGATCGGCGTTGCGGCTCGCAACCCCAATCGTGAGCGTCACGTCCCGACTGACCTGCCGGTCGCGGATCGGCGCACTGGGCCGGTGACCGCGGCGGATCGTCGGGATCGGCTCGAGTTGCTCGACAAGGCCTTGGAGCGGCTGCCTCTGGACTATCGCGAGGTGATCCTGCTGACGAAGATCGAGGACCTTCCCGCGAAGGTGGTGGGCGTCCGCATGGATCGCTCCGAGAACGCAGTGAACCTGCTGCTCAGTCGCGCTCTGAAGCGCCTCGCCGAGGAACTCAAGCTGTGAGCGAGCCTGTGCCGGGCGACTCCCCCGAGGTGGCATCGGGTCGTCGTGCCGACGAGCCGCCGATTGCTCCCGATGCGGCGGATGGTCGCATGGCGGAGTTGCTCGCTTCGGGTCGTCCGACCGGCGACCTGCGCAAGCAGCTCTGCGAAAACGCGGCGCCGGAAAACGAAGACCTGCTGGCGCGGCTCAACGCGCTCGACTTCGTCAACGGCATCGTCGGCGGTCCGACCGACGCGCCCGAGCGGCTCGGCGCCTTCAGGATCACCGGCTTCTTGGGCCGGGGCGGAATGGGAACGGTCTACCTAGCTTGGCAAGACGGCCTCGAACGCGAAGTCGCGCTCAAGGTGTTGTCGCCGTCCTTGACCTCCGACCCGACGATGCGCGAGCGATTCCGTCACGAAGCGCGCGCCACGGCAGGGCTGCATCACCGTCACATCGTGCCGATCTACGACATCGGCGAGTCCCAGGGCCGGCTCTTCTACGCCATGGAGCGCGTCCTCGGCATGAGCCTCGACAAGCACATCGCCGCGGCGCTGCGACGAGAACGGCAGCCGTATGACCCGCTCGACGCAGCGCGGCGCTTTGCGGGCGTCGCCGACGCGCTTGGCCTCGCGCATCGTCGACGACTGCTGCACCGCGACGTGAAGCCCGGCAACATCCTTGTCGCCGAGGACGGCACGCTGGCGCTCACGGACTTTGGCCTTGCGAAGGCGCTCGACGCGAATGCGTTGCGGCTCACGTCGAAGAGCGGCGGCTTTCTCGGCACGCTCCACTACAGCTCGCCTGAGCAGGCGGTTGGTCGCGAGCTGACGCCGGCGAGCGACCTCTATTCGCTGGGCGTGACCCTGTTCGAGGCAGTGACCGGCGAACTGCCGCTCGCCGGCAAGTCGACGGAGAACGTCCTGCATCAAGTGATTTACGGAACGCCACGACGATTGCGGGACGCGATGCCCAAAGTCCCGCGCGATCTCGACGCGGTGGTGGAGAAGTTGCTGCAACGCGAGCCTCGCGATCGCTACCAGGATGGCGAAGAACTCGCTCGCGACCTGCAGCGCATCGCCGATGGCGAGCCGGTGCACATCCGCAAGCTGCCGATCGCGGTGCGCATCGCACGCCGCGTCCGCCGGAACCCAGTGCTCGCTGGCGCCATCTTCGCCGCTGCGTTGTTGCTCGCGGCAACCTTCACCTTGCTGTTGGTGCTGTGGAACGAGCAAGGGCAGGGCAAGGTGTCGCGGCACCAGAACGAACTCGTCGTCGCGGCCAACGCGGTTCGCGCGGAGATGGGCTCGCCGTGGGGGCCGTCGCCGCTCCTGCACTGTCTGGTCGGTGGGGATGCTCCAGTGGCGGCGGCTTTGAGCACGACGACGATGGCGACGCTGCATCGCCTCGTTGTCGATGCGCCGCTTGACGAGATCGCCCAGCGACTGCTCGCGGCCTACGAGTCCGATCCGTTGCCTGAGGCCGCCCTGGTGTTGTCGCAGGGCCGCGGCTACGAGGCGTTGCGGCTCTACGACCTCGCGATCGGCCGCGAACTCGGGGAGCGCACGTTCGCCGACCTGTCCGTCGACGTGCGCCTGTATCGCCTCTACCTCGGTCGCGCCTGTGCGAGTCTCACCGCTTCGGTGATGCGCCCCGTCGACGCGCGTCGCGACGTCGACCTTGCGTCGTTCTTGCGGCCGGGCGCCGTGTTCCCTCGTGCGTTGTCGGCCTTGCTCGAAATCGCCGAGAGTGACGATCAGGAGTCGGTGGTCGAGCGCACGGTGCGCGATCTCGAGTCCGCCAGCCCCGAGCGCCGCTCGGTGGTGGGCCGCTTGCTGTGGGCGATGGCCGCGGTTCGTCCTGCAGCTGACGCCAACCTGATGCCGTTCCCGATGGCGTGGCGCACGCGCGTTCGCATGCACGAGCTTGCGCAGCAACTGGTCGATGTCGCGCCGCCGCAGCAACTCGGGGCCTTGGCCGCGACTGGTTTTGCCGACGAGCTGCGGCAACTCGCAGTGCTGGCGCTGGCGAGCGTTGGTGATGTGGCGCTCGGCGGTGCCGGCGAGCGACTGCGCGTCGGCGCGCAGAAGTCGGTGCATCCGCAGTCGTCGTTGCAGGGATGCCTCGGTGCCGTGCAGCTGCTGGAACGTCCGCGGGCGACTTCGCCGCTGGTCGATGGAATCGGGCAGCCGATGTCGCCGCAGCTGGAACTGGCGTCGTGGCGCATCGTCGCGAGCCTGACCCCGCAGCGCGCACTGCTCGAACGATTGGTGCCGCGTCTGCGACGCTTCGTCGACGAGAACGCACAGCTTCCGGGCATCGTCCCGCTCGCCGCAGAGTTGCTGCTCGAGGCCGGATCGGATTCTGCGGACGGCTATGTGCGTTCTTGGATCGCGTCCGATCCAACGAACCCCGAGGCGCTGCGATGCCGGCTCGTGCTCGGGCTGCGTGACGGCGACGAGGCGCAGTCGCTCGATGATGCGATGGCTTTCGTGCAGCGATCCGTCGATCGGGGCAACGCGATCGCGACCGTCGTGCGCATGTGCCGTGAAGCGGCGCGCGCGACTTCCGTCGAGGCGCGCGAATGCGCGGTCGAACTCGGCGCTCGGTTCGAGGGCATCTCGCGATGAGGACCGCAGGCGTGTTCGCGGCGTCGTTCACGTTGGCCGTCACAGTCGGCGGCGTCGGCATCTGGTTGTTCGCGTCGCAGCAGCGCGTGGCGCCTCTAATCTCGCAGCCGGTCGCGATTGACGACGGACTCTCGGCCGCGATCGCCGCCGCAGACGACGGGCTGCGAAGTGAAGCCGAGCCTCGCGTCACCGGCGTCACCGGCGTTGTGCTGCGGCCTGACGGGCGCCCGGCTTCTGGCGCGGTGGTCACGCTCTACCGACAGATCTCGGCGTGGCCGGAGTGGCGCCGCGACTCGATCGAGGCAGTCACTTCGTCGAGCAGCGGCGAGTTCGTGTTCAAGACGCAACCGGGTCCAGCGTTGCTGATCGGCTTCGAACATCCTGAACATGCGGGCGATGTGCAGGAGGCGCCGATGGCGCTGTCGGCATCGACGCTGCGGTTGCGGCCCGGATTCGACGTCTTTGGCGTCGTGGCCAACGAAGCCGGTCTGCCGATGGCCAACGTGCGAGTGTCGCTCGAATCGCTGCTCGCCGAAGAGCGAGCGATGCGAACGACGGCAACGAGCGCGTCGGGCAGGTTTCACTTCGCCAACGTCGCGCCGGGCGCGATGCGCGTCGTTGCTCGCCACGAACTGTGGCAGCCCGCGACGTTGCCCAATGTCGTCGTCGGCGCGCTCGTGAGTTCGCTCGACTTGCGCTTTGTGCGACCGGCCTTGGCAATCGAAGGTCGTGTCCTGTCGGCAGCGACGCAAGAACCAGTGATCGGCGCGACGGTCCTCGCCTTGCAGCCAGTGCAGCGCTTTGGTCGCAATCAGCCTTCGAGCGCGCGGACCGGAGCGGGCGGCAGCTTTCGTCTCACTGGTCTCGCGGGTGGCGTCCATCGCGTCGAAGTGCGGCATCACGCGCACGGCATCGCGTCGCGAACGATCACGGTCGGCACCGGCGCGGCGCCGGCCGTGTTCGAGCTGCCCGGCCGCGTGCAAGTGAAAGGCAAGCTCGTCGCCGCCACCGGCGTTCCTGCGAACGGCGCGCGGCTGGTGTTGCGCAGCGCGGCGGACGAGCTCGTTGTCGCTGTGGCCGAGGCGGACGGTTCCTTTGTGTTTCCTGCCACGGTCACGCCCGGCGTCGCGACGATCACCGCCGTGGACGGCGTGGTCGCCTTCGATTCGGGCATGAGCGCATTGCCGGTCAAGATCGACGAAAGTGGCGCGCCGCTCGAAATCCGCGCGATGCATCCGGCGATCCTCATGGGAAGGGTCATCGACGCGGCGGGCGCGCCGATCCCGGGCGCGCACGTCACCGCGACTGAGGCCGGCATGCTGCTCAACCGGCTGTCGCGCGCCGGCAGCGCGCTGCTCGATCGCGACATCGGCAAGCTTGGCGATCAGTTGACGCGCACTGCGGCAGGCGAACCACAGCCCTTGCTCGCGGTGACAGACTCGGATGGCGTGTTTCGCATCGCGGGCCTCCATCCCGGCTCGGCGAGCTTTCGAGTGTCGTGCGAGGGATTCGGCGGCAAGCAGCTGAATGTCGAAGTTCCGACGTGCGGAGAAACTGCGAAGATCGACGACGTCGTGTTGGCGCAGGGTGGGCTGGTCAAGGGTATCGCCCGTCGCGGCGACCACCCTCAGGTCGGTGTGCAGGTCGGAGTCGTGGTCGATGGCGTCGCCATCACGGCGGTGACCGATGCAGAGGGTCGTTACGAACTGCGCGACCTGCCGCCTGGGGAGCATCGAGTCGCGGCGCGCTACTCGACGTTGCCGATGGTTCGAGCCAAGGACGTTGCCGTCCTTGTCGCGGGCGGGAGCACGACGATCGACGTCGACTTGCCGCAAGGGCGCACGATCCGTGGCGTCGTGACTGGCTCCGAAGCCCAGCCAGTCGAAGGCGCCGTCGTGCTGCTGCGCGGTGAGCAGGGCAACCCAGTGCTGACCGACAGCAACGGCGCGTTCGAGATCGAGGCGCCCAACCGTGACGTTGCGCTCGTCGTCGGCCAGTTCGATCGCACGGCGCGACGCACCATCGAAGTGGAAGCCGGGCAGGACCACGTTGACGTTCGCATCGAGGCTGCGCGCACCGGCGCCGTGAATGCGCGCCTGCTCGGGTTGCCGGGCCGCAAGCCGCTGCCCGGCGTGCTCGTGCGCTTCGCTCGCGACGAAGGCGAAGGCGCGATTCCGTCACGTTGGTTTGAGCTCGACGCAGGAATGCTGCGCAATCCGCTGTTCCCGGCGGGCAAGTCGCACGTCGTGTTCTGGGCCGAGGGCTACGCGCCGTCGTCACGAGTGGTCGAAGTTGCAGCCGGCGAAGAAGTCGATCTTGGCGACATCGTGCTCGAGCCAGGCTGCGAACTGCGCGGCGTCGTTCGCGACGGCAGCGGCGCGCCGATCGCCGGCGCCGAGGCGTTCCTCGGCGAAGAGACGGACTTCTACGAGTATCAGGCAACGACGCGCTCTGGCAGCGACGGCGCCTTCGTCGTGCGTGGAGTCGCATCGCAGGCGGCCAACCTGCTTCTGCGCGCGCCCGGCTATGCGTGGAAGTCGACTGCGTTGCGGCTGCCGGAGGATGCATTGTCGATGTCGCCGCTCGAGGTCGTGCTCGAGCGCGGCTCGACGATCGAGGTGCGGGTCGCCGGTGCGGACGCATCCGGCTCGATGGTGGTGCTGCGCCAGGGCTCTCGCGTCGTTGCGACTGCTGAAGTCGACGAGCGTGGTGTCGCGACCTTCGGCAATCGAGCGCCCGGCGCATACACCGTGCAGCGCTTTGGCGACGATCGCACCCGGGTTGTTGCGACGATCCGCGGCTCGGGCGAAGTCGTCCGCGTCGAGCTCTGACGCAGGCAATCAGCCGCCGCGCGCTTTCTTCAGCCACTCCTGGAACGGCTCGCGGAACCCCTCGATCTGCTTGCCCATCGTCCCGTTCCACGCCGTGCTGCTGTCGCCGCGCAACTCCCCGAGCGCGTGGCGCACGTAGGACACGAACCTCGCTCGCGTCGCTGGCACGTTGTCGACCAGGAGCAGCCAGTGCACGAAGGTCGTCGCGAGCGCCCAGTTGGCCTGCGTCTCTGCATCGTCGAGCAGATAGAAGCCGCCGAACATCGGTTGGTGCGAGAGGCGCGTGAGGTCGAGGTCGCCTGCGAGAGTCTGCGTTGCCCACAGGTTGAGCGAGCGGACGGAGGCAGGCTCGGCCCATCCCGCATCGCCTTGCATCGCCGTCTCCATTTGCATCGACAGGCCGATCTCCAGCCATGCAGAGATGCGGTCGCGATCGTCGCGGGAGTTCGTTTCGCCGATCAATGCGTGGTAGAGCAGCCCGTGCGCGCCGACGAAGAAGAGGCGCTGCGGACGCGCTTGCATCAAGGACGGGTAATAGGTGCGGGCGACATCGCCGTGCGGCGGCGGTTCGAACCACGCGGCCGGGCGGAAGCCCCACTTCTGGAACTTGCCCAGGTTGGAGCGAACGTCGACCAGCACGGGCTCCTGCGCGTCTTGCAGTGCGAGCGCCTCGCCAAACTCGGCCATCATATGAACGCCCATGCGTTCGAGGTCGAGCAGCGCGTGGACACCGGCGCGCAGGTTGCCGTCGATTCGCACGGCGAATCGCTCGCCCGTCAGCGTCAACGGCTCATTGGCGAGCGCCTGTTCGAGTTGCTCCAAGGGCAGGCGCCTGCCATCGTGCGGCCACAGCCAGACGCCGTCCTTCTTCTGGTGGCCGAGCGCTTCGTGACCAAAGGAGTCGCTGGCGGCGAGGCAACTCGCCATCGCATGCAACGTCGCGATGCGGGAGAGGCCGCGGGACTCGGCCCACTCGAATAGCATCGGTTGCGCAGATGGCTTGTCGAAGAGCTTCTGCCGGCGACGGAAGAACTCAGCGAGCCGATCGGACACTGCGTCTGTCGTGGCGATCTGTTCACGGTCGATGCGCACGCGCTTGCGGCCTTGAGCCAAGACCAGTGGTCCTGGTGTGAACGGGTTGACCACGCGGCCGTGCAACTCCGTCCCGTTCTTCTGCGTCACGACATCCCGCAGATCCACGTCCTGAGCGACAGCAAGCCCGGCGCACAGCCCGGCCATCGCCATCGCAAGCAATGGGTTCGTTCGCATGGCATCACCTCGCGGCCAGCAGCCGCGCGTAGTTGCGACGCGCAAGCGGAATGGCGATCG
This sequence comes from Planctomycetia bacterium, assembly GCA_005776365.1. Lineage (GTDB taxonomy): Bacteria > Planctomycetota > UBA1135 > UBA1135 > UBA2386 > SXPK01. The sequence goes on from SXPK01000178.1 coordinate 13,886, forward strand.
CCAGCATGGCAGCGGCGATCCCGGCGGCGCATAGCAACAGTGAGGGCAGCGCACCACGGATGGCGGCCCGCGCCTCGTGGATCGGGACGTTGTGAAATCGTTCGAGGGCCCAGATCCATGCGACGAAGCCAGGCGACACCGCGACGTAGAACGAGAACACCAACGTCAAGGAGCCGACGATTCCGCGCGAGCCTTGCGTCAGCCGGCCATCTGGCTCGGGCCGCACGAGCCACGGCCATGTGCCGACGACCGCGACTACCGCCAGCGCGATGCACGTGCCTGCTGCCGAGATGGCCAAGAACGGAACCATGGCCTGCGCGCCCGCATCGAGCCATTGCGCGCCTGCCCACGCCGCGACCGCGACGGGCCACAGCATCAAGATGCCGATGCTCTGCAACTTGCCGCGCAGCAGCGTCGACGTCGTGATCGGCGACTGCAGATAGAGCGGCCATTGCCCGCCGTCGGCCGCGCACAGGCGTCCCATGTGCGTGTAGAGCAGCATCAGCGCCGCGAGGAACCACAGCGTCAACATCGCGGCGCACTGCCGCGTCTCGGGTGGCAGTCGGTCGCCAGCGAGGAAGCCGCCGACGAACTGTCCTTGGGCGGCAAATAGGTGGACCATCGCGCCGACCAGCAGCATGTGCACGACCGCGCCGGGCTGTTGCAGCAGCAAGGCGAACTCCTTCTTGCGCAGCGATGCGACTGCTGTCTCCGGCCACCTCGACTTGCGGCCGCGCTGCTGCGAGCGCGCGCTTTCCCAGTTCTGCAACGCCGCGGGGTGCAACCGCGACACGAAAGCGAAGGCAGCGAGGAAGGCTGCGCACGGGCCGAGCACGGCGATCCACGCCGCTGTGGTCACGCTGCCGTCGGCGCACTGGGCGATGAGCCGAGCTGCTGCGGCGACGACGAGGCCGGGCTCGCGGCCAGGAGCGGCGCCGCGGACGAGCGCATCGGCAGAGTCGCTGCCGCCGAAGAACACCTGCGCGAGCAGGAACACCGGGAATGCGAACGCAGCGAAGGCCGACACCGTCGACAAGGCGACTCGCGCCGCGGCGCCGCGCGCGAGGCGCAGGATGACGATCTGCAGCGCGAGGGTCGCGCACAATGGCGGCACGACGACGCCGACCAGCGCGATGGCGGCAGCGGCGAACGCGAAGGGTGGCGCGTCGGACTGCAGCAGCAGGTGCGCGACCATCGGCGCACACAGCGCGAAGGCCCACAGCAACGAAGTGCCGATCGCGCGCAGCAGCACCTGCGTGGCAGCGCGGCCCTTGCCGATAGGCGCGCTCTGCCAGAGCGCCAGTTCTGAGCCCTCGAACAGTTGTCGTTGGGCCAGCGCAAAGCCAATCCATCCGGCGACCACGGGGCCCGCGGACAGCGCGTTGCCGAGCAACCACATGCGAGGGTCGCCGCCTTCGTCGACGAGCCCGAGCAGCCGTCGGTCTTGCAGCAACAAGGAGCCCATCATCCAGTGCATCGCCGTGAGCACCAATGGCGGCACGAATCGTCCGACGAGCGCCGCGCGCCCATCAGCGCGCAGTCCGTTGGCGAGCGACTGGAAGTCAGCGCGCAGCAATCCCATTGTCGGCGCCGTCTGATGTCAGTTGCAGGAACACGTCTTCGAGCGAGCGGTCGCCGCTCTGCGCTCGCAACTGCGCGACCGTGCCCTCTGCGCGCAGTGCGCCGCGATCGAGGATGCCGACGCGCGAGCAGATCTGCTCCGCGGCATCGAGCACGTGTGTGCTGAACAGGATTGCAGCGCCCCGAGTGCTTTCCATGACCAGCAGGTCCTTCAGCGCCCGCGCACTGCGCGGGTCGAGGCCGGTCGTTGGCTCGTCGAGCAGCAGCACCTTGGGCTCGGTGACCAAGACTGCGGCGATGTGTGCCTTCTTCTTCGTTCCGTGCGAATAGCTTCTGCACAGTTCGTCGGCGACGTCGGTCATGTGCAACTGGTGGAACAGTTGCTCGCAGCGCGCGTCACGCGCGCGGCGGCTCACGCCCCAGAGGCTCGCGACCAGCGCTACGTATTGCCGGCCGGTGAGGTGGTCGTAGAGCGGCGGCGTGTCCGGCACGAGGCCGAGGATGCGCTTGATCGCACGCGGGTCGGGGCCGTAGTCGCGGCCGTCGATGCGCACCGTGCCTTCGCTCGGTTGCAGCATTCCGGCGAGCAGGCGAATCGTGGTCGTCTTGCCAGCGCCGTTGGGCCCGAGGAAGCCGTTGATCTCGCCCGGCGCGATCGCGAGGTCGAGTCCACGCACGGCCCATTTTTGGCCGAACTGACGACCCAGTCCCTTGGCCTCGATTGCGCAGGCAGATTGGCCAGAGGGAGCGTTCATGCGTCGAACACCGCGGTCACGGGCGCGTGGTCGCTCGGCGTCTTGCGCGCGCGCACATCGGTGTGCACGACGACGTCGGTGCACGTCGCGGCGAGCTTCTCCGTCGCGAACACGTAGTCGATGCGCAAGCCTTCGTTCTTCTGCGCTGGGCCTGCGCGATAGTCCCACCAGGTGTAGATGCCCGGCGCCTGCGTGCGGTTGCGCAGCACATCCTGCAGCCCGAACGACAGCACGGAGCGCAGGGCATCGCGTTCTTCGAGCGAGCACAGGATCTTGTCGCGCCAGGCGTCCGGGTCGTAGACGTCCCGGTCGTCGGTCGTGATGTTGAAGTCGCCGACCAGCGCGATCTTCTCGTCCTTCGAGTAGCTCGAGTCGAGGAACGCGCGGAGCCGCCGCAGCCAGTCCAGCTTGTAGTGATACTTGTCGCTGCCGACCGCCTGGCCATTCGGCACGTAGAGGTCGAGCACCATCACGTCGTCGATGACGCACCCGAGCGCGCGCTTCTCCGCGTCGGGCCCGTCTGAAGGAAAGCCTTGCACGATTGCCTCCATCGGGCGGCGCGAGAGGATCGCTAGGCCGTTGTAGCTCTTCTGTCCAAACACCTCGAGGTTGTAGCCCTCGTCCTCCAGCGGCCCGC
>SXPK01000179.1 GCA_005776365.1 Planctomycetia bacterium
CCTTGCCGAGGGAGTGGTCGATGCGGAAGACCTGGCCCTCGTAGAACGCGGCGCGGATCTGCTCGTTGAGCGAGGTTGCGGTCTCGAGATCGTGGCCAAAAGGCTTCTCGACGATCACGCGCGCGAAGCGCTTCTGTTGCAGGTCGTCACGCGACAGTCCGGCGCTCGCGAGGTTCTGCAGAATGGGGGAGTAGGCGCTCGGCGGCGTCGCGAGATAGAAGATGCGGTTGCCCTTCGTGCCGCGTTCCTTGTCGAGACGATCGAGTCGTTCGCGCAGCTGGAAGTAACCCGTTGGGTCCGAGAAGTCCGACTGGTGGAACGTGAACGCGTCGCTCAACGCATCGAACATCGCCGGTGTCCCGCGTCGACCGAACTGCTGCACGCCATCGCGCAACTCGTCGCGGAACGCATCGTCGCTCCATGGACGGCGCGCAAAACCGACGACTCCGAACGACGGTGGCAGGAGGCCGTCCTTGGCCAGGCCCATCAGCGACGGCACGAGCTTGCGCTTGGTGAGGTCGCCGGTCGCGCCGAAGATCACGAGCGCGCATGGGTCGGCGCGACGCCCGGTGGTGAGTTCGTCAGCGAGCGGATTGGTGGTGGCAGCGAGCGCCGTCGGCATCGGGAGGAATGTAGGGACGGCGGGCGCGTGGTCGAGAGTCTGGCAGCGAGCGGATGAGGGCATTGCGCGGTGACGCGATGGGCGCCGTGGCTCGCAACGGCGCCGATCAACGATGCGCAGGTGGAGAACGCCGAACCGAAAGGCCGCCGTGCTCCGCGGATCTCCGGCTCGACCTGCGCGAGACGTCTGCCGCGGTGCTTGGATGCGAGCGAGAAGGGTGCGGTGGTTACTTACTCCGAACTGGCCATGGAGCCGATCTGTTCGCCTTTCTGGTCGCGGATCACGCCCACCAGTCTGGCGCGAGATAGGGCGAGAGCGCGTAGGCGACGAGCGGCTCGTAGGCGCGTTGTCGGTCGACGAGGCCAGCAGTGAGGAAGCCCACGGCACCGACGTTCTGCTTGGTGTCGAGTTCGCCGGAGATGCGGTCGATGGCGTGGCCAAGCTCCACGCCCTGGCGCACGAGGGCGGCGACGCGTTCTGGCAACGGCATGTGCAGCGAACCTCCGACCGACGCGCGGTCGTTGCGGTCGACGACCACGACCCATGCGCACGTCGACATGCCGTGCTCGGTCTCGACGCAACCGCCTTCGATGCCGATGCCGAGGTCCGCGTCGAGTTGCCGCCGTGCCGCGATCGCTCGATTGCGCGCCCCGCGGATCGTCTCGTCGTCGCCCATCGGTTGGTCCGGCACGCTGGATTCGGCCGCGACGCCCGTGACGCTTGCGGACCAGCCGGCGCGCACGAGCACGGATTCGACTGCTGCGAGCTTCACGCGGTTCTTGCTGCCGACCGCGACGGTCTGAATCGGAGGCATCGAAACACGATAGCGGCGGGCAGGGGCCGATCGAGAAGCCGAGCTGCCTGCGCCGCGCCGTGCATCTGGCTGCAGAAGAGTCGTGTTGCGACCATGGCGGCATGCACGACCCCCGCAAGTTGCGCAAGATCGTCTACATCCCTGTCGCGTTCTCGTTCTTGCTCGTCGCGCAGAACGCAGTGATGCGGGCGCTGAAACCGGGAGCTGCGCTCGACCTCTGGTTGTGGTTCTTGCCGATGTGCTTCTTCTTCGTTGCCGCGACGCAGCACATGCTGCTTCTGCGCATCGAGGCGCTCGAAGCGAAGCCGCACACCAAGGTCGACGCCGCCTAGAATCCGCAGGCACCGGTTGCCTTTGGCGGCTGCACTCGTACCGACATGGAAGCCCAAACTCCTGTTCCTCCTTCTGGAACACCACCTGCGTTCGAGATCCGCGGCGTCGGCCGATTCGTCTACGACGGGATCGGCGTCGACTACCGACACTACGTCTTCCGCATCGACGTCGGCGGCAAGAAACCTGCGCGAGTGCTCGTCTATCTTCACCAGAGCGAGATGGAGCTCCGTGCTGGTTACGAGGAACGCATCCGTCGCACGGTCGAGGCTGTGACGCCCGATTGCCGTGCGCTGCTCCACAGCGCCAAGCAGCAGTTGCTGGAGATGATGGATCGATACGAAATCGATGCGCCGGCTGACTACAACGATCTCGTCGACGAGTTGCGACTCACGCACATCAAGCCGTTTCCGGAAGGCGGCGGCGAGCTGATCTTCGACCTCTGCTCGTGGATCCAGAACTTCAACATCAACATCGCGCTCGACGAGGAACTGCGGCTGAAGGAGATCTGGTTCGATGGCTAGCCATGCGCCTTTGTTGGTTGCATCGGGCGCGCTTTTCGTTGCCGTCGTGCGCACATCACGGTTGTCGTGATGGCGCCTGCCACGAATCGTGGGCCGCCGACGCGGGAGGGATGATGCTCATGCGAGGTCGGTGTCGCCGAGCATGTACCACCAGTGCGATGCGAGGTAATCGGGCGTAAGCGAGGCCAAGTGGATCCCGTGCACCATCCGCCGCTGCATCCACTGCGACGACGGTGTGCAGACGAAGCCGTGCTGCGCGAACATCGCGTGCTCGGCGCTCCACGGCGGCACCACGGTGATCAACCGTTGGCGGCCGAGTTCGGATTGCCTCTGGCTCGCAGCGGCGATCAACGCAGCGGAAGTCGCGGTGTCGCCCTCGGGCACGATCCAATCGACGATCACTGCGCCATCGGGCACCAGCCCCTGCTCACGTCGCATGACGAGCATGCCGCGCAACCGTTCTCCGGTGCGGGCGGTCCAGAACTCGTAGGCCGAACGCTCTGGATGGTCGGCATAGCGCCACTGCAGGTACGCGCGGTCCTTGCGCACGAGGCACTCCTTGTCGGCTCGCACCGCGGCCCACAGACCCTCGAGGTCAGGCGGCAACTTCTCTGCGCGCTCGCAACGGATGGATGCGTCGTGCTCCGGCGGCGGCGTGGCTCGGTCGCGGACCAGAAAGTCGATCGTCCGCATCATGTGGTACTGCAGGTAGCGCTGGCCGATGCGGAACGCCATGTCGACTGGCAGTCCGAAGCACATTGCCTCGCCGACCACGAGGCAATCGTCGCCGTAGCGCGCGCCAACCTGCGTGAACAACGCCTGCTTCTGCAGCCCTTGGCGGTAGGACGGGTGCGTCATGGAGTCGACGCAATGCACGAATCGCTGCGGGCCCCACGGCGTGTCCGCGAGCATCGGCACGCCTGCGTATTGCGAAGCGACCGTGCCGTCGCCGGCGACGGCGAGCATGATGCGATTGCCGAGAGGGTTGCGCAGATACTGCCACGCCCAGTGCTCCATCGTGCGATCGACGTAGGCTGGGCCGCACGTCTCGCGGAACACGAGATTGAACGCGTCGAGGATGCGTTGTTCGTCGCCGGGCCGGTAGGCGCGGATCTCGATGTCGTCACGATGCATGGGTCTTCGCGCGTGAGTCCGCGCATTCTCCTGCATGGTGTCCCGACGACGCGTTGGGTTGCAAGAAAACAGGTGAGCGTGCCGCGGCGGTCAGTTCACGCGGCGCGACCTTCCTGCCCAGAAGGGATCGCGCAGGATGTGCTTTTGGATCTTGCCGCTCGGCGTGCGGGGCAGCGACGCCTGGAAGTCGACCGAGCGCGGGACCTTGAAGTCGGCAAGTTGCGCGCGTGCAGCGAGGAGGATTTCTGCTGCGATGGATGGTCCGGCTTCGAATTCAGGGCGCAGCACGACGATTGCCTTCGCGATTTCGCCCCAGCGATCGTCAGGAACGCCGATCACCGCGGCCTCGGCGACGCCTGGATGCGAGCAGAGCGCGCCTTCGATCTCCGCCGGATAGAGGTTCTCGCCCGCGGAGCAAATCATGTCCTTGATGCGATCGCAGACGTGCACGAAGCCTTCTTCGTCGAGGTAGCCGGCGTCGCCCGTGTGCACGTAGCCATCGCGCAGGGTCTGCGCCGTCGCGTCGGCGCGCTTCCAGTAGCCGAGCATGTTCGCCGGAGAACGAATGCAGATTTCGCCGATTGCTCGCGGCGGCAGCGTCGTCGCCTCGGGCGAAGTGATCTTGATGTCCACGCCTGGATACGGGCGCCCCGCAGCTTCATGCAGGTCTTCGCGCGCGTGGTCGGCGGGGCGCAGGCAGACCGCGGTGTTGCCGGTCTCCGTGAGTCCGTAGATCTGCGCGAACCCGCAACCAAAGGTCTTCATCGCGGCGAGCAGGTTGGGCCGCGGGATCGGCGAGCCGCCGTAGACGATCGTGTCGAGCGACGAGAAGTCGGCGCGCGCACAGTCAGGCTCTGACATGCACAGTTGCAGCATCGACGGGACCATGAAGGTCTTGGTCACGCGATGGCGCGCGATCGCCTCGATCGCCTTCCAACCGACGAATGTCGGCATCACGACGTGCGTTGCTCCAGCGGCAAACCCGGTCATCGCCCACCAGAGTCCGCCGATGTGGAAGCTCGGCACTGCCATCAGGCTGATGTCGCTTTGCGACCAGCCAATCCATGGATCGCCTACTGCGCGCATTGCGGCCACCACCGCGAAGAACGACCGGTGTGCGAGCATCACGCCCTTGGGCTTTCCTGTCGTGCCC
>SXPK01000180.1 GCA_005776365.1 Planctomycetia bacterium
CCCGCGGAGATGCCACGCCTCTTCGGCGGCGTCTACGGACTGGGCTCGCGCGACTTCCGGCCGGAGCACACGATCGGCGCGTACGAATTCGCCATCGGCCAGCGCGCCCGCAGGGACGGCACGCGCGCCTCCGATGGCGTCTCGTTCATGGTGCTCGGGGTGGACCAGCCCTACGAGGTGAAATCGGACGACACGCCGTCGCTGCTGCCGCACGGCGCGATCGCGGTGCGCTTCCACTCGCCGGCGCGGCTCATCATGAACATCTACGACACGCCGAAGATCGACCGCGTGTTGACGGCCTTCGCGGAGCAACTCGGCATCAATCAGGCCAAGGTGCTGACCTCGTGCAGCCGGTTCCTCGCCGACGAAGTGGCGGCGAAAATGGGCGAGACCGACCCGATCCACGTCATCCCCAACGGCATCGACGTGCCGCTATTCGATCGCGACGAGGGCATCGACGTCTTCACGAAGTTCGGCCTCCCGCGGGACAAGAAGCTCATCTTCTTCGCCAATCGCATGGAGGAGCGGAAGGGCATCCACATCGTCCAGAAGATGGTCGAAGCGACGCTGGCCAAGCATCCGGACATTGCGTTCGTGTTCGCAGGCCGCGACCTGTTTGGCTTCATGGAGAAGAAGATCCTTCCTTGGGTGAAGGACCGTCAGCTGCAGAGCCGCTTCTTCTACCTCGGTCAACTCGGACTCCCAGAAGTGCGCGCGGTGCTCAAGCAGAGCTCGATCTTCTTGATCCCGAGCCTGTGGGAGAACTGCCCTTATTCGTGCCTCGAAGCGATGACCGCCGGCCGCGCGATCGTGTCGTCGGACTGTGGCGGCATGCCAGAACTCGTCGAACACGAGCGCACGGGCCTGCTGGCGAAGAACGGCGACCCGGCCTCCTTCGTGGCAGCTCTCGAACGGATGATCGAGGATGACGCGCTGCGCGCCCGCTGTGGCCAAAATGCGCGCGCTGAGGTCGAGCAGCGACTCACCGACGTCGCGATCGCGAGGCGCAGCGTCGAGGTCTACCAGGGGTGGCGCAACGGCGAGCCGCTGGCGACCGAGTCGGCCGCGGATCGCGTCCAGCGCGCGCAAGCGACCTCGGCGAGCCACGACGTCGCCTCGCTGCGCCGGCGCATCGCCGAACTCGAAGCCGAACTGCTTCGTAGCAAGCGACCAGGCGTGCTCTCGGGGCTGAAGCGACTCTTTGGCGGCTGACGCGGACGCGACGGCCTGCAGCCCCGCGCGGGAGCAGCCTCAGCGCGCTGCGTATTCGAGGCGAAGCTGCTCATAGCCTGCCGCGATGGACGCGGGAGCCATGACGCGAAAGCCTGTCCACAGCGCGCGATCCGAGGCGAGGCGTTCTATCGCTGCGCGCAACGATTTTGCGTCGCCGGCACGGAATAGGAGCCCGTTCTCGCCCTCGCGAATGACTTCGCTCAACCCGCCGAGATTCGAAGCGACGACCGGGACTCCAGCCATGAATGCCTCCAGCACGACGAACGGCGTGTTTTCGTACCAGACACTGGGCACGACGAGCGCGTCCATGTCGCCGAACACCACGCCGGCGTCGGCATGGGCGTAGGGCCCGGCAAACTCGATGCGCGGGTCCCCAGCAGCGCGACGACGGCAGTCGTCGATGTAGGCCTGGAACATCGGCTCGTCGACGCGGCCGCGGATCGCCACGTGCACGTCGCATGATGACGCACGCACGGCGTCGATCAGCAGATGCGGAGCCTTCCATGGCGACAGCACGCCGCAGAAGGACAAGCGCAGCGGGCGGCGAGGACGCGCGACGTCGACTCTGCTGATGCGATCTGGCGCGAGTCCGTAGGGCAACAACGCGAGCCGATCGCGAGGGAATCCGTTCTGCACGAAGGTCTCCAGCAAGAACTTCGACGGCGCCAACACGGCATCGGCGAGCCGCAGATGGTCCAGGTTGACGCGCTTGCGATCGAGCAGCGCGCGCAGCCTGGACTCCTTGGCGTCGCGCAGCGTCGCGTGGCCGGGTTCTGGAGTCGCGCCCGCCAACTCCGGATGCACGCACGCGACGCAGCCACGACCCTCATCGGGTGGGCCTTGGCACAAAGCACCGTCGCTCCTCAGCAAGGTGAATCGCGGGCAGAGGAACCAGAAGTCCGTCAGGCTCACCACCACGCGCGCGCCAAACGCCTTCGCAACGGGGATCAGGTTGGATCCCAGTTGGCGCAGGTGGAAGAAGTGCACCGCATCGGGACGCAGTGCCTCGATCAAGCGACGGAAGTGGTCTTCGAGGTGGAGGTTCTCGTAGTCCCGCAGGACGACGTTGGGATTCTGCCCGCGCCAGTGGTTGACGCGGATGACGCGCACGCCCTCGTAGGGCTGCTCGAACACCGCGACCGGCGGCCAGTCGCGATCATGATCCCAGTGCAGTGAGACGACCGTGACCTCGTCGCCGCGCCGCTGGGCCTCCTTGGCCATCCACAAACAATACTGTTCGGTGCCCGAGTGGCAGTCGGGGAAGAACTGGTGGATGACGTAGCAGAGGCGCATGCGCGATCAGCGACGCGCACTGCTCCGCGCGACGACGGCCGCGACGCGCTCGTGCAGGCGTTCTTCGGTGACGCGGATGTCGAACTCCTTGTCGAAGCGCGCGCGTGCTGCCTTGCCCATGCGCCGCTCGAGCTCAGAATCGGCCACGAGGCGCAACAGCGCCCGCGCAAAGGCCTCGCTATTGCGTTGCGCGACGACGAAGCCCTCCACGCCGTCGGTCACCACTTCCAGAATCGAGCCGGAGTCGGTGGTCACAACCGGCAGGCCGGAGGCAATGCCTTCCAGCATCGCGGTCGGGATGCCGTCCTTGTCGCCAGAGCCAAGCTCGACGTAAGGCGCCACGAAGGCGCGGCAGCGCTTGAGGATCGGCGCGAGGTCTTCTTGCTTCATCATGCCGTGCTGCACGATGCGGTCGCCGACGTCGAGTTCTTGGATGCGACGGTCAAACTGCTCTGCATAGGCGGCGCTGCCGCTGCTGTGCAGGTCCTTGGAGCCGATGACGTGCGCGATCACGTTGTGTCCGCGCTGCTTCAGGTTGGCGATCGCTTCGACGAGATGGATCAGCCCCTTCTTGGGTTCCACGCGCGAAATCGAGACGACCTCGAAGGGCTCGCCCTCCTTGCGCAACGGACGATCGAAGGCCGGGAAGCGCGCGCCATCGACGCCATTGGGCTTGACGATGATCTTGTGGTCGTGCTTGCCGCCGGACTTTTCCGAGAGCTCGCGCTTGATGCGCGCGCTGGTCGCGACCACGACGCTCGCCAACTCGACCTGGAGCGGCACGAGCTTCCACGGGTAGTCGTCCAGCATGTGGTCGGCGTAGCAGGACACGCCGCGAGGGATGTCGAGCAGCCACGCTGCCTGCATGACCATGAAGGACTGGTCGTAGAAGAAGTAGCTGTGCAGGTAGTCCGCGCCAGCCAACTCGGCCATGTGCGCAAAGGTGCACCCCTGCAGCACGAGCGGCTCTTGCTCCAGTTCCTCGACTGGCTTGCCCGTCGCTTCCGACACGCGAACCAGGAACGCACGCAGACGCCCTGGCTTCGCCTGCTCGAAGTGTTCTTTGTCGCGCAGGTGGTTCTCCCACACCGGCTGGAGCTGCACTCGATGACCCTTCAGGTAATCGAAGGCCTTGTGCAACTGGCCCATGTCCCCCAGTTCCCAGTGGAACATCTTGAGGTCCAGGCCCATGTGCGTGAGGCCGAGCATCTCCTGGTAGACGAATGTGTGCGAATAGATCGGCCACTGCCAACACGCTGCAACGACGGCGGTGCCGCTCGGCTTTTTCTTGCGACCAAAGAGTCGCGACAGCCACATGAAGCCCCGGTTCTTGAAGTCCAGCATTCTGCGATACCACTTCTTGCCGCGACGGCTCACGTAGCCGAGCGGCAACTTGTTCCAGACGAAGTTGCCCCACCGGTACTCGCGGCTCTTGCCCAGCGTCTCGACGTCGGAACGCAACCGTGTGACGTCGGCTTCGAGTCCTGCCCGATCTCGTTCCAACCCGGCCATGGCCATCGCCAACTCCGCGTTGCGTGCCGACTCGGCAGCGAGGTTTTCTGCTGTCGTCGCCAGCACGCCATGCGCCAGATCGAGTTCGCCCCGCACTTGCGCAACGTCGGCTTGCGCCTCGGCCAATGAACCTTTCAGCCGATCTCGCTCGGAAGCTGCCGCAGTCCACCGTGACTCAGCCTGCGCCTTCGCCGAACTCGCGGCTGTCAGCGCCTCCCGCCCGCGCTGCACATCGATCTGCGCCGCGACGATCTCGCGTTCCAGATCGTCCCGGCGGCCTCGAACCGCATCCAGATCCCCGCGCAGCGCCGCAATGTCGTCTCGCGCGGTCTCCAGCTCTTCGCGCGCAACTTCCCGGTCGCGACGGAGCGCGTCCGCATCGGTGCGTTGGGCCAGTGCGTCCGCTTTCAGCCGGATCGCCAGGCGCTCGAGCTCCGTGCGCTGATCCATGAGCTTGAGCTTGTCGTCTTCCAGGACGCCAATGCGCTCCAAGCGGTGCTCGAGGTCCTTGGTGCTCCCGCGCAGGGCTTCGACCTGCAGATAGACGGACGCCTTCTCGTTCTCGATCGCGTTGCGCCCCGACCAACACTCGCGCAGGCGCGTCTCCAGGGAGCCGCAATAGCCCTCGATCCAAGTTCGAGTCCCGCGCTCCAATGTCGCCTGCTCCGTCGCAAGTTCGGCGAGCAGACGCCGAAGCGCTTCAGTGCGCCCGCCTTCAACCACTGGCGCCCTGCCTGCCCGATCCAGCGTCGCGCGAACTTCTTCGGCAGCGCGATTGAGCTGTTGGATGCCGTGCTGCACCGCCTCAGAGGTCTCGGCCAGGTCCTCGAGACGAAGCGAATCAACCGCGGCGTTCACGAACAACGCGTAGCCGTCGGTCTCTCGATTCCGCTCCACGACGCCAGCGACTGCCGCGAGCACCTGCGTCACGCCGCGCTCGTCTTCCGTCCCGACCCGCTTCGCAAACCGGGACAAGGCAGTCGCAGCCACGCGGTTCACTTCCATGAAGTAGGACCACCGTCGCCCCTCACGGAACCAGACAGTGTTGGTGGCGTGCAGGCGATAGGCGGCCAGCGGCTCGTGGATATGGCACAAGGCGCCTTCGAGCGCAGCTTGCAAGAACAACTGCCAGTCGAGGCAGTACTTCAGGCTCCGCAACGAATCCGCTTGCTGCTTCAACCAATCGGTTCGGGCGACCAAGTTGCTGCTCGTGGCGAGGAAGTTCGATTCCAGCAGCCTTGGAAACAGAGCCTCGTCGGACAGGTCGTCTGGCGGCGTCGCCTGGGCGTACCAGCGAACCCAGTCCGACACCAGTCGGCCGTCCAGCACCGGACTCACGTTGTCGCAGGACAACTCGGCGCCAACGGCGTCGACGAGGCACAGCCCCGTGGTGACCAACTGCACGCGCGGGTTCGCGAGCAAGGCGTCGCGGCACTTCTTGATGCGCTTTTGATGGAAGAGGTCGTCGGAGTTGAGCAGCGCCACGAACGGCGTGTTCACCTGTTGCAATGCTGCGAGAACGGAGTTGCCGAGGCCCACGTTGCGTTCGTTGACGCGAACCTCCAACCGCGGGTCTTGAATCGAACGAGCCCGCTCGACCGTTGCGTCCGGCGAATGATCGTCGACGACGACGACCTTGATGCTGCCGTAGTCCTGCGCGAGCACACTGCGAATCGCGTCGACGATGTAGTCTTCGTGCCGGTAGGACGGGATCAGCACCGTCACGTCTGCTTCGCCTTTGCCGACCTTGGCCTTGCCGATCGCGAAGGGCTTCTTTCGGGGCTTGGCTGCGCCGAGTCCCAAAGCCTCAGTCCACGGCCCGCCGTAGGGGGCGAGATCGACCTGCTGCGCAAACGCAGCGTCCTCAGCCACGAACGAGGCGCGGCGCTTTTGATCCGAATAGGTCGTGCGGAGCGCGGCCAATACGGGCTCGGGTCGGCGTTCGATCGCGACACGATGGCAGACGATGCGCAGCGCGACGCTCCGCCTCAGGATCTGGTCATTGTCTTTCTGCACCAGTAGCCACGACAGCCATCGCGCAATCGGCTCGGACTGAGCCTGCCCCAGCAAGACCTTGGTCCAGAAGATCCGCCGCGACTCGTCCTTGAACCAAGCATGCTCGAGCGACGGGAAGGCGATCGACGCCTCGCCACTGTCGCCAGCTATCACGGCGTTCTCGGCCCTCTGTCGGAGCAACAACAGCAACTGCTCGGAGATTTCGCCGAACGCATGCTCCGAGATCGACGGCGGACGATTTGGCCCGGTGAGTTCCTGCCACGCGCTTCTGAACGCGTCCCGCACCAACGCAAGATCTTCGACCGAGAGACTCCAAAGCGGAATCTGCGCCGAGTGCCCCTGCAACCGGAAGTCCAAGGGCACCGTCGGCTGCTGGCCGCACGCCGACGCAACGTCGAGGAACTCGAACCATCCCGTCGGAGTGAAGGTGAAGATCGCTCGCAGGTGGGACCCGAGCGAGCGGGCGAGTCGCCGAGCGGCTTCGAGCTCGCTCAGGTCGCCATGGGAGAGATCGACCTCGATCTCCTGCACCTGCATCCCTTCGAGCGCCAGGACGGCGTTCCCCGGATCGCCGACTCGCGAGAGACGCAGCTGGAGTTGCGGCATCGGCTGCACGGCACGGATCGAGGCGAGCGCCTCCAACCATGAGCCTGTGCCAAAGGTGTCGGCGCACTCGAGCGACAGTCGTTCGATTCCTGCGAGCTCGTTCTTGAAGGCCAGCCGAACTCCCGGGGACAGGGCCCCTCCTCCATCTGGCAACCTCACTGCAAAGGTGCGCAATCCAGGCGGGCCGCTGCCGGCGCCGCCGTATTCGCGCATCAGCGGGGCGAAGCCGACTCGACCCGCGGCGCACAGCCGGATGCAGCCTCCGCAGTGTGCGCCGGGCAATCGACCTTCTGCGAGGGCCGCGCGCAACTTCTGGAACTCGGAACCAATCCAGGCTTCCGCGACCGGCTGCCGCTCCACAGAGCCCAGCGGAACAGCCCCGTATTCACAGGCTCGGATGCCGCCATCGGCGTCAATCACCGCGAGGCGGGTCGGCGCCGGACACACGGTCCAACCGGCGCCTTCTGCAGGCGCCTCGGAGCCTCGATGCTGGCGAGCCACGGCAAATGCTCCGGGTTCGATCGAGTAGTCTCCGGTCGTTCGATTGGGACCATCCATGTCAGGTGGATCTTCGACGAAGGGCTGCCCGGACGCGAGGGCCGAGCCTGCGTCCGCATGGCTCTGCTCCCGATTCCGATCGGCGATGGCCTGCGTCACGCAAACCGTTAGCGGGTGCAGGTTGCGTGGACCGATGATGCTGTGGCATGAATCGAGCGGGCGCGGACGCTGCCATGGCCGCTGCGGGCGCGGAGGCAGCCTTCATCGGCATCGCCGCTCCAGTTCGTTCAGATCGCCGCCAAGAACGGCTCGAACTCGGAACCGCGGACGCTTGCGACGAGTTCGTCGTAGTTGGACACGATCTCCCGATACGGCCGGTCGATCACCTTCTTGATGCTCGTTGGATGCGTGAAGCCGAACTCGACGCCGAGGGACGTGGCGATGTCGGTGAGCACCCTTGCCGAAGGCCCGAAGGCGTCCCCTGGTTCGACCTTCGCGCACGCGCTGACGATGCGCTCGTACGACAGCTCATGGACTCGGATTCCAGCCGTCATGGACCGGAACGCCGCCGTCTCGCTCTCGATCCACCGCGCGGACTCCAAGAGCCGCGAGCCATCGATCGGCACCGGGCCGCGCCTGCCCGCTCCGGCTCCGAAGCGATGGAAAGCCCCGGTAACCTCGGCGATCGCGATCGACAACGCCTGCTGCAGGACGTTGGTCCTGACGAGGTGCACGATGGGGATGGAACGCGAGGCGCAGTAGTCAAGCAGCAACGGCCGTCGCCCCAGGTCGTGATGCACCGGCGTCACGAATCGGAGCTGGTTGTATTTGACGTCGATCCCCACCGCGCGGATGGAGCCGGCCTTCGCCGGATAGCTGCGCTTGCCGTCCTCACGGAGGAAGACGAGGTAATCGTCCAAGACGCCCATTGCGTCTTCGTCGTAGAGCGGCGGCATCTGCCGGTAGATCAGCGTCCGCACGAAGGTGTGGAAGCTGTTGGGCAACGGGTAGGGGTAGAGAACCTCCCCGTGGACCACCATGTGCGGGTTGGTCGACAGCACCTCGCGGACCAGGTTGCTGCCGCAACGTTGGCTGCCAACGAGCAAGAAGATGCTGCTGCCATCCAACTGCCGATTGGCGTTGGCGACGAGTTCTGGGGAGAGCATCAGACCTTGCGGCGTCACGCTGCCGCTTGCGGGGGGTATCTCGACTGGCGTGGGTTGGGCCAGTCGCGCCGGGGGGCAAGCAAGGTCAGTATGGCTCAAGCAAAGTAGGCTGCGATTGCGCAGTTGTCGCATTTCCACCACTTCGGAGCCGCATTGCAAGGGTCCGGTCGGGGCCGCGAACGAATCCACATTGGAATGGCGGTGCTTGTTCTGAGCGTCGCGACGTGGCGATGATGGCCCGGTGCGAATCTCCCTCGTCATCCCGACTTACAATGCGGGGCCGTTGCTCGACGACGTGCTGTCCGGCATCGCTGCACTGCGCGGGGTGACGTTCGACGAGAAGCTAGCGATCGACAGTGGCTCAGGTGATGGCACCACCGAGAAGCTGCTGCGCGCCGGATTCCGCGTGGACTCGATCGACAAGCGGACTTTTGACCACGGCGGAACGCGCGACCTCGGCATCAGCCGCACCACGGGCGACGTCGTCGTGCTCATGGTGCAGGATGCGACTCCGATGTCGCCAGACTGGCTCGAGCGGATGGTCGAACCCTTCCGCCATCCCCAGGTGTTCGGCGTGTGGTGCCGCCAGGTTCCGCGGCCAAACTGCCAACCCGTGCTGGACCGTCGCATCCGTGGTTGGCCCGGCTGGGGCGAAGGAGTCACGATCAAACAACTGCAGCCCGGGCAACAACTGCAGGATCTGCCGCCCTTCGATCAGTTGATGCTGTGCGCCTTCGACAATGTCGCGTCAGCCATCCGCAGGACCGCTTGGCAGCAGTTCCCGCTGGGGCCGCGACGGTTTGGCGAAGACATCTGGTTTGGCAAGCGCGCGATCGCTGCGGGCTTTGCGTTGGCGCACCAAGGCGGCGCTGTCGTCATGCACAGCCACGATCGGTCCGCTTGGGCAGAGGGCAAGCGCACCTTTTGTGACCATCGCAACCTGGTCGGTTTGTTCGGCCTCGTCGGGATCCCTTCGTCGCAAGCGCGCAAGCAAGGCATCGTCCAAGCGACCAAGGAGCACCTGGACTATGTGCGCAGCCTGAAGCTGCCGGCGGCGCAAGAAGCAGCGGCATTGCGATGGACTGCAGACTACGTGCGTTGGCAATGCTGGGGCCAATACCTCGGCGCCAAGGCAGGTTCGAATCACCGCGGTTGGAAGGCGCGCGTGTGGCGATGGCTCGGCAAACGCATCGAGCGTGGCATCGGGTAGCATTTTGAGACGATTGCCAGCACCCACCTGCATCGGCAGAGAATGCGGTCGGTCGTCGCTCCCTCATGCCGCGAATCCTCTGCATCTCGCCCTACGTGCCGCACCCGGTCACGCACGGCGGCGGAATCCGCACCCGACTCCTGTTGGAGTCGCTGCACGGACTAGGGCAAGTCCATCTCGCCGCGCCGGTGACTCGCGAACAGGACCGCGCCGATGCTCAATACCTCGCGGACGCCGAGGATCTCATTGCGCACGAACTGCCGGCCAAGGCAGACCTATCGAGCGGCAAGATCGGCAAAGTCGCGCACTGGCTGCGAGGCGAGTCAGAGATGCTCGCGCGGCGCTGGACGCAGGCGGCAAAGTCAAAAGTAGCTGAGTTGTTGCGGACCTACCGCTTCGACCTCGTGGTCGCCGACGGAGCGCACGTGCTGCCGGTCCTGCCGCGCATCGCTGCACCGCTCGTGTTCCACATGCACAACGTGGAATCGGCGATCCTCGCGCGCGAGCCATCGACCAAGGAGCCGCTGCAATCGCGCGTGACGCGACGCATTGAGGCCTTGCGGACGGCAAGGGTCGAGAGGGCCGCGCTTGCAGCCGCGGCGATGAGCGTCACGGTGTCAGATCGCGATCGGGAGATCGCGCTGCGCCTGTGCCCCACGGCGCGCGTGATCTCCGTGCCCAACGCGGTGAACGCAAACCTGCCGGCCGTCGGCTGCGCGTGGACCGGAGGGCCGATCCGGCTCCTATTCGTCGGCCGTCTCGACTACCCGCCCAACCTCGAAGCCGTCACAGAACTCGTCGAACAGCACCTGCCGGCGCTGCGCGACGCCTTCCCTGGAACGACCGTTCGCATCGTCGGCGAGGACTCGCATGGCGCGGCGAAGGGCTTGCAGCGGCAAGGCGTGGAACTGCTGGGCCGAGTCTCGGACCTGATGCCGCACTACGCGCAGAGTCACGCCGCGTTCGTGCCGCTGCGTAGCGGTGGCGGCACACGCTTGAAGATCCTCGAGGCATTCGCGCTCGGCCTGCCGGTTGCCAGCACTGCGGTGGGCTCCGAGGGCCTCGCCGCCCAGGACAGCGTCCACTACCGCCGATTCGAAACGCCAGCCGAAGGCGTCGCTGCGTTGCGCGACCTGCTCGGCGCAAACCGCGATGCCTACGTCCGCCGCGCCAAAGAACTGGTGTCTGCGTCCTACTCGCACACCGCCTCGGTCACGGCGCTGCGCGCTGCATGCGCGAGCGCCATGGCGATCGCAGCTACTGCGTCTCGGTGAGGTCGCGGAACAAGTCCGAGTCCGAGCGCCGATAGCAGCGTCGCGCCGACTCGCGGGCGCGGATCGCTGAACCCAAGCGAGAAATCACGGACAAGGAAGCCAGCACACCATCGGCGATCGACAGTCCGAGCGTCCGCGCGCGCTTGCGCAAGTTCCAGCCAAACCACAGTCCGTGCACGAGCACGAGCCTCGGGTCGGTGACGCCGCGGATGAAGAACAGCTCGGTGTTGCGCCAATTGAGCCGTTCGAGCCGCGAGCGCGAGAACACCCGACTCGACGTGCCGCGATGCGCGTGGTGCACGACGCTGTTGTGCGCGTATTCACAACGCCAGCCGCGGCGCCATGCCTGCCACGACAGGCTCACGTCCTCGACGTAGCAGGGCTCGTAGAGGTCTTCGAAGCCGCCGATCGCATCGTACTTGCGGCGGTCGAAGGCGCTGCTGCCGCCGCCGGCCCACATCGGTGCGCGAGCGTCGCCGAGAACGCCAGCGACTTGCAGCAGCCGCAGTTCGCCGCGCCGGACGAAGCAACGTGCGAGCCCGGTCTCGGCGCGATGGCCCTGCATCTCGATGCGCGAGCTGACCGCGAACAGGTCGCCCTTGCCGAACGGTCGCAACAGTTCGACGAGGAAGTCCGCCTCGACGCGCATGTCATTGTTGAGAAAGACCAGGATGTCGCGGGTCGCATGCTCGACGCCGGCGCGATTGCCTCGGATGAAAAACCGATTCTCGGGAACGCGCACCAGCACCGTCCACGCGTGCTCGCGAGCGACGAAGTCTGCGGACCCGTCGTCGCTGCCGTTGTCGACGATGATGACCTCGTGGTCGCCGGGGCACTGGGCGACAGCGACGCGCAAGGACGGCAGCAGGTCACGCAGGAAGTCGATCCCGTTCCAGTTGAGGACGACGATCGAAGCGTTGCGCGATTTTGGCGGCTCGTCGAGTGGCTGCCGTCGGATGGCGGCGACGAAGGGCCAGCAAAGCGCGTCGATCACGACCAGCGCGATTGAAAACGCCACCGCGCCGATCCACACGAGCGGGAACAACACCGTCAGCAGCATTCGCAACAAGGGATTCACGACTCGATCCTCGCGAGCAACTGCGCCGACGTTGTCTTGATGTCGATGGTCGCCCGGACGAAGGACCTCGCTGCCGCCGCCACCCGCAAAGCGGCGCCGCGGTCCGAAAGCACGCGCTCGAGCGCGGCGGCTAGGCTCGAGCTGTCCTTCTGCGCGCACACGAAACCCGTCTCGCCTTCGCGCACCATCTCCGGGATGCCGGAGACCGGCGTGGTGACCACAGGAACGCCCAGCGCCATGGCCTCGTTGAGGAAGATCGGGATCCCGTCACGATCGCCGGCTGCCGTCAGGACGCATGGCAATACCGCGGCATCGGCCGCCAGCAACTCGTGGCGAACAGCCGCCGAGTCGAGTGGGCCGAGAAAATCGACCGCGTCTTCGACGCCGGCCAGACGCACCGCCGCCTCGAGCTCCTTGCGCTCTTGGCCATCGCCAATGAGCCGCCACCGCACACGGATCCCGCGGTCCTTCAGCGTGCGCAAGGCAGCGGGAACATACCGCAGTCCCTTCTTCTCGACGAAGCGAGCGGCGCTGACCAGTCGCCCGCTGCCTTTTAGTGCGGCGGTGTCGTTCCAATCCTTGAAATCGAGGCCGAGGTAAATCGCGGGCGCTCGATCCAGGTCAACTGCCGAGCCCAAGACCGAAGCGAGTGCCTTCACGCAGTGCTTCGTCACCACTCGGAAGAACGTCGCCCGCGCATGCTTCTCGGCCAGCAGCTTGTGCGTGTAGTCGAACTCGAAGTCGACATAGGACGAAATCGAGAACGGCACGCCGAGGAGATGCGCAGCCCCCATCACGACGTTCGTCGGATGGGTGGAGCTGTAGACGTGCACGTGGCGCGGGCGCATCGGCCGCAGCATCTCCGCGAGTTCGAACGCGTTGCCTGGATCCCGGCCATCGGCCAGCGCACGTTTGCCGAGCAACCCGCAGCAGTTTCCCTCCGCGGCGCGATACAGCGAAAACAGCTCGCGACCCCGCGCCGAGCAAAGCCATCGCACGAGTCGCAGCAAACGGGCCGCGACCCCACTGCGCGGCAGGTAGGCGCACTTGGCAAGCAGCGCGACTGCTTCCGGGTGCCGTGGCGCGCGTGGTTCTGCCGCCAGAACGACGCAACGCCAACCTGGCCTTGCTGCAAGCAGCGCCAGGACCTCGCGGTAGACGAAGGTATGGCTGACGTCGGGCAGGACCGGCACGACCACGACGACAGGCCCGTCAGCGGCGCCTTGTTCGCGACGGAGCGGCGGCGACTTGCTTCTGCACACAAGTCGGACGATGGCTCCGATCGCCGAGCACCCGGCCAGCAGCAACATGGCGCGCGCTCCCTCCCAGGCGAGGCGCAGCATGCCGAGTTCGACCGGAGCGCCGCTGTCATCGACCACAACGGCGCCAGCACGTCTTGCGGCAGCAATCGCGCGAACCGGCGCGGGCGCGAACGGCCGACCCCGCCACACACAGGGCTCGGTCATGAGCCGCACCGACCGAGCGCGGCAATGCGACGAAGCGACACCGACGCACACGATCGGCCGTCACCACTGGGAACCCGCTCGGAACGCGCCGTCACCACCGGCCACAGACTACGAAAACCCAGCCCAGCGTCGACAGTGCTCGCAGCCTTGTCGCCTTGCGAACGGAAGCGCGAACAAGCCCCGATGCCGACGCGCCTTCCGTGGCGTATCCTAGTGGGCCCCTTATGCTCCTCACTTGGCGAGAGTCATGACCGGTCCTCACCAGGATCCCCCGGGAGAATCGACGCTGCCCTTCTCGGGCCGGCAGTGGCTGATTCTCCTCGCGCTGACTGCGCTTGGTGCAGCGCTGCGACTTCGCAACCTCGGCGACTGGGCTTTCTGGGTGGACGAGGCGCATACGTGGCGGGATGCGACCCTGCCAGCCGAGGTTTTCTGGTCTTCGAACCGCTCCTACTACCCGACCTCGTTCGTGGTGGTGAGATGGCTGTTGGACGTGATGGACCCGCGCACGGTCACCGAAGGCATTCTGCGTCTGCCCTTCGCGATCGCCGGCATCGTGTCCGTCCCGCTGCTGGCCGTCTACGGCAGGATGCTGGTCGGCAACGTGCCCGCGCTGTTCGCGGCGCTGCTGCTTGCCGTCAATCCATGGCACATCTACTGGAGCCAGAACGCACGCAGCTACTCGCTGATGTTCTTGCTGTCGCTGCTAGCCGCGGGCTGTTTCTGGTCAGGAGTCCAGAAGAAGAGCGCATGGCGCATCATCGCCGCGGCGCTGGCCGGGCTGCTCGCGGTTTCGTGCCACTCAACGGGCGGCCTGGTATTCGGGCCGATGCTTGCCTACCCGCTGCTCGCAAGAAGGGAGTGCAATGCCCGGCTATTGGCAGTGCTTGGTGGATGCATCGTGGTGCTGATCGTGACACTGCCGTCATTGCGCCACGTCCCACCATTCGACGAGTTCGTCCGCGCCAAGGCGACGCCTGACCTCAGCCACCTGATACAGACCGTCGCGTTCTACTTTCGCCTGCCCTTGCTCCTGACCGCCGTGATCGGGCTGTGGATCCAGTTTCAGGAACGCGACCGCTCGCGCTCGCTTTACCTCGCGCTCTGGGCCCTGCTGCCACTGATCGCGTTGGCCATCCTCGGTGCCACTGTCGTCAAGACGACGGCTCGTTATGCATTTGGAGTCCTGCCTGCGGTGCTGCTGCTCTCGTCACTGGCCTGCGTTCGGCTGCACAACGCGGTGCGCGACGCGCTTGCCGAGGGCAATCGAGCGTCTCGCTTCTTGCCTGGTCTCGCTGTGCCGGCGCTCGTTTGCATCGACTTGTTGGTCTACGACTACCACTACTTCACCGTGCAGGCAGGGGACCGTGGATTGTGGCACCAAGCAGCTCGCCAGATTCACGACCTGGAGCCGACACAGAAGGTCACGGTGCTCACGGTGAACGAACCGACGATGCAGTTCTACCTTCGCCGCTGGCACTACAGCAGCAACCCGCAGCTCACAGGCCATGCGAACGGCGAGGTAATCAGCATCGAAACCTATTTGATGGCGGACGCCGGCGGCGCGCCGCAGTGGTTCGAGCTTCAGGCGCAACGCGCGCAGGCTCGCGGCAATGCGCTCTACGCGGTCGTGACGCTGCCCGAACTGCGTGAGAAGGATCCCGACCGTCGCCTCGAGCGTCAGATCCAGTCGAAAATGGAACTCGTGGCGGCCTACCCGATCGCGGTCGGCCCGAAGGACGAGACCATCTTTGTCTATCGCGCGCGCGACGCGAAGTAGCGGCGCGCCTTGTGCGCAGCGTTCATTTGAGGAAGGGCGCGAGCGTCGTCTCAAACGTCTCGACCGTGAACGGCTTGGCGATCAAGAAGGCCGCGCCCTCCGAGTGCGCCGTTTGCCGCATCTCCGGGCTCGACTCTGTGGTCACGAAACCAAAAGGCACCTGCATCGACCTGCCGCGCAGCGCCTTGAGGAAGTCGAGCCCATTCATCTCGGGCATGTTCCAGTCACACAAGATGAGGTCGGGCGCCGCGCCAGTCACCGCAGCGAGGGCCTCCACGCCGTTCGACGCTTCCTCGAGGGTGTGGCTGCCAAAGCCGGCCTGACGGAGGTGGCGCATGACGATCATGCGCATTGCCTTGGAGTCATCGACGATAAGAATCTTCATGCTGGCCTCTTTGCGTTCGCTGAGCCCTTCGACGCGCCTTGAACGACGCTGACGCAGAGCGGATAACCGGAGCAATCGAATCGAGCGTTTGCGATTTCACGCGCGCCAGGAATGCTGACGCGGTAGCGGACACCTTCGGTCACCGAAGGCAGCGAAACCGATGAGGACCCGCCGAGCATCGCCTTCGTGGCGCCGCCGACCATGTTGGCCAGTTCGCCGATTGCATCCTGGACCTCGGCCTCGGTAAGCGCGTCCGCGTCCAACGCGAACATCGCTGCCGAAATCTGGCGCGCGAGAGGCATCGGCACTGTGACGACCACAGCTCCGTTCCAGTCGCCCGAGATGCTGATGACGCCTGTAACCGAAGCGCCATGCACCTCAGTGTCGGCGAACTCGTCCGCAACCGAGATCGGCAGCGCGAGCATGCTAGTGAAGAGGCCGCAGACGGCGGCATTCAGGTCCAGTGTTTGGATGGTCATTGCTTTACTCCTACGAGCCGGTTTGCGCGCGGCGCAATGCGACGCACGATCTCAGCTGCAATGCGAGACAAGGGGAGCACTTCGTCGGCGAGTCCTTCGCGGGCGACGAATCCAGGCATTCCCCACACGACGCTCGTTTCCTCGTCCTGCGCCAGGATCTGCGCGCCTTGCTCGCGCAGCTCCTCGCAACCTCGCAGCCCGTCCTTGCCCATGCCTGTCAGCACGACGCCGAGGCACTTCTTGCCGAACTGGGCCGCCAACGAACGAAACAAGGGATCGACCGCGGGTCGACACGAGTTCACCGGCGGTTCCTGATCGAGCGCGATACGAAAGACCGCGCCATCGCGGCGCAACGTCATGTGGAAATCGCCGGGAGCAATGTAGACCTGGTTCGGTTGCAGTGCTTCGCCGTCCATCGCCTCCTTCACCGGCAGCTGCGATTTCGACGCCAGCCGCTCAGCGAGCAGTCGCGTGAACACAGGCGGCATGTGCTGGACGACGACCACCGGGACGCCGAGCGTCGCCGGCAGAGCCGGGATCACTTCGGCGAGCGCATTGGGTCCGCCGGTGGAAACACCGATTGCGACGATCTCGGCGGTGGCCCGAACACTGTCCGCAGCCCTTGGCCTGCGTGCCGTTGCACGCGCAGCCAGCGCGGCCGCGACTCCAGACGCCTGGCCAACCGCAGTCGTGCGACGTTGGCACAGTGCCTTCAGCATCGGTGCTAGCTCGTCGCGCACGCGCTCGACGGCGGCGGCCATGCCGCCGACGCCGGTCGGCTTCGTGACGTAACCGGACGCGCCAGCCGACAGACAGTCGAGGGTGACGCTCGCGCCCTTCTCAGTCAGAGCCGAAAGCATCACGACCGGAAGCCGCGGCCAGCTCTTTCGCAGTTCCTTCAAGGTCGACAGCCCGTCGAGCTCAGGCATTTCGACATCGAGCGTCACCGCATCGGGTGAAAGCTGCGTCAACAGATCGAGCGCGAGCTTGCCATTGCTAGCCGTGCCGCAGACCTCGAAGTCCGGATCCGCATTCAGCGCATCCGAAACGAGGCGGCGCACGACCACTGCATCGTCAACGACAAGAACGCGAAGCTTGGGCATCTAGGACTCACTTCCCCGGCAGTCGATTGAGCAAGGTGACGTGGAACTCGGCGCCTTCTGAAGTGAACCATGACTCCATGACTACTTCGCAACCTGGCACTCGGACGCTCAAGTCCTTGCCCTCCGAAACGCTCGGCAACGAGATCGTGTTTGGCGTCGGCAACGCCAGACGCAGCGCTCCAGCAACCATGTTGGCAACCTCGCCCATCGCGTCCTTCACTTCGGCCTCCGAAAGCGACGCAGGTGCAGCAGCAAACATCGCGGCCGCGGCCTTGCGCCCGAAGGGCTCCGGCACCTGCACGACAATGGAGCCTGCGCACGCCCCCGTCACGTGGATGCACGCGGCGATCCACGTGCCATCATGCGCGACAGAATGTCCGCCGAGGGGAGATGCCTCCATGCCCAGCATCGTGCTGAACACCTCGGAGACGACTTGGTTCACGGTGTTGTCAGTGACTTGCATGGTTCATCCCTTGCCCGGGCGGTAGATCACCGCTTTGGCTTCTGTGACACGCTCGAATCCGTCATGCACGCCGAGCGTCGACTCGGCGCTGCCCAGGAACAGCCATCCACCCGGCCTGAGCAACCGGTGGACGCCGCTGAGGATCTGCTTCTTCGTTGCGACGTCGAAGTAGATCATCACGTTGCGCAAGAACACGACATCGAGCGTGCGCATCGCAGGCCACGGCACGGCGAGGTTCATGGTCTTGAACTGCACTCGCGAACGGAGCTCTGGCTTGACGCGCCAATCGAGACCGTCGCGCTCGAAGTACTTCAGCAGCAGCGGCGTGGGCATGCCGCGGTTCATCTCGAGCTGCGAATACTTGCCGGCCTGACACTTGGCGATCATCTCGGCGCTGATGTCTGTCGCGAGAAAGTCGATCGTCCAGTCAGCGAGCTGCGGGAAGCGCTCCGCCAGCAGGATCAGCACCGTGTAGGGCTCTTGCCCGGACGAAGCAGCGCCGCACCACATGCGGATCGTCTTCTCCGACTTCCGAGTCGCGAGGATCTCCGGCACGACCTTGCTGCAAAACGCCTCAAAGGGGTGCAGGTCGCGGAACCAAGAAGTCTCGTTGGTGGTCATCGCCTCGATGACCCTGGTCTGGAGCGCGGCGTTCTGGCCCGCCCTAAGCATCTCGACCAGGGACTCGAGGGTATCGCAACCGACCGATCGAGCGACCGGCAAGAGCCTCGCTTCAACGAGGTACTCCTTGCCTGGCTCGAGCACGATGGCGGCACGCTGCTTGACGAGCGCGCGAACGAAATCGAAGTCTGCAGCCTGGATAGGCATGATATGGGGTTCTGCAGCTGCTGACAGGATCACTGCGTTCAGACTGACTTTTCGACCGGAAGCCCGATGATCTCGAGCTTTGAAGTCAGCGCGTCTTTGGTGAACGGCTTCGTGACATACTCGTCGGCTCCAGCCGCGAGCGCCGCGGCGACACGTTCCGCCTCGGACTCCGTCGTGACCATCACGATGCGCATCGCGTGCGCGAGTTGCCCGCGACGGACTGTCGCAACAAAGGTGAGACCGTCCATCTCGGGCATGTTCCAGTCGACCAGCGCGAGGTCGAAGGGACCCGACGTGTTGAGGCGCTCGAGCCCTTCGAGGCCGTGACTGGCCTCGGTGACCTCGAACCCTATCTCCTTGAGCGTGCGCGCGAGGATCATTCTCATCGCGCGCGAGTCGTCGACCAATAGTGCCCGCATAAGTCTTCCCCTGGATGCCGGCGGCACGAGGCCGCCGGCGTTTTGGACTCAGAACCTGAACCGCGAGACGAGCTTCTGCAGCTCGGCTGCCATCTTCGACAGCTCCGTTGCAGCGCCGAGCACATTGCTGCAGCCCTGCGTCGTCGACTTCGCGGCAGTCGCCACGCCAGTGATGGTGTGCGCGATCTCGGACGTCCCCTTCGCCGCTTCGGTGACGCTGCGACCGATCTCATTGGTCGTCGCGGTCTGTTCCTCGACGGCGCTAGCGATCGTGTTCTGGATGTCGTTGATCTGATTGATGATCTGGCTGATCCGCCCGATCGCCTCGACGGCGCCGCGCGTATCACCCTGGATCGCTTCGATCTTCTGGCTGATGTCCTCGGTGGCGCGCGCGGTTTCCTTGGCGAGCTCCTTCACTTCGTTGGCGACGACGGCAAAACCCTTGCC
>SXPK01000014.1 GCA_005776365.1 Planctomycetia bacterium
CCGGCTTCGGGTCGAGATCACGGAGTGCGAACGGAGTCGAATCCGCAGATCCGATGCAGCGCATGAAAAGAGCCCGCCCCGGATGGCTTGCTCGCAGGCAGCAGTCGCTCTTCAACAGGCTGCAAAGACCGATGAAGTAGCTCGCGCGATGCATTGCGCAAACGCCGCGCGGCGGTAGCGTGTCGGCGTCGGGCCGTAGCGCAGTTTGGTAGCGCGACTGGTTTGGGACCAGTAGGTCGGAGGTTCAAATCCTCTCGGCCCGACCACCTCCTCCCTTGGCGCAGCGCAGGACTACCAGGAGCAGGATCCGACGACGGCCCGGCGGTCGCCGCGTTGCGCGCAGCAGGGCCAGAACCCTCGGCCCCGCCCTGGCGGCGATGTGAAGCTCCCGCGAATCGCGAACGCAGATTCCCCGCACCTTCGCTTCCCCTTCACAGGCTCTTCATTTGAGTTCCTTTGCTGAAGACTCGCCAAATCCTGGCGATCCGTCTCCCCCCGGCCGTGCTGAACGGTCGCAACACAGCAAGGAACTGAGCAGTGATCCAGCGCGACCTCCTACTCCGATTCGCAGCCGCCATCGCCGCGGCACTTCCCGCAACACTGACGGCGCAGTCCGGCGGCTCCAACCAAGCTCCAACGCCACAACAAGCGGGATCGCTCGAGGAGCGGCTCCGCGCCCTCGAGACACGACTCGACGCCAAAGAGAGCGAGATGCAGGCGCTCGAGAAGAAGCTCGCAGCGAAGTCCGAGACGAGCAAGTGGTACGACCGGCTCACCATTCGCGGCTACGGGCAGTTCCGATACACGTCGCTGTTCAACGAGGACAACACGCCAAACCTCAACGTCCCGGCCGACCGCAGCATCAACGAGCCCGAGTCGCTCTACCTCCGCCGTGGCCGCGTGACGCTGAGCGGCGACGTCAGCGACCGCGTCTACTTCTACGCGCAGACCGAGTTCGCGGGCACTCCCAACGGACTCAGCGATTGGACCATGCAGATGCGCGACTACTACACGGACATCGCCTTGGATCAGGACAAGGAGTCCCGCCTGCGTGTCGGCTTGTCGAAGGTGCCCTACGGCTTCGTCAACCTGCAATCGAGCCAGAACCGCATCGCGTTGGAGCGCGCCGACGCGATCAACTCCGCGGTCGAGGGCGAGCGAGACATGGGCGTCTACTACTTCTGGGCTCCTTCCCACATCCGCGACTTGTTCCGCGACCTCGTGAGGTCGGGCCGAAAGGGGTCCGGCGACTATGGCGTCCTCGGCTTCGGCGCTTTCACGGGCCAGGGCCCCAACCGATCGGACAAGAACGGCGACGTGCACATCGCCGCGCGTGCGAGCTATCCATTCCAGTTCGGCGACGGCCAAGTCGTCGAGATCGGCGTTCAGGGTTACACCGGCGAATACGTGGTCACCACGAGCAGCATGCAGTTGAACCCCTCGCCCGCTCCCGCGCAGGCCGCGCCGACCGCGGACGGTGGCGGTATCGATGACGAGCGCGTTGCCGCATCGGTGATCGTCTACCCGGCGCCAATCGGCTTCGAGGCCGAGTGGACCTGGGGCAAGAGTCCTCAACTCAGCGATGACCTGAGCCGGATCAATGCCGAGTCCATCCAGGGCGGCTACGTCCAGGCCCACTACATGCTGGAGACGGAGGCCGGCGTGTGGTTCCCCTTCGTGCGGTGGAACTTCTTCGACGGCGCGCGCAAGTTCGCGACCAACGCGCCCAAGGACGAAGTCAACGAGCTCGACATCGGTTTCGAGTGGCAAGCCACCCCGGAGATCGAAGTCACGATGCAGTACACGCACACGTTCTGGCGCACGGACACTTCGGACACGTCCGGCACGCCGTTCGAAGAAGCTCGCGACGTCGACCGCTTCGGCATCCAGATGCAGGTCAACTTCTGATCAGCCGCGCCAGCGCGCACCAGGACCGCTAGCAGCGCGGGGGCGTCGCATCCCCGCGCCGATGTGCAAGAGCCGCATTGGCCGTGCGCATCACGAAGGCCCGAGACCTAGGGCCTCGACTGCGAGCCGATCCTGAACTCGCCCTGCGCGGCACTCGCCGCAGTGCCCGCCGCGGCACGTTGCGCGACGCCCAACGCGACGCCCAACGCGACACCCGGCGCGATCGGGCGGTTCCTGCCCTCCCCGCGAGGGTCCGTGCGCGTTAGAGTCCGGCCCATTCACCTTCACCGAATCGTCGGCCGCTCGAGCGGTCGTCCGCCAAGGAATGACGATCGTGCAGCGAGTCCACCCATCGGCCCGTTCTTCTTGCGCCGCGTTTGCCGCCATCGCGCTTGCGCTCTTGCTGTCCGCGCCAACGCGGGCCCAACAGGAGGCGATCGAGTTGCCCAAGCCCTACGACGAGGCCTTGGCGCGCTACACCGAGTTGATGAAGCGCAAGCCGCTGCGGCATCACTACGCAGGCCGCGAGCTGATGGCCTTCACGCGCAAGCCGGAGGCCTTCGCGATCCTCGTCGAGGATTACAAGACGGTGAAGGACTACCGCGACATGTCGCGCTACCACCTCGCCACGCTGCTCGGGACCTGGTTCGACTCGGCTGAGGCGGCGCAGGGACTGCGCCAGTTGCGCACCGCCAACCCCAAGCCGCAGGACATCTGGCTCTGGGTCCAAGCCCTGCGCGTCGAGACCAAACGCATTGGCGCCAAGGACACGCTGGCCATCGTTGGCGAGGACAAGTCCGTCCATCACCAAGCTGCTGCGCTGGTCGCGCTGTCGCTGTGCGGCAATGACGAGCTGTGGGATGCGATGTTCCACCTCGCGACGAACTTCCCGCAGAAGGACGCAGAGCGCAGCCTCCTACTCGGCGCGATGTCCGGCGCCATGCTTCGCCACAAGACCAAGGTCCGCAGCGAGCGCGCGCGCGCCGGCATGACGGCCTACATCAACTTGCTGTCCGACCCGGTCAAGCTCGACCACACGTCGAGGGTCCAGATGGCGCGCCATCTGCAAATCGCGCTCAACGGTCCTGGTTTGCTCGTACAGCCAGAGCCGTGGCTGCTGCTGCTCCAGCAAGACGCACCCAAGCGGCCGAGCGGCGGCGGCAACACGGTGACCAAGCCGCGGTTCTTCGGCATCGAGACCGAGGGCGAGCGCCTCTGCTACGTGGTCGATTTCTCCGACTCGATGCTGCAGCCGATCTCGCCATCGGTGAAGCCCAAAGGCCCAGTCACTGGCCCCAAGAAGAAGCCGAAGGGCGAACTGCTCGACGAGAACGACCTGCCCTGGCACCAGATCAACACGCGTTTCGACCTCGCGCGCGAGCACCTCAAGCTCTCGTTGATGCGCCTGCCGGACGACAAGTACTTCAGCATCGTTTGGTTCGGCGACGATTCCGGCACGCTGCCGTCTTGCCCTGGCCTGATCCGCGCGACGAAGTCCAACGTCACGAAAGTCTGCAAAGACCTCGACGCAATCGAGCCGGGTCCGGCGCAGCCCGGCGGCTCGCCGCTCGGCACCATCAAGGGCGACACCAACCTGCATGGCGGCGTGCGGCGCGCGTTCGCGCTGTCGGGCAAGGGCTTTGCCGAGAGCGATGCCTTCGTCGATGCGGGGCCGCTCACCGAAGGCTGCGACACGATCTTCGTGCTGTCCGACGGCGCGCCGTCGACGGATGACTTCCGGATCCAAGACAAGGACTACGACGAAGACGTCGCAGTCACCGACTACGAGACCGGGGCACGCGCCCAGCGCACCCCGATCATGGGCTACAACGGCCCCTACATCTTCGGCTTCACCATCGCCGCCGACGTCGAGCGCATGAACACCTTCCGCCGCGTGCGCATCCACGCCATCGGCATCGGCGAAGCCGACGAGGGCATCCTGCGCCGCATCGCCGACATCGGCCA